>NZ_JBEXPK010000069.1:0-41623 GCF_040612015.1 Streptomyces sp. NPDC006476 | reverse complement strand
CGTGGCGTCGTAGCCCTGCTCGGCGAACAACTCGAAGGCGGCACGGATGACCGCCTCGCTGCGCCTTGCCTTACCGCGCTCCCGCAGACCTTGCTCTCAGAATGCTCGCAAGTTACAGCCCACCGCAATGTTGCAGTCCGCTGCAAACTTAGCTTAGGATGAAACTCGCCCGCCCCGGCGGCCTCGACTCCCTCCCCACCGATGACCTGGACCGCGCCAAAGCCGCATCTGGGACCTCCTGCACCGAAAGGCCACCCCATGACCCCGACCCGGACCATCCTGATCACCGGCTGCTCCTCCGGCATGGGCCGGCAGGCCGCGCTGGCCCTGCACCGGCTCGGCCACCGCGTGTACGCCACCGCTCGCCGCCCCGAGACCCTGGCCGACCTGGCCGCGCTCGGCATGTCCACCCTGCCGCTCGACGTCACCGACGAGCAGTCGATGGCCGACGCGGTGGCCGCCGTCGAGGCCGAGCACGGCAGCGTCGACATCCTGATCAACAATGCAGGATTCGGGCTGCACCTGCCCGTGGAGTCCGCCACCCCGGCCGAGGTCCGCGCCCAGTTCGACACCAACGTCTTCGGCCTGGTCCGGATGGCCCAACTGGTGCTGCCGGGCATGCGCCGCGCCGGGCACGGCCGGATCATCAACCTCTCCTCCATGGCCGGCCGCTTCTCCCCTCCCGGCGGTGCCTTCTACCACGCCAGCAAGCACGCCGTGGAGGCGATCAGCGACTCGCTGCGCCTGGAGGTCGCGCCTTTCGGCATCGAGGTCGTCGTCGTCCAACCCGGGCCCACCATCACCGAGTTCAGCGGCACAGCGGTCGGCACCATGGCTCCCGCCACGGACGCCGCCGACCCGTACGCCGGCTTCCGCGCCAAGCTCGCCGACATGTACGCCAACCACGCCTTCACCCGCCGCAGCGGCGCCGTCCCCGCCGAGGCCGCCACCAAGGTGATCGTCCGCGCCGCCACCACCGCCAAGCCCCGCGCCCGGTACGCGATCGGCGCGCTCGCCCGCGCCACCATGCTGGCCAAGCGCCTGCTCCCCGACGCCGCCTTCGACGCCCTGATGCGCCGCAGCTTCCCGCTTCCCGAGGCGGCCTAGTGGTGGGCATCGGTTCGATTGAGGTGACTCGGTCGGGTGCTCTCCAGCCGGTTCGCGCATGAAGGCAGGCCTCCTGTCCAGCTCGGGATTGTCGAAGTCCAAACGAGCCGGCCAGGAGGCCCTGTGTCGCAGTCTTGCGTTCCTATGCCCGTGTCGTCCAACTCGGCTACCCGGTCGTGTGATTGCCTCGCTCACCCGTTCGGGAATGCGGGCAACCGTCCGGACCGTGCGCGCGGCTACGACTTGGACATGACGGACACCGAGTGGGTCATCGTACGGGACGCGATGCCCGTGCCGCCCTGGCTGCAGGGACGGGGCGGGCAGCCGGAGGGCTACTGCCACCGGCAGATGTCGGACGCCGTGCGCTCCCTGGTCGACAACGGCATCAAGTGGTGGGCGATGCCGGCGGACTTCCCCGCCTGGGACCGGGTCTACGCCTTCGCGCGGCGGTGGCGCGCGCGGGGCCTGCTGGCTGAGTTCCACGACCGGCTGCGGGGCATGGTCCGCGAGGACGCCGGCCGCGACCCGGAGCCGACCGCCGCGGTGATCGACGCGCAGTCCCTGCGCGCGGCGGCCACGGTGCCGGCGTCCTCACGCGGATGCCTCGGCCTGCTGCTGGCCGTGCTGGTCACCGCCGCGCCCGGCGGCGAGCGTGAACCGGACCGGGGTCGGATCGACGACCCAGCTCCGATCCGCCAGCCGCTTCATCTTCGAGCGCACGCCCTCCACACTGGCCGGGACCGGCGCCAGCCCCAGTGCGGCGACGATCTCCTGACACGTCATCACCCTGTGCCTGTCTGACCGGCGTTCGGCCAGCACGGACAGGATGCGCCGGTAGTCCAGGGCCAGTACGTTTCCGCCGACAACGCGGGCCGCCACACCGGGACGACCGAACCCGCACGAGCCACCCGCGACGGCACGGCGGCGGGCGCGTCCGGGACGGACACCGACTCCGACACGCAAGGTTCCTCGGCCGGTGCTGGGCCCTCGAGTCCGGGCTTCCACGGGCCTCGGCGCGGACAGGACCTCACCGACCCGCTGACGCGTGATCAGCCATTCCTGCCAGTCCGTCTCCGCCTCGGCGAGTGCGGCGAGCACCCGGTCTGCTTCCTCCCGCAGCCCCTCCACCCCCTCACGCGCGGCCAGCTCCCGCTCCTCCAGCAGACCCACGACCGACGCCATCTTGGCGCCTTCACCCACGAGGCAACCCGACCCGCCGAGCCTGCCTCGCCAACACCGACATCATGCCTGAACTGCGGAAACACACCCATTAAGTTCGGTACGACAACGGCTTCTCAGCGCAGCGCCCGCCCCCTGATCCCCTGCTTGCCGGGCGAGAAGATGCCCTGCGGGTCGAGGCAGTCCTTGACGGCTTCGTTGAAGCGGCGCTGGGCGTGGCCGCCGAAGTCGAAGGTGTCGGCGACAGCGTCCATGTGGCGCAGGTGTGTGCGGTAGACGCCGTAGCCGCGGCGGGCGCCTTCCGGGATGAGCCGGCCGATCACGTCGTACGCGTGCCGGGTCTGCGCCGCGTCGGCCGTGTTGAACCACAACGAGGTGATGTTGACGAAGGCGCGCGGGGTGAGCATCAGGGAGGTGGCGTAGTCCAGGCCTTCTGCCGCGAGGGCGGAGCGCAGCCAGCGGTTCTGCTCCAGCGCCTCCTCGCCGGTGAGCGGGGCGACGGGGGAGTAGTCGAGGTGGCCGCCCACGCCGTGTTCGTCCCAGCTGAGGTTGTCCAACAGGTCGAGCGTGGGGACGCCGGCCTGGGTGGTGTCGGACTGGTGCCGGATGCGCGGCAGGGCGGCGGCCGGGCCGTCCGGGATGGGTTCGACGGGCGCCGTGAGCCGGTCGACGGCGGTGGCGCCGTCGTATGCGCGAGCGGTGAGGCGGGCGCCGGGGATGGCCTCGAAGGCGCGGCGGCAGATGTCGTACTGCTGCTCCACGATTTCCGCGTGGCCGTACAGGGCGAAGCGCATGTACCAGCGGCCCGTGTCCGTCTCGCGGGCTATACGGTCGATGGCCTCCTCCGGAAGCGCGCCCTCTCCCCGGTACCAGTACTCGCGGCGGACACCGCTGAGCGCGCCGCCGACGAGCATCGTGTTGTACGCGATGGGGTAGTTGGGGATGGTGCGGTCCAGGAGCAGCGGGCGGACGGTGTCGACGAGGGCGGCGATGTCCTCCTCGCGATCGACCCGCACGTCGCAGGACATGTACACCTCGGGCTGCGGTACGAGCCAGCAGCCCATCTTGGTGACGATGCCGTAGTTGGACTGCATGAACATCCCGTCGGCCGACGGACCGAAGCCGGGCTTGCGGACGGGCCAGGACGGGTTGCCCTCCATGGCGCCCATGCCGGTACGCAGCAGGGAGCCGTCAGCGAGGACGACCTCCATGCCGCTCTGGCGGCCGGGGTGGTCGCCGAGCGGGGTGAAGCCGACGCCGTGATCGAGGCAGTTGCCGATGACGCTGCCCCAGCCGAGGTCGGGGATGGAGGGCCACAGGGCGAGGCCGCGCCGCCGGATCTCCTCGAAGAGGTCGAAGAAGCGCACACCGGGCTCGACCACGCAGTACGCGAGGTCTTCGTCCAGTTCCAGGATGCGGTTCATGCGACGCAGGCTGACCGAGACCGAGCCGGTGGTGGCCGGGGCCGGACCGCCGTATCCGTTGTTGCGGCCCTGGGAGAACGTCCACAGCGGCAGGCTGTGTTCGCCGGCGATCCGGACGACGGCCTGGACCTCCTCGACGGTGGCGGGCGAGACGACAGCGGAGGGGATGTGCTCCTGCCAGGAGGCGTGGGCGTAGGGATCGCGGTACGGCAGCAGGTCCTCGGGGCGGTGCAGGACATGCTCCGGGCCGAGGGCGGCGGAGAGAGCGGCCAGAGCGTCGGCGGAGAGGGGCGGTCGGGTCATGACGGGGAGTCCTCGGCATTCGTGCGCAGCAGGTACGCGGCGCTCAGCTTCTCGGGGTTGTCCTTGAGCTCCTGTGCCGTGCCGCTGAAGCGGATGCGGCCGCCTTCCAGGATGTGGGCGGTGGTGGCCAGGGCGAGGGCGACGTGTGCGAACTGCTCGATGAGCAGGACGGCCGTGCCGGCGGCGGCGACGTCGGCCAGGACCGGCATCAGACGCTTCACCACGACCGGCGCCAGGCCCAGCGACAGCTCGTCCACGACCAGCACGGACGGCCGGGAGGCGAGTGCCTGGGCCAGGACGACCATCTGCTGCTGCCCGCCGGACAGGGCACGGGCGGGGGTGTACCAGCGTTGCCTCAGCTCGGGGAAGAGCTCCAGCGCGTACTCGACTCCGGTCCGGCGGGCCTCGCGGCCGAGGGAGTAGACCGCGGCGTGCAGGTTGTCACGGACGGTCAGGCTGGGCAGCAGCCGCCGTCCTTCGGGTACGACTGCCACCCCGGCCGCCCGCACCTTCTCGGGTCGGCGTCCCGTCAGCTCGCGCTCGCCGAGCAGGAGGCGCCCGCCGGTGGGGCGCAGGATGCCGCCGAGCGCGAGGACCAGGGTGGACTTGCCCGCGCCGTTGGGGCCGAGGAGAGCGGTGACCTCTCCGGCGGGGATGTCGAGACGTACGTCGTGCAGCACGGTGCGGGTGCCGCGTGCGACACGGAGCTCTTCGACGTGCAGCGCGGGCGCGGTGGTGACGGTCATGCGACCTCCTCGGTACCGAGGTAGGCCCGCACGACATGCTCGTCGCGCAGGACCTCCTGGGTGGGACCGGCGGCGATGAGCCGGCCGAAGTCGAGCACGGCGGTGACGTCGCAGCAGGCAGACACCAGGCTCATGTCGTGGTCGACCAGTACGGTCATGGCGTCCAGCTCCGCCGGGATGCGGCGGATCACGGCACCGATCCGGCCCGTCTCCTCGTCCGGCAGCCCCGCGGCGGGCTCGTCGAGCAGGACCACGCGGGGGCGGCCGACGACCGCACGGGCGAGCTCGACCAGCCGTCGTTCCCCCGCGCCCAGGGCGCCGACCGGGGCCGTGGGGCTGACGGAAAGGCCGACGAAGTCCAGGGCGGTGAGCACGTCGCGGTGGCGGTCGCGGCGGTGGCCCCCGGTGTGCTCGTGGACCATGGCCACGTTGTCGTACACCGACAGTTGCTCGATCGCCTGCTCGGTCTGGAAAGTGCGGCGCAGCCCCCAGCGGGCTCGGCGGTGGCCCGGCAGGGCCAGCAGGTCGTCACCGAATGCCAGGACGCGGCCGGTCGCCGGGGTGACGAAGCCGCTGAGTACGTTGAAGAAGGTGGTCTTGCCGGCGCCGTTGGGGCCGATCAGGCCGCAGGCGCTGCCGGGCAGCGTCAGATCCATGGCCTGGATGGGGGTGACGCCGCCGAAGCGTACGGTCAGCTCCCTGATCTCGATCATGACGTGGTCCTCCGCATCCGGACCCGGGCGCCCAGCCGGGCCAGATCCCGGCTCATCTGGCCGGCGATGCCCTCCGGTGAGGTGACCAGTGTCTGCACGAGGCCGACCCCGAAGACGATCAGCAGGACGTTGCCGCTGACCCCCCAGGTGTCGAGCAGGGCGGGCATCGCCTTCAGCATCAGCCCTGCCACGACGGCTCCGGCGAAGTGGTACATGCCCGCCATCAGCAGGGCGGCCAGCAGAGTGATCGACTCCTGCGGGGGGAACTGGTAGACCGTCAGCCCGCCCGCGCTGGCCGCCAGCAGGGCCCCGGCCACACCGGTCATGAAGCACGCCAGGGCGAAGGCCCACAGCTTGTACAGGGTGACGTTGATCCCGGCGGCCACCGCCGCGTGCTCGCTCTGCCGGATCGCCGCCCAGGCCCTGCCCGGCCTGCCCCGGGTATGGGCGATGGCCAGCAGGAACATCAGGACACAGACCACGACTGTGTAGCGGAAGTACGCGGTGTCGCCGGCGGCGACGGCGGGCCGGGGCAGCGGCACGGTGCCGGATTTCACGGGGTCGTAGCCGAGGAAGCCGGGTCCGCCGTTGGGGAAGTTGGTGTTGGTCAGCACGATGGTGATCGCAGCGGCCAGCATGAGGGTGATCAGGGCCAGGTACAGGCCGGACAGCCGCAGGGCGGGGAGTCCGATGACGATTCCGATCAGGCCGGTCACTACGCCGGTGGCCAGCAGTACCAGCCAGAACGGCAACGTGCCGGTCTGGCCCAGCCGTTCCGCGGTCCAGCCGCCGGCTGCGAGCATCGCGATCTGGCCCAGTGAGATCAGTCCGACCCGCCCGTACAGCACGCTCAGACCCAGGGCCGCGACCGAGAACACCGCCGCGGCGGTGAGGACCTGGATCCAGTACGGGCTGGTGAACAGCGGCAGCAGGAGCGCGGCCGCCGCCACAGCGGCCGGCCAGGCCGCCGCCGACAGGGGCTGCCGCAGCCTGTGCCCGATGGCCGCCGTCGGGTGCCGCGCATGGTCCGGTGCGGTGGTGCGGTGCGCGTCTTCGAGGACGTTCATTCGTCAGACCCTTGTCTGTGACGGGCGGCGGACGGCCATGACCAGTACGACCGCTATTGCCACCAGGAACGGCGTCATGGATCGGTAGGAGGACAGGCTCGCCACGGGAGTGAGCAGGGACTGGGCGACCCCGATGACGAGGCCGGCAGCCAGCGTGGTCCACAGCGACTCCAGCCGGCCGACGAGGGCGGCGGCCAGCCCGGAGATGATCAGGAACGTCAGACCGTTGATGTCGAGGCCGACCAGGTTGGACAGCACGATCCCCGCCACGCCGAAGACGACGCCGGAACCCAGCCAGGCGGCCGCCTCCACCCGGCGCACCGGTACGCCCAGCAGCGCGCTGCTCTCGCGGTCGTCGGCCAGCGCGCGCATCGCCGTGCCCAGCGCCGTGCGGTCCAGGAACTGCGCGGTGACGGCGGTGAGCAGCAGGCCGAGCGCCAGGCTGATCAGCTGGGTGCCGTTGACGTGCACGGTGCCGAGGACGATGCCCCAGGCGGTCGTGGGCAGGGAGAGGGAGTAGGTCTGCGCGCCCCAGATCCAGGACATGGTGCCCAGCAGGACGAGCGTCAGACCGAGCGTGGCCGCGGCCTTGACCAGCGGTTCGCGCTGGGCGAGCCGGGGACCGAGGAGCAGGCCGTACACCAGGGTGATCGCCGCCGACAGCGCCACGCCGAGTGCGGCCGCGGGCCAGACGGGCAGGCCCGCGGTGGTGGCCAGGGAGCAGGCGGTGAAGGCACCGACGGCGCCGACCGCTCCGCCCGCCAGATAGAGCACTCCGGTGGTGCGGTACAGGACCACGATGCCGACGCCGGAGAGCGAGAACACACCACCGAGAGCCAGTCCGAGAACGAGGAAGGGCAGAAGGCTTGGCATGGGAGACGTCCGGTTCCGATCAGCCGCCGGCGGTCAGCCGAGACCGATCTGCTTCTCGTATGCGCGGATCTTGGCGAAGTTGTTGTTCGGGAGGGCGGGCATCTCGGAGCAGTCCTGGGTCTGCGTCCACTGACCGCTCTTCGGAGTGATGGTCCGGGTGGTGTTGTTGGCGGTGTGGAACGCCTGGGTGCCGAAGTACCAGGGCTTGCAGTACAGGTCGGACCGGTAGTCCTTGACACCCTTGAACGCCGCGCCCACGGTGGCGGTGGTGTAGTCGCCGGACTTGATGCTCAGCAGCGCCTGGACGGCGATCCGTGCGGCGGTGAAGCCGAGCTGGCCGAAGTTTCCGAGCTGGGTCTTCGGGGCGTACTTCCGGCGCAGCTGGAGATAGAGCTGGTTGTCCGGACCGGGCGAGCTGGCCAGGTTCATCTCGGCGTTGACACCGAGCTTGCCGTCCCAGGCGGTGCCCAGTTGCTGGAGCATGGACTGGTCGTTGCAGCCCGCCGGGCAGCCCCATATGGCCTGGTCGATCAGTCCCTGCTGCTCGATTGCCTTGAACACCTTCAGAGCCTCACCCGCGTTGAGGTTCACCACGACACCGCCGCCGGCGCCCGCGGCCTGGGCGGCCTTGAGCGCGAGCCCGTTGGCGTCGGCGACCGGGACGTTCTCCACCCAGGCGGTGACCGGGACGCCGGCCTTCTTGCCGAGCTCCTTGATGCTGGCGTTGATGGCGTTGGAGCCGGGTGTGTTGCTGGTGAAGACGACCAGCTTCTTGGCGCCCTTGTCGAGCAGGTACTGGGCGGTGGCCAGCGCGCTGTAACTTGCGCCGACGTTGACCGGCGCGATGGCGGGGGTGTTGAAGCAGTCGAGGGCGAGGCCCGCGTCGATGCCGTAGACGGCCTTCTTCTCGTAGGTCTTGGCGTTGACCGAGCAGTCCAGGACGCTGCTGCTGGCGGTGAAGCCGACGATCTTCTCGGTGTCGATCAGCTTGGTCGCCAGGGACGCGGTCAGCTGCGGGTCGAGCGCGTCCTTTTCCACGACGAGTTTCACGGGGCGGCCGTTGATGCCGCCGTTGGCGTTGACGCAGGAGAAGTACGCGTTCGCCATGTCGGTGACGTCGGTGAAGCTCAGCCCGGGGGTGTCGGAGACGATGGCACCGAGCTTGATGGCCGGCCCGGTGGCCGTCTTGCCGTTGCCGAGGCCGCACTTGGAGGCCTTGGACGGCTTCGCGGAGGAGGCCGCGGCGGCGTCGGTGCCGGTGGAGGCGCAGCCGGTGGCCAGCAGGGCCAGGAGGGGGGCGCAGGCGGCGACGGTGAGCACGCGGGTGCTCGTAAATCTGTGCGGGCGATGGCCGTTGGTCTTCACAATGGGCTCCGTTGCTCATGGTGGTCGGCTGGGGCAAAGGGGAAGGGAGAGGGGCCGCGCGCGGGCGGAAGCGGGTCAGCGGCTGGGCGAAACGTCGCGCAGGTGGCGCAGTCCGGAAGGCCAGATGCCCTGCTTGCCGGGGGAGAGAATGCCGTGTGGGTCGAGCGCGTCCTTGAGCCGTTCGTTGAAGCGGCGCAGCGCGTGATCGCCGAAGTCGAAGGTGTCGGCGACGGCGTCCATGAAGTCGACGTGCGTGCGGTAGACGCCGTAGCCGGCCCCGGCGAGGGCGCGGACCAGTTCGGGGTAGAGCCGGTAAGCGTCGCCGGTCTGCTTCTCGTCGCAGGGGTTGAAGTAGAGCTGGGCGACGTTGGTGATGTGCCGCTGGCCAAGGATCATGGCGGGGTCGTAGTCCAGCCCGCTGCCGCTCAGCTGGTCGTCCAGCAGGGCATGCACCCGTACGACGTCCTGCCCGCGCAGGGGTGAGACGGTGGAGAAGTCGAGATGGCCGCCTCCCTCGCCGCTGTACCAGGACAGTGCCCGCATCAGGTCCAGGCTGGGGATGCCCGCCTGGACCTGGGCGTTCTGATCTCGGGCGGTGTCGTGTACGGCGTGTCCGGCGAACTTCTCGCCGACGATGTGGACGCCGGGGATGACCGACAGTGCCTTCCTGATCCGGGCGAGGCGGGCGTCGACGATGCCCTCGGTGCCGTACAGCGCGAAGCGCATGTTCCAGCGGCCGAGGCCCATTTGCCGGGCGAGCCGGAGAACCGCCTCCTCGGGTACGGGGCCGGGACCGTCGTACACCTCGGCACGGGTGGGTGCGCCGTCCATGACGGAGGCGATGAAGAGCGGATGGCCGATGGCGGGGTGGTTCTGGATGGTGCGGTCCAGCAGGAGGGGGCGAAGTGCGTCGATGAGGATGGGCAGGTCCTCCTTGCGGGGCACCTGGACGCCGCCGGAGAGATAGCACTCCGGCTCGGGCATCAACCACACTCCCGCCCGGGTGACGATGGAGAGTCCGGACTGCTTGAACAGACCGTCGGCCGTGGGACCGAAGCCACGGGGGTAGGCGTGCCAGGCACGGTTGCCGGACATCGCGCCCATACCGGTGCGCAGCAGACTCCCGTCGGGCAGGACGACCTCCAGGCCGCACAGCCGGGCGGCGTGGTCGCCGTCGACGGTGTATCCGATCCCGTGGTCGAGGGCGTTGCCGATGACGCTGCCCCAGCCGAGGTCGGGGGCGGAGGACCAGACCTTGTGACCGCCGGCGCGCAGGTGGTCGTACAGGTCGAAGAAGCGCACACCGGGCTCGACGACCGCGTAGGCCAGTTCCTCGTTCACTTCGAGGACTCGGTTCATGCGGCGCAGGCTGACCTGCACTGATCCGGGGACGCGGGGGGCGGGTCCGCCGTAGGCGTTGTTGCGGCCCTGGGAGAAGGTCCACAGCGGGACGCGGTGCTCGTCGGCGATGCGGACGACCGCCTGGACCTCTTCGACGGTGGCCGGCATGACGACGGCGGCCGCGGTGTGGTCGCTCCAGCCCGGGTGGGAGAAGGGGTCCCGGAAGTCGTCGACGGTTCCGGGGGCGGTGAGGACCGCGTCCGTGCCGAGCGCCTCGACAAAGGCCTCGGCGGCGGCGTCGGGGAGCGGGCGGACGGCGGTGTTGGAAGGTGGCTGGAAAGGCACGTCGGGCCTCCCGGACATGCGGGCCGGCTCGGACCCGCGAGGTGCAGAAAAATACTGAGAGATCTAACCGATTTCTGGAAGCTACGCCGGGGTCACACCCACGTCAATAGGTGGGTCGAGCAACGGTGCCAGCAGGTCAGCGGCCTGCTGCGGCGTGACGACGTCCGCTGGATCCATGCGGTGGACCTCGCGTGAGGCGCGGTCGATGTAGACGTGTTCGCCGAGCAGCTTGACGGCCTCGTCATAGGGCCAGATGTTGGCCACTTTGTGGGTGACGAGGTAGTGGGCGTCGAGGTCGTCGACGTCCTCGCCCATCGCGGGCTTCATCAGCGCACCCGGGACGATCTGCCCCAGTAGTGACTCGATGGCCAGTCCCCAGTCCGCGACCGCGATGCGCTCGGTGAGCGGGACGAGCACGTTCAGTCCGGCTTCGGTCATCGTGCGGTAGAAGTCGGCGACGGCGTCATGGCCGTCGAAGACGGCGGTGTTGTCGCCTTCGGCGATGCGGTAGACGGGGTGGGGCACGGTCAGATCCGGGTCGAGGATCTCCGGCCACCGGCCGGACACCTCCAGCATGGCGTGGCGGCGGAAGTTGGTCAGGATCGCCCGTTGACGGGGATCGGTCGCGAGGCCGAGCTGGCGCTCTGCCTCGCGCGGGACGTTCAGGACGTCCAGTCGCGGCACGACGGCCGGAATGAGGCGCACGGTGCGCTCCTCTCACTCTGAAGCGGCCTCAACGTAGCAACCAATTAATTAGAGGTCTAGGTACTGCGCGGGTGTGAATTACTGAGACATCGAGCTAGTCTCGGAGGTATGGAGATCACAATGAAGGGCAAGGCCGGGCTGGTCACCGGCGCGGCAGGCGGCATCGGACGAGCCGCCGCCGTGGCCTTCGGGCGCGCCGGGGCAGCGGTCGTCGTCGCCGATCTGGGCAGCCGACGCGCCGCCGGACTGGAGACCGTGCGGCTGGTCGAGCAGGCCGGCGGGCGGGCAGTGTTCGTCGCGTGCGACGTCACCGAGGCCGACGAGTGCACCGCACTCGCGGCGACCGTGGCAGAGACGTACGGGCGGCTGGACTTCGCGCACAACAACGCGGGTATCGCCGTGCAGGGCAGCGTCACCGACACCGACGAGGCGGCCTTCGACCGTTGCCTCGCCGTGAACCTGAAAGGGGTCTGGCACGGTCTGCGGGCGCAGATCCCTCTCATGGCCGCGTCGGGTGGCGGTGCGATCGTCAACACCGCGTCGCTCGCCGGGCTCATCGGCCTTCCGCAGGGCGCCGCCTACTCCGCGAGCAAGCATGCCGTAATCGGTCTGACCAAGACCGCCGCCATCGAGTGCGCGGACCGCAACATCCGGGTCAACGCGGTCTGCCCGGCGGCGGTCCGCACCGACATGACCGCCGCTCTGCCGCCCGAACTCCAGGCGCAGGCCGTAGCCCCCCAGGTGATCAAGCGGTTCGCCGAACCGGAGGAGATCGCCGATGCCGTGCTCTGGCTCTGCTCCGACGCGTCCTCCTTCGTGACGGGGACCGCTCTGCCTGTGGACGCGGGGGCCACCGCGTCGTAACCGGGCAGGATGTGCGGCGAGCCGGCTATACGCTGAGACCTCTCAGTAACTTCTCCTAATGGTGAGGACAGAGTCCCTTCATGCAGCCGAGCCAGTCCCAGCTCCCGATCCCCGGCGATCCCGCCGAGGCCGACGCCCAGGCCGCCGAGGCCGCACGATCCTTCGCGCCGGACGCGGACATCGACGCCATGCTCATGATCTTCGGACTGGTAAGAGCGGCTGAACGACTCCAGCAGGACTTCGAGGTCAGCGTCCAGCGCCCGGCCGGCCTCACCTGGGCGGGCTTTCGTGCCCTGTTCGCGGTCAAGACGGTCGGCGAACTGACCCCGCTGCAGCTCGCCCGGCTGACCAACGTCTCCCAGGCCAGCGTTTCGGCGGTGCTCAACACCCTGGAACGCAAGGGACTCATCCAGCGCAGCAGGTCGGACAAGGACGGCCGGTCCGTCACCATCCAGCTCACCGACTACGGACACGACGTGGTCGGTGAGCTCTTCGCACGCAACAACGCCCGCGAGGCCGAATGGGCCCGAGCCCTGACCGCCCGCGAGCGCAGCACTCTGATCCGGCTGCTGCGGAAGATCCGTCGGCATGAGGTCAGCACGATCACGGACGCCACCCGAGTGGTGAACGGTGACGTCAGCACGGCGTAAGCCTTCGCAACGAACCGGTGGGTGAGGCGGCGGGCCGCGCGGTGTCGGCTGACGGCGTCGCCAGCGCCTCGGTCGGAGCGACCCCGGCAGCACGGACCGCCGGGTAGAGGCCGGTCGCGGCCCCTCACAAGGGTCGAGGCGAGGCCGCCCGCGACCGCCCGGCGGGGACGGTGGCCGGCCGACGACCGCCGCGGGGCCGAGTTCGGGACCCGGTGCGGACGGGGCGAGGATCCCGACGACCGTGCACCGGTCCCGGCCGACACGTCAGGCGTCCGTACTCGTCGACCCGTCCGGCACGGGCCGTTGTTCCCTCATGCCCGACAGCGCGGCCTTCAGCCGGCCGCCCATCGGGGTCTCCGGGCGGGGCTCGGCGAACGCGGCGCGGATCGGCGCCACCTCGACCGGGTCGGGCGCCCACCGGACCTGGACGGTGATGAGCGTGCGCAGTGCCCGCCGCAGGGTCCGGACCACGAGCGGCCGCGGGCCCTTGAGCCCGTGGACGGCGAGCAGGTCCGGGGTGGCAAGGGACAGCACGAGGGCACGACCGAGCCCGTGCAACGGGCGGGGGAACCAGCGGTCGCAGAACTGCTGCAGCATCGCCTCGGCGACGACGTTGCTCTCCGGAGCGGTCGAGTAGTCGTTGCGCTCGAAGTCGGCGAGGAAGGCGAGCATTCCGTCGAAGTCCGCCGGCAACGGAACACCCTGGTCCGAACCGATACGGAACAGCCCGGCGATCTGCGACCAGTGCCGGTAGGCGGCCCGCTGCTCGTTGGCGCTGAAGCCGGGCAGACCGAGCCGCTGCATCACCCGGTGCGGCTCGGCGGCGAGGATGCAGATCGTGTACGTGTACTGGCGTACGTCCAGGATCGCGTCGGGGTACTTCCCCGCCCAGGCGTCGTGCTGCCGGTTGACCCGTTCGACGGACTCACGCACGGTCGGGTCGTGCGCACCCTCGCCGAGGTACCAGGTCCACACCGCGTGCATTGTGCCCTCTATACGACGCTGCTGGTGCAGGACGACCTTGCCCTTGCCGCCGCGGACGAGTGTGCGTGCGCCGCTGCCCGGCCCGACGAGCCGCAGGAAGCCCTGGCACACCGCCATGTTGAGGATCATCGGGCTGGTCCGGTAGGCGTTGCCGAGCTGCCAGATCCGGGCGTGGTCGACGTCCGGGTCGAGCGCCTCGATCTCGGCGTTGATCCACTTGCGCGGTTTCTCCCTGGTGGTCACGTGTCCTCCTCGGGTTCCTGAATCGGGTCTGGTGATGTCGTCACGCATCAGCGCTGGATCGCCTTGGTCTCCAGAAACTCCTCCAGCCCCTGGACGCCGCCCTCCCGGCCGACGCCGGACTGCTTGTACCCGCCGAACGGCGCGCCCGGGTTGTACGCGCCCCCGTTCACCTCGATCTGACCGGCCCGCAGACGCCGGGCCACCCGCAGCGCTCGTTCCGGATCGGCCGACCAGACCCCGCCGGCCAGGCCGTACTCGGTGTCATTGGCGATCCGGACGGCGTCGTCCTCATCCTGGTACGGCATGATCGACAGGACCGGGCCGAAGATCTCCTCGCGGGCGATCGTCATTTCCGCGGTGACGCCGGAGAACACGGTGGCCGGCACGTAGTACCCCCGGCCCAGGTCGGCAGGGTCGCGCCCGCTCTCCACCCCGCCGACGACCAGGGTTGCGCCCTCGTCAATACCCTTCTGGATGTACGACCGGACTCGCTCCAGCTGGGCCGAACTGACCAGCGGCCCCAGCCGGGTCCCCGGGTCGGACGGATCGCCGTGCCGGTACTCGCCGGCCACCCGGGCGGCGATCTGCTCCGCCTCGGCCAGCCGGCCGACCGGCACCAGCATCCGGGTCAGCGCCGAGCAGGTCTGACCGGAATTGACGTAACACTTGGCCAGACCGTCGGCTACCGCCCGCTCGAAGTCGGCATCGTCGAGCAGCACGTTGGCCGACTTCCCGCCGAGCTCCAGAGCGACCCGCTTGACCGTCTCGGCCGCCACCACCGCGACCCGCTTCCCGGCCCGGGTGGAGCCGGTGAACGACACCATGTCGACCCCGGGATGCGCCGCCAGCGCCTCGCCGACCACCGGGCCGAACCCGCTGAGCAGGTTGAAAACCCCGGCCGGCAGGCCGACGTCGTCGAAGATCGAGGCCAGCGCATGACCCGCCAGCGGAGCCACCTCGGTCGGCTTGACCACCACCGTGCAGCCGGCCGCGAGCGCAGCCGCCACCTTCAGCACGATCTGGTGCAGCGGGAAGTTCCAGGGGGTGATGCAGCCGACCACACCGATCGGTTCCCGCACGATCAGGGAGTTGCCGACCTCGGAGCCGTCGAACGTGAAACTCCGGGCCAGCCGGGCGAAGTTCGCCAGGTTGAAGGCAGGCAGACCGACCTGTACGGATGCGGCGGCCTGCAGCGGCATCCCCATGTCCCGGGAGATCAGCGCCGCGATCTCGTCGGTCCGGGCCACCAGCGCCTCGTGGGCTTTCTCCAGGTAGTCCGCCCGCTCGCCCGGCGGCCGGACCGACCAGGCCGGCAGCGCCCGGCGCGCAGCGGCCACCGCGCGATCCACGTCCGCCGGTGTCCCGGCCACGACCTGGGCGATCACTTCCTCGGTGGCCGGGTTCAGCACCTCGATCCGGTCGGTCCCGGCCGAGGCCACCCACTCACCGCCGATGTACAGGGACGTCCGGTCCAGCACCTGGCCGCCTGCGAGGGTGCCGGTGTAGGCCGGGGCGCTCAACGGTTGTCGTCCATGTAGCTCACCATGCCGCGAATGTTCTTGCCTTCTTTCATGTCCTGGTACTCCTGATCGATGTCTTCGAACCGGTACTTGTTGGTGATCAGCTCGTCGAGGTTCAACCGGCCGGCCTGGTAGAGGGAGAGCAGCGCGGGGATCTCGACTCGCGGGTGGCTCTTGACCCCGGAGATTCCGTGCGTGAGCACGATGGTCGGTAGGGCCCCTCGATCGTGGGAAACGGCGGGACGGAAGATCGTTGCTTCACACTCGCCATCACCGGACCTGAATCGCGCTTCAGTCCGGGGCCCTGACACACGAGTCACCTGACCCTCCCATCGCCGTTCGCCTTTGTCCGATCGCGGGGTCGGCGAGCGCACCGACGCACTCATGGTCGACCTGTGACAGGCGCCACTCAATGTTGTGATGCACAGCATTAACCGAGAGAACAGTGCACAGTGCACAGCACAAGGCACAGGAAGGAGGGGTAGTGTGAGCGCTATGCATGGCGCCGGTTTGCGGGGCGACTCCGAAAAATTGCTACGCACCATGTGCAAGGAGTTCCTGGCCGATCCCTCCGTCTTGGGTCCGATCCAGGACGCACTTGTCAACGCAATCGATGCCCGCTTCGGATCGGACCCCTCCATTTCTGAGGCGATCGGTGAGGCGACCCGGGCCTACTCGCATCATTGGGCACGCTCGATGTACGAGGACCCGTGGCGGGACGTGGAGCCCCTCCTGACAAGCCAGATCGTCAACATCTCGCGCGACGGGTATCGCTGGGGTGAGGAGGACACCTTCCGCGCTTCCAACTACGCCGCTCAACAGGCGATGTGGTCCATCTTGATGCGGATCGCATTTTCGCTGTGCGATGAAACCGCCGTCCTGCAGCCCGCTCTTGACCGGGCCTCGCGCTCACTGTCGCTCTGGGTCGACCGCACAGTCACTGCCGTGATCGACATTCTGGAGCAGGAGCGCGCAGCTCTGTCGGGCGACGAGCACGTAAGACGCCTCGAGCTGGTCAATCTCATCCTGGGTGGAACACCGGTTCCTGTGACCGGTGTTGATCAGAGTCTCGGATACCCGCTCTCAGCCAGACATCTGGGGGTAATCCTCTGGGCGCCACCACAGTTCGCCGATCGCGCGGCACTCGTGCAGGTGGCGAGCGCGCTCAGCCGGATCGCGGAGTCCAGAAGCCGGCTGCTCGTTCATGCCAGCGCTTCGTCGCTGTGGCTGTGGCTGACGCCCGGAATCCCAGTTTCGGCCGAGGCACTCGAGACCGCTCTAGCCCCGCACCGCGACGTCAGGCTTGCGATCGGTTCATTGGACGAGGGAGTGGACGGGTTCCGACGCACCCACGACCGCGCGGTGGAGACCCAACGGCTGGTGCAGAGCAACAACGCGCACCGGGTCGCCTTCTATGACGACGTCGCCGCCGTCATATTGCTGGCCCGAGATGAAGCCCGGCTACGCGAATTCATCTACGCGACTCTCGGCCCGTTGGCCACAGGCCCACAGGACCTACGTGACACGCTGCGAATGTTTATCCACCAGCGGTACAACGCATCCCGCACAGCAGAGCTGCTGTTCACCCACCGAAACACCATCCTGCAACGCATTCGCCGCGCCGAAGAACGCCTGCCCGTCACTCTGGACCGGCACGGCACCAATGTCGGCATCGCCCTGGACGCGATGCACTGGCTGAACCTCCAGGACGAGTAGGTGCAGCCCATCATCCGGGCCGGGGACGCCACACTCTCCAGCGGTCCGCCCGCTGCGGGAGATGGTCAAAGGGCACAAGCGCCAACGCCCCAGCAGCCCGGGCTTCGTCGACGCGGAAGCCGGAACGTTGGCCGACGACCTCGCCCGGCGTACCGAAGGGAATCCCGGGCGGAACGGCGCGCGCTCGTGCCGTTGGCCCGTCCATCCCTTCGCCGTCCGCTTGCAGTTCAGCGGGCCAGGCCAGAGGTGGGGCCTCGGCCTGGCCGCAAGTACTGCGCAGTGTCGGCCGCAAGACAGGAAGAGCGCCATCCGCGATGCTGGACATCGAGGAGCGGCTTTGCTTCATGCTCACGGCCTGCGGCGATCTCCCGATCGAGGCTCCCGTTCGAGGCTCACAGCTCAAGATCACGCTGTGCGTTGGTCCTAGGTCTGGAACGTGCTCGACGGATCCGTCGAGCACGCTTGCTGTGGTCGGTGCGGGCGTTTACGGGCGGCCGAGGCCCTGATAGACGGCTTCTGCAATGCGGTGGAACCGCTCGTCGCCGCCGGTGTTGATGCTGCCGTCACTGCCGCCCATCTTCATGTGGTTCATGGTGAACGCCACGGTCAGGCGGTTGTCGCAGTCCGCGATGACCATGCCGCCCCCAGCGCCGCCCCAGTAGCAGGTACGAGGCCCGGCCATGGGCAGATCGTCGTTGCCCAGCCCCCAGCCCATACCGAACTTCACGTGCTTTCCCAGGAGCAGGTCGGCGCCATCCGACTGCTGATCGAAGAGGGTCTGGACGCCCTTCTCGGACAGCACTCGCACACCGCGTGCCTCGCCGCCGCAGGCGATCACCGAGTGCACGGCGGCCACCGAGCGCGCATTGCCCTGGCCGTTGGCGGCAGGAATCTCCGCAGCCCGCCAGGCGCGCGTGGCCGCGAACGGCTCCGGGTCGGCCAGCACGTTGGGGCGCCCGAACACCTTGGCACCCGTTTCCTCCAGCTCGGGCGGGAAGGAGAGGCCATCGATGTTGAAGACATTCGAGACACGATCGTCGGCCTCGGCGGGCAGGCCGATGTGGAAGTCGGCGCCCAGCGGGGTGGCCACCTGCTCGGCGAAGAACTGCCCCACGCTCTGCCCGGTGATCCGGCGAACCACCTCACCGACGAGATAGCCCTGGGTCACGGCGTGGTAGCCGGAGACGGTACCTGGTTGCCACCAGGGCTTCTGCGCGGCGAGCAGGTCGGTGCACCTGTCCCAGTCATACAGCTCGTCGGGAGCCGCCAGCGGCACGTCCCAGCCCGCCAGTCCGGCGGTGTGGGACAGCAGATGCCTGACCTCGACCGAGTCCTTTCCCTCGGCGGCGAACTCCGGCCAGTACCGCGCCACGGGTGCGTACAGGTCCAGCCCCCCGCGGTCGGCAAGCACAAGCGCGCAGAGATTGGTCATGGTCTTGGTGACCGACCAGACGTTGACCAGGGTGTCGCGGGTCCAGGGCCGGGTCTGCGCACGGTCGGCGTAGCCGCCCCACAAATCGACCACCGGCTCGCCGTCCAGGAACACCGCCGCCGATGCCCCGCCCTGGCTCTCGTCCAGGGCCTGCTCGAAGGCTTTCCTCACTGCGGCGAACCGGTCGTCGCACTGACCCGAGATCTCTTTCATCCTCAGCTTTTCCCTTCGTGTTTTGAATGTCTCAGCAGCGCTGAGCCCAGAAGAACGAAACGACTGATGCTTACTAAAAGGGCTGAACGGGCCCCGCGTCGTGCAGGCACGGTCGCCTTGGTGGCTGAGCCGCTGGAGCGGAACGGGTTTTGAAGCGCACCCGGCCCGTGTGAACGATCGGATCGAGAGGCTGTCGCGTGCGTCGTCCGCGACCCGCGCAGCGTGGCCCGCCCTCACGTCCACAGCCAGGACTGCTGAGCTGAGCGGAGGTGCTGTTGCTCACTGCTCGGTGGTCAGGCCGAGAATGATGCCGCGGACGACGGCTTCGCGGACGGCTTCGGGGTCGTCGTGGAGTGGTGACTGAGTGATCGCGCCGACGTGCGCGGTGATGACGGCCCGGGTGAAATCCTCTACGGAGTCCAGCGGTCGACGGCCGGTGAGCTCCAGGACATGCAACAGCAGCGGCTGGAGATGCCGACGGAGCTGCTCGGCATGCTCGCGCAGTGCGGCCGCGACCTCTGGCCGGTGCTGGGCCTGCCCCGCGAAACTGGTGCGGATCGCAACCCACTGCGGATCCATCGGCAGCGCCCGCAATATCGTGGCCACGACGGACTCCAGGGAACAGTGAGCCTGCTCAGAAAACGGCGCGTCGGCGGTCAGCGCCTCCAGTCGCTGCTGAACCTCGTCGTTGCGCTGTTCGTACAGGGCAAAGAAGACGTCGTCGACGGTCTTGAAGTTGGAGTAGAACGCGCCGCGGGTGAACCCGGCGCGCTCACAGATCGCCCCGATGCTGACGTTGGTGGTGCCATGCTCGGCGAACAGGTCGGCGGCCGCGGCGATCAGCTGCGCGCGGGTCGCCTTGCGCTGGCGGGGTGGACGTGCGGGCGCGGGGGTGGTCGGGTGATTCATCGGGCCATCCTCTCCGTCGGCAGCTGCGAGCCTGCCTCCTGGCTGAGGGGCGAGCCGCTGTTCAGGTAGTCGTGCACGGAGGTGACCGGGCTGAGGGTCAGGTCGGTGAGGATGTGGCTGGCGGAGACGACCTCGAGCACCGGCAGATCGGCCAGGGGGGCCATCGCGTGCTCGAACAGCTGCAGGCGGGCGGGCCCGGTCCAGGCCTCCTTGACCACGATGTCGATGATCTCGGTGCGGACCAGGTCTGAGGCGCGCAACTGCCCGGTGAACACGTTGGGCACCTGCTTGAGCGCGAAGGTGGGCACGGTGATCTGCTCCCGGGCCGCATCGAGGTCGAGGGGCTGCCGCTTGTAGGGCATAGTCGCGGTGGCCACCCGCTGGCCGCCGCGGTCCAGGGTGCCGACCAGCGCACCGGTGTCGGTGAACAGTGCCGGGCTGCCGGCCACCTTCGGGTAGGCACTCAGCTCGCGGCCCGCAGCCGTGGCGGCGAAGCTGTCCAGATACATGGCGTGCAGGTACTCGCCCACCTCGCCGTCGAACTCCACGGCGATCGCCTGCCCGCTCTCCAGGTAGGGGCCGAAGCCCTCGACGTCACCCATTTTCATCACTTCGAACCGCACCAGCGGCTCGGGCACGGTCAGTGGCTCGGGCACGACTGCGCGCAGGGCATCGGGGTCGGTGCGGTAGACGATGTTGAAGTACTCCCGGTCGGTGAACCGGGTCGCGCGCACCGGATAAACCGGTACCCCCAGCGGCGTGAGCGCCTGACGCGCCACCTCGGACTCGCGCACGGCTCCACTCTCCTTGCGATACAAAACGTATTGAGTACAGTTTGCATCGAGTTCGCGTGTCGGGCAACCAGCCGGACCGAACGTGCACAAAGGAGTCCCGTGATGACCCGCACTTCTCGTCAGCTCGCCGCCCGCCCGGTCGCGGTGATCGGCGCAGGCACCCTCGGCCGCCGCATCGCGATGATGTTCGCCTCCGACGGTGGGCTGGTACGCCTGTACGACCTGTCAGCCGACGTCCGGACCGCGGCCCTGGACTACGTCGCAGCAGAGCTGCCGGAGGTGGTCGCCTCCCGGCCCGGCGCCACCGAGGGCCGCGTGGTCGGCGTCGACACACTGGAAGCCGCGCTGGACGACGCGTGGCTGGTCATCGAGGCGGTGCCCGAGGGGCTCGACCTCAAGCGCAGCCTGTTCGCCGATCTGGACCGGATCGCCCCGGCCGACACCATCCTGGCCAGCAACTCCTCCTCCTACGCCTCCCGCCTGTTCGTCGACCAGGTGGAGCACAAGGAGCGGGTACTGAACATGCACTTCTACATGCCGCCGGCGCAGAACGCGGTCGACCTGATGAGCGACGGGGCCACCGACCCCGCGATCATCGAGCGGCTCAAGGCCGAGCTGCCGCGCTACGGAGTGCACCCCTTCGAGGCCCGCCGGGAGAGCACCGGCTTCATCTTCAACCGGGTCTGGGCCGCGATCAAGCGCGAGGCGCTGGAGGTCGTGGCCGAAGGGGTGACCACGCCGGAGGATTTCGACGCGATGTTCCAGGTGAACACCGGCGTGAAGCTCGGGGTGTTCCGGATGATGGACCAGGTCGGCCTGGACGTGGTCCTCGACATCGAAAACCACTACGCCGCGGAGAATCCGCACCTGCCCGAGGGACCCCGCCGACTGCTGCACGAGTACGTCGACACCGGCCGCCTCGGCGTGAAGACCGGCCGCGGCTTCTACGACGACTACGCCACCGCTGCGAGCGACGCCTGACGCACCGTCCGTATCACGTCGGGCCTCACTACTCGCACCCGTGACACCTCATGCGGCTTCGGGTGCGACGTAGCCGTGGGCGAGGTCGCGACGCTCGACCGAACCGGCAACTGTGAGTCCCTTTTCAACCAGTTCTTCAAGCACCGCGGAAACCGCAACGACGTCACCCAGCTCATCCCCCTGCTCCAGGCCGTCCCGCCCCTACGCGGCCGACGCGGACGGCCCCGACAACGACCGGTCGCGCTCTACGCCGACCGCGGCTACGGCCACGACAAGTACCGCAAGCAGGTGCGGGCCCTGGGGATCACCCCGGTCATCGCGCGGCGCAAAGTCGAGCACGGTTCCGGACTGGGCGTGCACCGCTGGGTGGTCGAGCAGAGTTTTGCACTGCTGCACTGGTTCCGCAGACTGCGCATCCGCTGGGAGATCCGCGACGACATCCACGAAGCCTTCCTCAGCCTGGCCTGCAGCATCATCTGCTGGCGCCGACTGGTCAACCTGTCACTCTGTTAGGAGTTCTCAGGCCCCAGCCGTCCTCGGCATGCTTGTTGAGAACCTTCTCCAGTTTGTCGCTGTCCAGTGCGTCACCGATCAGCGACTCCCTGAAACTGACGACCTTGTACTCGTAGGTGTGGCCGTTGCTCATGCTTGAGTGCCCTCCGGTGTGTTGTTGCACTGCCCAGGGCCAGCCAATCATGCTGCGAGGCAGGTCACACCTGCGTGCGCGCCAGCGGGGGCCGGAGCGGTGCTCCGGCCTCCACCCGTCCACCCGCTCAGACCTTGGTGAAGGTCCACTGCACGTTGGTACTGCTGTTTCCGGACCACTGCTTGGTCACGGAGCCCGAGGGCACGTCGCCGCCGCCGTCGAGGACGAGGCCGGTGGCGCGGTTGACGATCCAGTACCTGTTGCCGCCCTGGTACTTGAGCTGCCACTGCTGGCTGTTGCCACCGGTCCAGGTCGCCTCCAGGGCTGGGGAGCCGTTCGTGGTGGCGCCCCCGCCGTCGGCGACCATGCCGTTGGCGCGGTTGACCAGCTTGTAGTAGCCGTTGCCGAGTTCTACGGCCTGCCACTGCAGGTTGGTGCTGCCGTTCCAGGTCCACTGCTTGAGGTTGGAGCCGCTGGGGACGTTCCCGCCGCTGTCCAGCACCAGCCCGTCGGTGACGTTGGTGATCCTGAACCATGCCGAGGGGGCGAGCTGCACCTTCATCGATACGACGGTGTCGTTGTTGCCGGTGCCGCGCAGGTCGGCGTTGTCGGCGTCGAAGGTCCAGGCGGTGCCGGTGAAGTTGTCACCGGAGTAGCCGATGATCTGGTATCCGGGGGCCGGCTTCAGCGAGGACAGGCTGCGGCTGGGCAGGCCGGCGAGCGACAACTGGTCGGCGGTGTAGGAGCCGAGCTGGAGCCGCGAGGAGCCGCCCGAGTAGTTGACGTCCTGGTAGACCACGGCCCCGGACAGCGGCTGCACGGCGGGGATCTGGCCGGAGAAGGTCAGCTTCACGACGTAGGCCAGGGCGGAGAACGGCGCCGACGACGGCAGGGTCACGTGCAGCCCGGTCGAGTCCTGCGTCGGCGTGGGCAGGTCCGTGTAGGTGCCGGCGGTGGAGTTCAGCAGCTTCGCCGAGGTGAGGGAACTGACGTTGATCCGGGCCGAGTTGAGCGTCGATATGGTCAGCGTGCTTCCCGGCCAGCCGAGGACCGTGGCGTACAGGACGGTGTTGTTCTTGTTCCGGGTGAAGCGGATGTCCTGTGCCGTTCCGACCTGCGGGGCGGTGAAGGCGCCGCCGCCCATATATGTGGGGCCTTCGCCGTACGTGGTCCAGGCCCGGGTCGAGTAGACCGACTCGCCGAAGCGGCGCAGGTAGTCGCCGATGCCGAGGAGGATGTCCTTCTGGGCCTGGGGGATGGTGCCGTCCGCCATCGGGGCGATGTTGAGCAGCATGTTGCCGTTCTTGCTGACCCGGTCGATCAGTGAGTGCAGCATCTGCTGGGTGCTGTAGTAGCCGATGCCGTTCGTGTAGCACCAGCTTGAGCTGGAGATGCTGTCGTCGGTGAGCCAGTAGGGGGCGGTGATGTCCCCGGGGCCGCCGCGCTCGTAGTCGAAGACCTCGCCGTGGCCGTTCAGGCCGTCCTTGTAGGTGGCGACGACTTCGCGGCCCCACGCCTGGGCCTGGTTGTAGTAGTACGACAGGAAGTTCAGGAGTTGCGTCTGGTCGACCTTGTTGAGGTCGAAGTCCTGCCAGATGATGTCGGGCTTGGCGAGGTCGATGACCTCCTTGAGCTTGTCATACCACAGCTGGTTCTCGGCCGTGGTGCCCAACTGCCCGTACAGCTTCTGCAGGCTCGGGTCGGACTGCGCGGGCACGTGGTCGTAGTAGCCGTTGAAGTTGAACGCGTGGTGCATGGCCACAAGGAGCTTCAGCCCCTTGGCACGGATGGAGTCGGTGAACAACTGGAGCAGGTTGAGCTGGGGGCCCTTGGCGGCCGAGTTCCACTCGTTGACCGAGCTGTTCCACATGGAGAATCCGTCGTGGTGCTCGGCAACCGGGCCGGCGAACCGGGCGCCGGCGTCGACGAAGAGCTGCGCCCACTCGTCCGGGTCGAAGTTCCCGCCCGCGGACTTCAGTTTCGGGGCGAACTTGTTGAAGTTGCCGTTCAGGTCCTTCGCGCCGTTGATGAAGTTGTGGTATGGCCACGCCGACGGGTCACCGAACGTGGCGATGTGGTGCTGGTTGCACGCATCGCCGCTGATGTACATGCGGCGCGGATACCACTCGTTCCCGTAGGCCGGAACGCTGAACACACCCCAGTGGTAGTAGATGCCGAACTTGGCGTCCTTGAACCACTCGGGAGCCGCGGTGTGCTGGTCGACCGAGGCCCACGTGGGGGTGTACGTGGTCGCGGCCCGGGCGGTGCCGGCGGCGAGGACGTTGCCTGCGACCGCAGTCGCCGCGACACCCGTGGCACTCGCCAGGAACTGGCGTCTGTTGATCATGGTGGTACCTCCGTCAGAGCTGTGGTGGGAGACCAGGGCCGGTGGTCAGTGGCGGGCACTTCCGGTGGCGGGAGCACGACGTGCGCGACGCAACCCGGACCGGACACGGTCGGCAGGTGACTGACTCGGCGCCACGGCCTACGGGCGACGAAGTCCGCGGCGCAAGCGGGTGGATGGAGCGCGTCACCGGCTGCGAACGGCAACGGTCTGTGCGGACTCCAGGGATCTCGTGGCAGAGCAGGTTCCTGACGACATGTCCTCACTCCGTTCCCGTACGGCAGCACCGCCGCGTGACCGTTTCGGCTCCGGGACTTCTTGCAGACCCCTGAGCCGCGTGGTGCCGGATGTCACGCATGAAATTGCGGCACTCACCCTGCCCATGTCAACGGTCGTGCAGGGATGAAAGCAGCTCGCCAACTGAGCTTTTGTTCCTTTTTGTGCGAGATTCTGCTGATCTATCCCTCGATAGACATGGTATGTTTAACCGTCAGGCGTCAGTGGTCCCGGATCGGTTGCAGTGCCGGGAGGGCGCCGGTCCTCCGGTCAGCCCCGGCCTGGCCCAACGCGACCCGGCAGTACGAGCGATGGACGGCGACGTGGGGGAGCGACGTACGCGCGGCTCACTGTGCTCGACCTCGTCGCGGCCGTGGGATCGTCTTGCGCCGGGCAGGACATCTGCTCTTTGGTGCGCCCTGACATTCAGACCGGCCCTTCGGGTCTGCCGAGTTGGCCGGCGTCGAGCGCGCCGGCGGGCCTGTTCGAGTCCGTCGGTTGCAGTCGAGGAAACTTCAGCAGTAGGCGCTGCTCGAGAGGGTCTACTGAGCAGCGCGGGAAGAGAACAGCGCTCGCCCGAGCAACTCCGCCACGCCGCACCATCAGCCCACGTAGCCCGAGGTGACTGGTCTATTGCGCCCAGCGTCCCATGGTCGGCGAGGTGCCGATCAGGCACTGAGTAGTGTGCATCGTGAAAGGTGCAGGTCGGGCGGGCTGGTGTGCGCGGGGTCGGGGGTGCTCGGGCTGGTGGGCGGCGGGTGACCATGGTGAAGATCGTCTGACCAGTCGGTCGGGAGGGTTCTCTGGTTCTGCTGCGCCTGCGTGAGCGGGCCGCCTACGGTCCGTCACCGTGCCGATACGCCGGGGATCGTGGGGAGGGCGGGCGGCGTTCCGGTGAAGGCGGAGGTGGCGGGGCGTGCGGTGCTGCTGATTCCGCACCGCGGTGAGACTGGCGACGAGGCCGCGCTGCCCGCCGACTACCGCCGGATCCTGGCGATCGTGAGGGCCGCTGGCGGTCCGGTGCAGGTCAAGAGGGTGGGTGAGGAGCTGGGGCTTGAGGTAGGGGTGCGCGGGAGGCTGGGGCCGCTGCGGGCGGAGGTGACCAAGCTCGCCGATCGGGGCCGGCTGCACAAGCGGCCTGACGGGAAGTTCACCGCACGCCTGTAGTAGCTGCGGACCGGGGCGACAAGAGGGCGTAACCGGCGGGCCCCCGACGGCAGTTGAGTTTGATGTGAAGAAAAACAACCATCCCGTCGAGGGCTCTGACGGTCTTGTCCACATCGCCCGCCTGCCGCTGTCGAGTGCCACCCTGAACTGGCTCGCCGACCTGTTACGCGGCCACTTCAAGAAGATCGGCTCCAGGTGGCGGGCCCTGCCCGCGGGGAAGATCGCCGGCATCGTGCTGGCGGTACTGCGTTGTGACCAGCGGCCCGGCGACCTGGCAGGCGGCAACGGCATCCATCGCACCACCGTCACTCGCTGGATGCGGGAGGTCGTCGGGCTGCTGGCCGCCCGCGCCCCGCGCCTGAACCGGGCCCTGAAGAAGATCGCCCGAAAGGGTGGCGGTGTGGTGCTGCTGGACGGCTCGGTGATACGTACCCGGCGGCGCACCGGGGTCGAGAACCGCAAGAACCACTCGGGCAGGAACAAATGCCACGGCCTGCTCGTGATCGCGCTTTTGAAGTGCACGCCGACGAGCCGCGCATGCGGGGGGTACTCGAAGAGGAAGCGCCTCCGTCCACACACCCATGAACCACGCACGGTCGGAGTCCCACAGCCGGCCGGTGGGGCGGTACCCCGGTCAGACAGTAGATGTCGTCGATGAACTGGTCGAGCGGCGGAGCGGGTATCCGGCCGACGTGTTCCATGGGTTCAGTGTGGCTGTCGGGGTTCTTCACCGCATCGAGCACAGGGCGGTACGGCCCGTTCGGTGCCGTACCGCCTTCCGTGATGGGTCAGACGGCGGGTTCGGCTGCCGGCGCGGCCGCGGTTGCCTCCGCCTGTGCCGCGGCGGCCCGGCCGGGCAGGGTGAGCACGGCCAGGAATCCGGCGACCGCCACGGCGGAGAAGAAGTAGAAGCCCCAGGGGTGGCCGATGCCTGCCGCCACGAGGGCACCGGTGATCGTCGGGCCGACGATGGAGCCGATACGGCCGATGCCCGAGGCCGAGCCGAGGGCGGTGCTGCGGACCGAGGCCGGATAGAAGTTCGTCACGTACGCGTAGATCAGCACCTGGGCGGAGAAGACGAACACGCCGGTGAGGAAGACGACGGTGTCGAGGAGCAGGTTGCTGTGCATCCTGATGCTGAGGCAGGCAAGCATGGCCACCGATATCGCGAACCAGCCGAGCGCAGTGGGCTTGATGCCGCGCCGGTCGGCCACGAAGCCGCCCAGCACCAGGCCGGCGACCCCGCCGACGTTGAGGATGAGCAGTTGGGTGACCGCCGTGGGGATGGGGTAGCCGGCCTCGTTCATGAGCTTGGGCAGCCAGGTGTTGAGGCCGTAGACCAGGAGCAGGCCCATGAAGGATGCGACCCAGATGCCGATGCCGGCGCGGAGGTAGGCCGGCCTGAGGAGTTCGCCGAATGCGACGCGCTGGGAGGCGGGCGCTTCCTTGGTGCGGACGAACGCCTCGGACTCCGGCAGGCGGAACCACTGGATGACCGCGATGACGAGTCCGGCGATGCCGAGGACGTAGAAGAGGACCTGCCAGTTGTCGGTGACCTGCAGGGCCAGCAGGGACGTGATCACGGCACCGGTGTGGTAGCCGGTCATGGTCAGGGTGCTGGCGCGAGCCCGGCGTGCGGCGGGCATGTGCTCGGCCATCATGGTCAGCGACGCCGGCATGCAGGCGCCGAGACCGATACCGGCGACGAGCCTGAGCGCGGCGAACATCCCGACGGAGGTGGCCTGGGGCAACAGGAGGGTGAAGACGGAGAACTCCACCACCGAGCCGATGAGCAGCAGGCGTCGTCCGAAGCGGTCGGCGAGCGGGCCGACCAGGATGGCGCCGATGGCGACGCCTACGAGTGAAAGCGTGGCGACCGTGGTGGCGTCCGCGGCTGTCATGCCCAGGTGATGGGTCTTGAGCAGGGTGGGGATGATGGCGCCGAGGACGACGAGGTCGTACCCCTCGAGCATGACGGTGATCCAGCACAGGACCACGGTCCAGACGTTGCGGTCGGACGTGCCTGTTCTCGAGGCGGCGTCGGTGGTGTTCGGTGAGGTGATGGGTGTCATGGCTGGGTTCCCTTTGTAGCGGCTACGGGGGACGGGATGGGGACGGGGGAGCCGGGATCAGAACGGGTAGTCGGCGATGTCCGGGCGGACGGTGACCCACTGGGCCTCGGTGAAGGCCTCGACGTTGGCGGCGGCTCCACCGAAGCGGGACCCGGTGCCGGATGCCTTGACTCCGCCGAACGGGGCGTTGGGCTCGTCGTTGACGGTCTGCTCGTTGATGTGGATCTTGCCGGAGTCGATCTGGTCGGCGAGCTTCATCGCCGTACCGACGTCGCCGAGGATGCCGACGGACAGGCCGTACTCGCAGTCGTTGACGATCCGGGCGGCTTCCTCGAGCGTGGAGAAGCCGATGACGGGTGCGACGGGGCCGAAGATCTCCTCGCGCCACGCCCGCATGTCGGTGGTGAGGCCGGTCAGGACGGTGGCAGAGTAACCGGCGCCGTCGATCTCGCCGCCCGCGGCCAGCGTCGCGCCCGCCGCGACGCTGTCGGTGACGATGCCGTGCACCCGCTCCAACTGCCGCCGGTCGATGATCGGGCCGAGCGCCACGTCCTCGCGGGCGGGGTCGCCGACGGGCAGCGCCCGTGCCTTCGAGGCCAGCGCGGCGCTGTACTCGTCGAGCAGCGACTCGTGCACGATGTGGCGGCCGGTGGTCATGCAGATCTGTCCTTGATGCAGATACGAGCCGAACGCACCGGCGGAGGCCGCCTTCTGCACATCCGCGCCCGGCAGCACCACCAGCGCGTTGTTCCCGCCCAGTTCGAGGTGGGCGCGCTTGAGCAGACGGCCTGCCTGCTCACCGATCGCACGGCCGACCGGAGTGGAGCCGGTGAAGGAGATGACCCGTACCTCGGGTGCTTCGACGACCGCCTGGCCGACCGCGCTGTCGCCCGGCAGCAGGTGCAGCAGTCCGGAGGGCAGCCCGGCCTCCTCGAAGATCCGGGCGATGACCACGCCACCGCTCACCGCCGTACGCGGATCGGGCTTCAGCAGGACCGCGTTGCCGAGCGCCAGCGCGGGTGCCACCGAACGCAGGCCGAGGGCGAGCGGGAAGTTGAACGGCGCGATCACGCTCACGACGCCGGCGGGGCGGCGCCGGGCCAACGACCAGCGAACCTCCTCGGACGTCAGTACGTCTCCCTGAGGGTGCGTGGGCAGTGCCGCGCACTCGAATGACTCGCCGATCGCAAGCTGCACCTCGAACGCCGCCTTGGCCCGTACCGAGCCCGCCTCGCGTATCAGCCAGTCCTCGATCTCGGCGGCGTGCTCGGTGAACAGCTCGCCCGCGCGGCGCAGTACGGCCGCCCGCTGCTGCGGGGGCGTGGCCGCCCAGGACCGCTGCGCCTCGGCGGCCCGGGTGGCGGCGCGGCGCACGTCCTCGGGCGTGGCCAGGCCGGCGGTGCCGAGCTGCGCGCCGGTGGCCGGCTCGGTGACCGGGTGCTCGCGGGTGGCGTCCTGCCAGCCGTCGCTGAGGAACTTCTTGCTCCAGACGTCGTTGTCCAGGAGTGTCATCGGTCTTCCTTCCGTTACCTGAGGGGGATGACTTCTGTGAGGTGTGTTCGTGGGGTGGGCGTCGTGGTCAGGACGGTGTCGTGAGCACTGTGTCGACCTGGACGAGCCGGGGGCCGTCCGGGCGCCGGGACAGCACCGCCCGTAGTTCGTCCACGCTCTCGACGTGCTGGGCGGACACGCCGTAGCCCTCCGCGATGCGGGTGAAGTCCAGGCCCGGGATGTCCATGCCCGGTGCGTCCGGGACACCCAGCAGGCCGCTGAACCAGCGCAGCGCGCCGTAGGTTCCGTTGCGCAGCAGCACCACGGTCACGGGCAGGCGGTGCTGGGCGGCCGTCCACAGGGCGGTGATGCCGTAGTTGGCCGAGCCGTCCCCGATCACGCCGACGACCGGCCGGTCGGGCTGGGCCATGGCGACCCCGACGGCGCCGGGCAGGCCGAAGCCGAGTCCGCCCGCTGCCGGGAAGTAGTAGGAGCCGGGCCGCCGCAGGTCCATCTGGCGCCACCACGAGGAGTTCGTCGAGGTCGACTCCACCACGTACGCCGTGTCGTCGGGCAGTTCGTCCCGGAGGGAGGCGAAGACCTCCTCGGGATGCAGCCGCGTCCCCTGCCCGGTGGCCGGCGCGGGGGTGGGCCGGTAGTCGCCCGTCGGCTCCGTCGCCGCGTCGAGCTCCTTGAGCAGCAGGTCGATGACGGCGGCCGGGTCGGTGACCAGAGCCTCGCCCATCGGCGCGCGGGCGGCGGCGGAGGCGTCCTCCGTGACCTGGATCAGCCGGGTGCCCTCGGGCAGATACCGGCCGGGCTGGTACTCGTGATAGCGGAAGACCGGTGCCCCGAGCACCAGCACGAGGTCATGACCCTCGAAAGCTTGGGAGACGGGTTCGATCCCCGCCGGCAGCACCCCGCGGAACTGCGGGTGGCGGTTGGGGAAGGGCAGCCGGAACAGCGACGGTGCCGCCCACACCGGAGCGCCGAGCCGCTCCGCGAGCCGCACCGCGTCGTCGAAGAGACCGGCGGAGTCGATGTCACCGCCCAGCACCAGCGCGGGCCTGCGCGCGGCGGTCACCGCATCGGCCAGCCGGCGTCCCTGCTCCGTGCCGGGCACTGCGGCGCGGTGCACCTGACGGTCCAGCACGGCTGACGCGTTCTCGCCCCCGTCCACCGCCCAGTCGTCGTAGGGGACGGAGAGGTAGGTGGGCCGGCGCTGCAACTGCGCCTCGAAGACGGCCTGGGCGAGGGCCCGGGGCACGTCCTGGGCGCAGGCCGGTTCGGCGGCCCAGCCGACGAGCGGCTTCATCAGCGACGGGGCGTCGACGTTGGCGAGGTTGGCCTCCGGTCCGATGGCCGGCCGCACCTGCTGGCCGGCCACGACGACCAGCGGAGTGCGCGAGGCCACGGCGTTGGTGAGCGCGCCCATCGCGTTGCCGGAGCCGGACGCGGCATGCAGGTTGACGAGCACCGGACGTCCCGTGGCCTGTGCGTAGCCGTCCGCCATGCCCGCCACGGCGCCCTCGTGCAGCCCCAGGACGTACCGGAAGCCGTCCGGCAGGTCGGCGAGGAAGGGCAGCTCGTTGGAGCCGGGATTCCCGAAGACGGTGGTGAGCTCCTGCCGTTGGAGGAACTCATGGCAGACACGGCGCACGGATGGCACAAACGTTCCTTTCGCGGCGACGCCGAAGTGATGCAGGCCACGCTAGGCACCGCACGACTTTCGGACTAATAAATGTTGGCTGGCTGCGATATAGACTTGTTCGATATGAGCAGCTTCGATCTCAACCTCGCCCGCGTCTTCGTGCTGCTCTACGAGACCGGCAGCGTCACGGCGACGGCGGAGACGCTGCACGTCACTCAGCCCACGGTGAGCTACAGCCTGGCCAAGTTGCGCCGGCACTTCGACGACGAGCTCTTCCGGCGCACCGGCCGCGGCCTGACCCCGACCGCCGGCGCCCAGCGCCTCTACGAGCCCTTGCAGCGTGCGCTGGCCGGCATGGACGCCGTGATCCGCCAGGAAAACGACTTCGACCTGACCGCCATGTCAGGGCGTTTCACCATCGCTCTCTCCGACCTGGGCCAGGTCACCCTGCTGCCCCGGCTGGCCGCTGCGGCCCGCGAGCGGGCTCCCGGAGTGTCCTTCACTGTCCGCCCGTTGGACGTGGACTCCGTCGAGAGCCAGCTACGCCGCGGTGAACTCGACGCCTTCGTCGCCACGCCGGTCCTCACGTCCCACCGCACCGTCCGCATCCCGCTCTTCCACGAGCGCTACGTCGGTATGGTCGCCGCCGACCACCCCCGCATCCGCGGCGCCTCCGTCACGCTGGCGGACCTCGCGGCCGAACACCACGCGACGGTGTACGGCCCCCACGGCCACGACGTGCCCCGCTTGCTCCTCGCCACGCACGGCCTCCTGGAGCGCGTCGCCGTCGACGCCACGCGCTTCACGGTGCTGCCCTACCTGCTGGAACACACCGACCTCATCGCGATCGTCCCCGAATACGTCGGCGAGGTGTTCACCGCCTCCCACCGCCTGCGCCTCGTGAGGCTCCCGTTCGACACGGAACCGATCGAAGTGGCGCTCTACGCCGGGCACGAGGCATCACGCAGTCCGTCCCAGCGGTGGCTGGTGCAGTTCATGGCTGATGTTCTGGGGGAGTTGGTCAGCCCTGCACAGCTGCCGCCGAGTGCTGGCTGAGCGGTCGGCCGCGCTCTCGCCATGCGCAAAACGCGCCGGTCGTGCTTTGCCGGGCGGCCTAGGGCGCGTATTGAGTCGTGATCTATCTGCGGGATTCGCCGTCGTGGCGGGGCCTGGAGCGGTAGACCTTCCTGTGTGACACGCGTGCAACTGACGGACGAGGAATGGGAGTTCATCGAGCCGTACCTGCCGATCGGTGAGTACGGCCCGTATCCCGAGCGGCTGCGGCAGCAGTTCGAGGGGGTGATCTGGCGGTTCAAGACTGGCGGCCAGTGGCGGGAGATGCCGCAGGAGTCCGGTACCTGGCGACCGTCCACCACCGCTTCCGACAGTGGCGTGACGCCGGTGTCTTCGAGGCCCTGCTGGAGGGCCTGATCGCGGAAGCCGCGAAGCGGGGCGAGATCGATCTGTCCCTGGTCAGCGTCGACTCCACCACCGCGCGGCGAAGTCTCCCGGTGACCGATGATCTTCGCCGTAGTCATCCGCCCACGACCAGCCCGAGCACCCCGAACCCCGCGCACACCAGACACTTGACCTGAGGCTTCACGATGCACACCGCTGACGCGATGCCGGTCGGGAAGCCGACGAGGGCGTAGGCGGTCAGACGCAGATGGCCCTCAAGGCAGACCAGGTTGTCCTGCCTTTCGCCGACGAGGATGAGGGGCGGAAACCGCTCGCCGCTGATGAGCGCCCGGGCTGCGTCGACGAATGGTTCGTTGGGCACGTCGAACGCTCGCAGCCCTGCCTGAGAACTCCTAACAGAGTGACAGGTTGACCAGTCGGCGCCAGCAGATGATGCTGCAGGCCAGGCTGAGGAAGGCTTCGTGGATGTCGTCGCGGATCTCCCAGCGGATGCGCAGTCTGCGGAACCAGCGCAGCAGTGCAAAACTCTGCTCGACCACCCAGCGGTGCACGCCCAGTCCGGAACCGTGCTCGACTCCGCGCCGCGCGATGACCGGGGTCCCCCCCCAGGGCCCGCGCCTGCTTGCGGTACTTGTCGTGGTCGTAGCCGCGGTCGGCGTAGAGCGCGACCGGTCGTTGTCGGGGCCGTCCGCGCCGGCCGCGTACGGGCGGGACGGCCTGGAGCAGGGGGATGAGCTGGGTGACGTCGTTGCGGTTTCCGCCGGCCAGCGATACCGCCAGCGGGATGCCGTGCCCGTCGGTGATCAGATCGTGCTTGGAGCCTGTTCGGGCACGGTCGACCGGGCTCGGTCCTGTTTTGGGCCGCCTTTAAGCGCCCTGACGTGCGAGCCGTCGATCACCGCCCGGACTCGTTCGCCCGGGGCACGTCCGACCTGATCAGCCCCCGGTCGCGGAGATCGTCCCAGAGACCTTCGGGGATGTGCTGACGGTGGAGTTCCACGTTCCGTGCGACCTGCTGCGCGGTGCGCATGCCGAGGGTGACGTTGATGACGCTGGGATGGCTGTACGGGAACGCGACCGCTGCCGCGGGCAATGTCGTACCGTGCCTCGCGCAGACCTCGGCGATCGCCCTGGCGCGGGTCACCAGGGCCGAAGGAGCCTCTTGGTAGTCGTACTTCATGCCCTCGGCGGGCCGGTCGCGGGAAAGCAGTCCCGAGTTGAACACGCCGACGGCCACCACGCTCTTGCCGAGTTCGTGTGCGGCGGGAAGGACGTCGTCCAGTGCCGACTGGTCGAGGAGGGTGTAGCGACCGGCCAGCATGACCACGTCGGCAGCGGTCTCGCGCAGGAAGCGGGCGAGCATGGCCGACTGGTTCATGCCGGCGCCGATCGCGCCGATCACCCCCTGGTCGCGCAGTTCCGCCAGAGCCGGCATGGCCTTCTCGGCGGCCTGCCGCCAGTGGGCGTCGGGATCGTGCAGGTAGACGACGTCCAGGCGTTCCAGTCCCGTTCGTTCCAGCGTGTCCTCGATGGACCGCAGGACCCCGTCCCGGCTGAAGTCCCACTGTCGGCGCAGGTCATCGCGTACGACGAAGCCCTCGTCGTCGGTGCCACGCGGGTGCTCGTTGGGGACGAGCAGACGGCCGACCTTGGAGGAGATGACGTAGGTGTCACGCGACCGGTCCCGCAGTGCGGCGCCCAGGCGCCGCTCGGAGAGGCCGAGGCCGTAGTGCGGTGCGGTGTCGAAGTAGCGGATGCCCGCGTCCCACGCCGCCTCGATCGCGGCCTGCGCGTCCTGCGCCGGGGTGGCCTTGTAGAGGTTGCCGATGACGGAGGCCCCGAAGCCGAGCTCGGTGAGCTCGACAGGGGTGCTCCCGATCTTCCGGCGCCCCATGCTCCTGTGTGTCAACTGTTCTCCTTGGATGACGCGGACGGTGTGAGCGCCCACGGGCCTGTCACCTTCTGACGGCGGCCGAGCCGCCTGCCATCAGCGCCTCCACCTCGGCGAGCGAGGCCATGGACACGTCGCCGGGGGTGGTCATGGTGAGGGCCCCGTGCGCGGTCCCGTAGGCGAGGGCGCGGCTCAGCGCGGCGACGTCGAGGTGCGCCAAGGGTGTGGCAGCGGCCGCCGGTCCGTCCTCTTCCCCGCGGGCGGTCAGCAGTCCGTAGATCAGGCCGGCTGCGAAGCCGTCACCCGAGCCGATGCGGTCGAGGACGTGCAAGCCGGACATCTGCGGGCCACGGACGATTCCGGTACGGGCCGACCAGGCCGCGGAGGACCAGTCGTTGACCCCGGCGGAGGGCACGTGACGCAGTGTTGTAGCGAGGACCTCGGCCTGAGGCAGGAGCCCGGCCACTTCGACGAGGGCGTCTTGCACCTCGTCCGCCCCGATGCGTACCGCACCCGGGTACGGCCCGGCCAGGCCCAAGGCGCCCACGACGACATCGGCGTGGCGGGTGAGCTGTACGTCGACCTCGCGGGCCCGGTCGGCGCCGCCGCGGCCGGCCCAGAGGCTGGGGCGGTAGTTGGGGTCGTAGGAGACGGTGACGCCGTGGCGGCGGGCGGACGCCATGGCGTCGTCGGCGACGTCCACGGTGGTGTCGGACAGGCCGGCGAAGATGCCGCCGGTGTGGAACCACCGCACTCCGGCCGAGAAGATGGCGTCCCAGTCGATGTCCCCCTTGCGCAGCTGAGAGACGGCCGTGTGCGCGCGGTCGCTGACGCCCAGTGCGCCCCGGATGCCGAAGCCCCGCTCGACGAAGTTCAGTCCGTTGCGCACCCCGCGGCCGATGCCGTCCGCGGGCACCCAGCGGATCAGTGACGTGTCGACGCCGCCCTGCAGGATCAGGTCCTCGACCAGCCGGCCGACCTCGTTGTCGGCGAGGGCGGTGACGACGGCGGTGCGCAGGCCGAAGCAGCGGCGCAGTCCGCGCACGACGTTGTACTCCCCGCCGCCTTCCCAGACCTGGAGAGTGCGGGCGGTGCGGATCCTGCCCTCGCCCGGATCGAAGCGGAGCATCACCTCACCGAGTGCCACCACGTCGGTCACGTCGCGCTCCCGTGCACGGCCTCGGCGGTCAGCCGGCGGATCTCCCCGTACTCGCCCCGCTCCAGATGGGCAACGGTGCCCATCCAGCTGCCGCCGACGGCGAGGACCGCCGGGTCGGTGAGATAGGCGGGCAGACGACGGGCGTCGATGCCGCCCGTCGGCACGAACCGTACCTGGGGGAAGGGCGCTGCGAGCGCGCGCAGCATCGGGACGCCGCCGAGCGGCTCGGCCGGGAAGAGCTTGACGGTGTCGAGGCCTGCCTTCAGGGCGCACATCAGCTCGGTGGCGGTGGCGATGCCCGGCACGACCGGGACCCCCAGCTCACCGCACTTCGCGACAACCTCCTCGTCGAAGCCGGGCGAAACCACGAAGCGGGCCCCGGCCGCCACGGCCCGCTCGGCCTGCTCGGGCGTGAGGACCGTGCCGGCGCCGACGGCCAGTCTTCCGTGGGAGGCCATGGTCTTGAGGACCTGTTCGGCGTCGGGGGTGCGGAAGGTGACCTCTGCGCACCGGGCGCCGCCCGCGGCGAGCGCGTCGGCCAACGGGCCGGCCGTGGCGGCGTCGCGCACAGTCAGCACCGGCATGACACGGGCGCCGTCCAGCACGCAGGCCAGGTCTACGTCACTCATCGGCCGAGCCATCCGCCGTCGACGGGCAGGACTACGCCGTGGACGTAGGCGGCCGCGTCGGAGGCCAGGAACATGGTGGCGCCCGCGAGGTCGTCGGCGCTGCCCCAGCGCGCGGCCGGGATGCGGTCCAGGATCGCCTTGCTGCGCACCGGGTCGTCCTGGAGGGCCTGGGTGTTGTCGGTGGCGATGTAGCCGGGGGCGATGGCGTTGACGTTCACACCGTGCGGGGCCCACTCGTTGGCCAGCGCTTTGGTCAGGCCCGCGATGCCGTGCTTGGCGGCGGTGTAGCCGGGCACGGTGATGCCGCCCTGGAAGCTGAGCAGCGATGCGGTGAAGATGACCTTCCCCTGGCCGCGGGCGACCATCGCCGCGCCGACCGCGCGGGTTAGCGCGAACTGCGCGTTGAGATTGACTTGGAGCACCAACTCCCAGTCGGCGTCGGTGTGTTCGGCGGCCGGGGCGCGGCGGATCGTGCCCGCGTTGTTGACCAGGACGTCCACCGGGCGTTCGCGCCCGGCGAGGTCCGCGCCCAGGGCCCGTACCGCCTCGGGGTCCGCGAAGTCGGTGCGGATGGCCTCGAATGTGCGGCCTGCGGCGACGACGTCCTTTTCCACCGCGCTGCCGGACTCCTCCAGGGAGGCGCTGACGCCGATGACGTCCGCGCCGGCCCCGGCGAGCGCGCGGGCCATGGCCCGTCCGATGCCTCGCCGGGCTCCGGTGACGACGGCGAGCCGTCCGGTGAGGTCGAAGGCGGTCATACGGCGGCTCCCTGGGCGTCGTCGGTGCAGTCCACGAGGATCTTCATCACGTCGCCGCCACCCTCCAGCGCCTCGAAGGCGGCGGGTGCCTGGGTGAGCGGCACGACCTTGCTGATCAGCCGGTCGGCGGGAATGGTGCCGTCGGCCACCAGTGTCACCGCCTTCTCGAAGTCGGAGCGGTCGTACAACCGGGCCCCGACGAGGGTGAGTTCGCGCCAGAAGAAGCGGTGCAGGTTCACCTCGCGCGGGCGGGAGTGGATCGCGACCAGACACAGTCGGCCGCGCACGCCGAGCACGTCGACCGCGGTGTCCACCCCGCCCGCCGCGCCGGACACCTCGAAGGCGACGTCCGCCCCCGCGTCCCCGGTCCACCGCCGGACCAGCTCAGCCAGGTCCTCGGCGGCAGGATCCCACACGGTCAGCCCCAACTCCTCGGCGAGCAGCCGGCGGTGGGCGCTGAGCTCCACCACCCGGACGTCCGCCCCCGCGGCCTGGGCCACCAGCGCGATCAGGACGCCGACCGGGCCGCCGCCCACCACGACGACCCGCTCGCCCTCGCACACCCCGGCCCGGCCGACGTCGTGCACCGCGACCGCAGTGGGCTCGACGAGCGCGGCCCGGTCCAGCGGGAGGGAGTCGGGCAGCCGTATCAGGGTGGCGGCGGGTACCGTCCAGCGCTGCTGCATCGCGCCGGGAGAGTCGATGCCGATGAAGTCCAGGTGCTGGCAGATGTGCTGGTGGCCGTTGCGGCAGGCCGGGCAGGTGTCGTCCCAGCGCAGCGGCATCACGGTGACCGCGTCGCCTGGCCGCCAGTCCGTTACGTCCGGCCCGCAGCGGACCACGCGCCCGGCCATCTCGTGCCCCAGGACGGCCGGTGCGCTGACCCGGGCGTCCATGTCGCCGTGGAAGATGTGCAGGTCGGTCCCGCAGATGCCGACGTAGGCCGGGGCCAGCTCCACCTCACCGGGTCCCGGCGGCGCGCTGTGGGCGGGGGCCGTGTCCAGGGTGCGGGCGCAGAGGTATCGGGCGGCTAGTGTCATGGGGGCAGGGTCCCTTCGGCGCGGACCGGTGCCTACGGATGCCGAGTGGCTCGGCGTCCGTGGCTATGTGTCCGGCGCTGGTTTCGCGCGAGTTCGTGTGAGTCCGTGTCATGGGATGTGGCTCCGCGGCAGTGGGTCTCGTCGCGGAGCCGGAGCGGGTCAGGCCCTCCGGGCGGTCGCGTCGCCCTTCGTGAAAACGGAAGCCAGGCCGTAGAACGCGGTCGCGGTGCCGGCGAGGAGCGCGTCGACATCGCTCTCGCTCCAGCCGGTGAGCAGTTCGTCCACGGTGGCGGCCCACCGGTTCCAGCCACCCGCCAGGTTGGCGACCGGCCAGTCCGAGCCGAACATCAGCCGCTCAGGGCCGAAGGCCGAGAGCAGCACCTCCCAGACCGGGCGGATGTCGGCGGTGGTCCAGCGGGTGTGGTCGGCCTCGGTGATCAGCCCCGAGACCTTGCACACCACCTGCGGGTGCCCGGCGAGCTGCCGCATCCGGCGTTCCCACTCGGCGATGTCCCCACGGGCGATGTCCGGCTTGCCCGCGTGGTTGAGCACCTGGGGCAGGTCCGGGAAGCGTTCCGCGAGCCGGATAGCCTGACCGAGCTGGTGGTCGCGCACGAGCACGTCGTAGCGCAGTCCGCGATCCCGGGCCGCCCGCAATCCGCGTTCCACGTCGGGGCGTTGGAGCCAGTCGGGGTCCGTCTCGCCCTGGACGAGGTGCCGCAAGGAGCGCAGGTATCCGCCGCCCGGCCCGGCTTGCAGCTGGTCGAGTACGTCACCGATGGCCGGTGACGTCAGGTCGGCCCAGCCGACCACGGCCTGGATCAGGGGTACCCGCTCGGCGAGCGCGAGCAGGTCCTCGGTCTCGGCGATCTCCGCGATGCACTGGACGACCACTGTGCTGTGCAGCCGTCGGCCCGCGATGCGGTGGGTGGCGGTGGTGCGCAGGTCATGGGGGGTGAAGGTGCGGCGGATCGATGCCACGCCGGGGTCGTCCAGCCAGGGCTGCGGACGGTGGGCGAGGTCCCACAGGTGGTGGTGGGCGTCGACGAGCACGGGTGCGTTCATGGGGTGGTCCAAGTCGGGTCGGGCGGGTGCGGGCCGGCTCTGGCCGGTGCGGGCCGGATCAGACGGTGGCGTCGCCGTCGGGCGGGCTCAGATGCCAGATCTCGGGGAGCTCGGTCCACTGGCGTCCCTCCCCCCGGTCGGGGAAGGGCTCCTGGCACGGATCGGTGAGCTTCCACCAGCGCTGGGTCTCGGGGTCGGCCTCGATGGACGCCATGTCCGCCTCGAAGTCGTCGCCGATGTACTCCATGTAGGCGAAGAGCACGTCACCGTGGAGGAAGATGCTGTAGTTGCGGATGTTCGCCCGGAGCAGGGCGGCTTCTACGCCGGGCCACACGGCGGAGTGGAGCCGCAGGTACTCCTCGCGGTGCTCGTGACGGAGCCTGATGGTCTGGGCGATGCGCTTCACGCCGGTTCCCCTGTCGTCTCGGTGGAGTCGGCCTGCTCGGCCGCGTTGTCGAACGGGGTCCGGTAACTGGGAGTACGGGTGCGCAGCCCGAGCCGCAGGGTGAGCCGGATACGGGTGGAGGCGGGCAGACGGACCGTCAGGTAAGGGCCGTCGCACGGGACCTCGGCCTCGGCGACCACTGGCTCGGTGTGCCCGTAGTCGTACATGTCGCCGATCCAGCCGTCGTCCTGGCAGGTGGTGTACCGGACGCTGGTGATGGTGTGCTCGGCGAACGCGCCCGCCTGGACGATCACCGTGCGGTCGGTTTCGGGGGCCAGGTTGACCAGCTCGACGGTGGTCGCCTCGGGGTCGATGGAGGTGACCAGGGCGGCGACGTCGGCGGGCAGGCCGGCCCGGCGGGCGTCGGCGTCGTGGTAGCGCAGCCTCGCCTGCTGCAGACCGCCCTGATACAGCACCTGCGGGCCGCCCCAGGTCAGTTGTACCAGGGCCTCGGTGACCACCGGGTTGCAAAGCTGCCACACGTGGATGTCGGCCTCGGGCACGTCCAGGTCGCGGTAGCGGTCGATGCGCCGCAGACGGTGGCGGACCTGGGCCTGCGCCATGGCGAGGATCCGCTCGGGGTAGTCGGGGTCGTCGCCGGCGAGGAAGGCGAACCACGCCTTCTCGTGTCCGGAGTCCTCCTTGGACCGGAACGGCCGCACGGTGCGCCAGTCGATTCCGTCCGCCTCGCGCAGCCCCTCCAGCCGGGTGCGGTCGGCGTCGGAGGCCGTGTGGTGCCACAGGGCCACCGGCACGGGCGGGGTGGCCGGGTTGTAGTCGAACCAGCCGGAGTCGTTGTGGCGGAACGGCAGGTGCGGTGTGGGCGTGTGACGGTCCGGACCGAGTTCGACTGCCCACTTGGAGGGCAGGCTGGAGTCGGCCTCCGTGTGGGGCATGACCTTGGCGTGGTCGATGAGGGTGTCGAGCGAGGTCGCGACCATGGAGAGGTAGTCGTCGTCGCCGGTGACCGTGGCCGCCGCGAGCGCCGCCACGCAGGCCGCGTGACCGAGGCTGTGCCAGCCGTGGGGCCACGACCAGCCGTAGTGGCCGCCGTACCAGCGCCCTTCCAGCATGGTGCCGACCTCGCCGTCCGGGCCCACGTTGTCCGGGATCAGGCCGCCCTGTTCGCGGGTGCGCTCGCGCCAGGCGCCCACGTACTCGACGATCCAGTCGCGGTAGCGCTCCTCGCCGGACAGGATCCAGGCGTTGAGGACCAGCCCGGCCGCGGCGAGGTTGACCGCGGTGTCGCCGACGCCCATCCGGTCCCGCATCTGGTCGCCGAGGCGCGGGTCCGCCGACAGGGGGAAGGGGCCGTTCGCCGCCTCGGGGATCCACTCGAGGGGGAAGCCGTAGGTCTCCGCCTCCTTCGGCAGCCAGGGGTAGACGTCGCCGTCGAAGAGGCCGGTGCGGTCGGGGTCGCTGCCGTTGTGCGGGCGGGCGATGATGCGGTGTTCGGGGTCGTAGTTGCCCTTGGCCGGGTCGACGTACAACTCGGCGAAACGCAGGGCGCGCTCACGCCAGCGGTCGGGGGCGGCCATGCACAGGAAGTACAGCAGCAGCAGGCTCTCGCCCTGGTGGAACCAGTCGTAGCCGCGCTCGAACTCGTCGCGCAGCATGTCCAGTTCGGTCAGCTGCCGGGTGACGCCCTCCCAGTGTTTCTCGCTGGCGGGGAGCAGGTCGTCGGCGCCGCCGAGGAGGTACAGCTGGGGCCAGTTGAAGAACACTTCGTAGAAGTCGTCCACGCCGTCGCGGGTGGTGAGCGGGCCGGTGTAGTTGAGGCGCCCGTCGGGGCCGGTGAAGTCGCGGGCGAAGCGGCGCCAGGCGTGGTCGAGAAGGTCGAACAGCGCGCGCTGGGCCACGGCCCAGCCGGGGGGTTCGAGCAGCGGCACTGCGGCCTGGACGTCGGAAGCGGGGGTGGACCGGTCGGCGGCCGGGATGTCGTCGCCGGGGTCGCCGGGGTCGCCGGAGAGGTGGGAGTCAGGGCTGTATGGCATGAGAGCTGTTACTCCTTGGTGGCGCCGGCGAGCATTCCGCTGACCAGGAAGCGCTGGGCGAACAGGAACACGACGAGGACGGGGGTGATGGCAACCAGCGTC
>NZ_JBEXPK010000068.1:36790-42214 GCF_040612015.1 Streptomyces sp. NPDC006476 | reverse complement strand
CCGGGGCAGGTGCTGGACCTGATGTCCGCCCTGCAGCAGTCGGTGGACAAGGCGCGCTCCTCACGCGGCGAGGCCGCCGACGCCGACGTCCACGACCTGACCCGGGCCAAGAAGAGTCCGGCGAGGAAGACGCCGGCCAAGAAAACCGCGGCCAAGACCGCCAAGAAGACGACCACCGCCAAGAAGACGGCGAAGAAGACCGCCGGCCGCAAGCCACGCAGCGCCTGACCCCGGCGTACCCGCGTGTCGGCACGGCGGGAATGTCTTACGGGCCGGGGCTGTTGTGGAGGGCGTGGGAGTGAAGGTGACTGTGTCCCCGGGCCTCACCTATTGCATGCAGGGACGATCGTTCGGCTGAAGCCCTGCATTGCCTTTCGCCGCGTAGGCGACCGCCCTTCACCTCCACAGCACGTGCGCCGCCCCGAGCCCTCGGCTCGGGGCGGCAGTGTTGTTTCCGGCGTGCGTGCCGGCCGCGCTATGCGTCGGGGTGCTGGCGCAGGTCCAGGAAGCAGCGCAGCCGGACCCCCGGCTCGCCGGGTTCGCGGACCGTGTGGTCCGCCGGCGCGATCGCACACCGCGCGGCGAGCAGCTGCTGGATGGCGAAGGCGGTGGTGTCATCGGCGGCGGCGATCTCCACCACGGCCAGGCCGGACTCCGCGACGTGCGCGTCGTTGATCGGTCTCATGCACGGCACTGCGCGTCGACGCCGGCGAAGGTTCTGCGATCGGACGGGCTTCACCCGTGCGGGCACCGTGCCGTCGGGGCACCGGGAGGTGCCGGTGTGAGGTCAGGGGCGGGTGCTGGTGTGCCGCACGCCCGGTCTCCACTTCTCAAGCACGGGTGCCGCGCACCACTGGCAGAGCGGGCTGCCGCCGGAGCCGTACTTGTGGGTCTTGCGCTGGCAGGTGGCGCAGGGGCCGACCTTGTCGCCGGGGCAGACCAGGGCGGAGGGGTCGGGCTCGCTGATCGGGGGCGGGGGAGTCGTCATCGGAACAGTCCTGTTCTAGGCGATCAGTACACATCGCCCGGTCGGCAGGATAACGGGCGGCATGGCACGGCTGTTCGACCGCCACCGGAGGCCTCCGGGCGCGGGCGTCTGGCGGGGTAAGTCGAGGATGCGCAGCTGGGCATCGGGGGCGCAGTGGGTGCAGGCCCGCAGGCCGGTGGCGAGCAGGCGGCGGGCTTCGTCGCGGCTGATGGCCCGGCGCCGCTTGCCCGCCATGTGGCAGTCGCCGGCGTGCACCTGGACGGGGGGCCGCCCGGTGCCGATGCCGAGTTCGACGATCCATTCCGGCGGGGGCGGGCGCTCGCGGCGGCCGCGCTCGGCTTCGGCCTGCCGCTGCAGGAGGGCCTCGATCTTCGCGTCGATCCGCCGAATCCAGAGCAGATGCCAGGTGCGTAGCACCTGGAGACGATCGAGGTCGGGCGGCAGATCATCGAACACGTTTTTGATTCTATGCTCATGATCCACGGCCGCACTCCTCGCGTGTTCGATTTTCTGTTCGATAACGTGGGGTGTGGGAGGTGAGGGCCATGACGACGGGCCGCGAGGCACGTGGGGTGTCGACGGTGATGCACGTGCGGTGCCCGGACCGGCTGCCGGAGGAGGTGTACCGGCGGGTGCTGGAGCTGCTGGCGGAGCTGTCCCCGGTGGTGCAGGCGCTGCCGCCCGCCGCGGCGCTGGTGGAGCTGAAGGGGGCCCTGCGCTACCACCGCGCGGACGCCCGCCGGCTCGGGGAGGTGCTGCGTGTGCGGGCCCTCTCGCGTCTGGGCGTCGATGTCCGGGTCGGCATCGGCCCCTCGATCACGGTCGCGGCAACCGCCTCCGCCCAGGTCCCCGCACCCGGCGGCGTCCTCGCCATCGACCCCGACCAGGCGGCCGACTGGCTGGGGCAGCTGCCCGTGGATGCTCTGCACGGCATCGGTGAGCGTCAGGCTGCGGTGCTGCGCGAGTACGGCATCCACTACGTCGGCCTGCTCGCGACCGCTCCGCCCGCCACGATCCAGGGCCTGCTGGGCGGGAAGGCCGGCCGCATGGCGGCCGACCGGGCGCGCGGCATCGACCCGCGCCCCGTCGTCCCCCGCACCCTGCCCGCCACCGCCACCGTCCGGTATGTCTTCGACCGGCACACCCTGGACGGCGCCGACGTCCGCGCCGCCCTGCTCGAGCTGGTCATCCTCCTCGGGCAGCTGCTGCGCCACCGTGAGCAGGCGGCCCAAGCTGTCACGCTGACGCTGACCTTCGCCGGCCACGGCCGCTGGGAGAAGACCCGCCGCCTGGCCGAGCCCTCCGCGCACGACGACGACCTGCGCCTGATCGCCTATCAGCTGATGGACGGCGCCGGCCTGCAACGTGGCCGGCTCACCCGTCTCGCCCTGAGGGGAGAGGACCTCATCAACGCCGGCCAGGTGGCACGGCAGATCAGCCTGGACGGCGCCCGGGAAGCCCGGCTGGTCGCCGAAGCGGCCATCTACCGCGTCCGCGACAAGTTCCGGGCCGGCGTCATCGGTCCCGCCGCCGTCTTCCGCCGCGCCTCATGACCCGGCCCGCAGGGCCCGGAGGCAAGCCGTGATCCTCAACCCGCCCAGCCTGGGTGCTGCCCAGCAGCTGCCGCACTGGCCCTACCTTGAGGCCGTCGACGACGCCCTCACCCGGCGCGGCATTCCACCGGGCACGGTGCGGGCCGACTACCGCCCTCCGCGGTTCGGGGACCGGTTGTTCATGGTGTTCGGCTGGGACACCAGCCGCACCGCCGACCGCATCGGCGGGATCCGCTTCGACTGGGACGAGGACACGGGCTGGGCCTACTCCCTGCACGGCCTCCACCTCCGGCCCGGGCCGAGCAGACCGCTGACGGCGCTGCACCGGGCCTACGCGGCACCGGAGGACGTGGCCGCGGTGGCGGAGCAGTTCGTGGGCCACGGGCGTCTGCCTGCGGGGGAGTACGGCGCGGAGTGGGACGAGGCGTCGCAGGTGCGCGCCACGATCGACCGGTTCCGCACCACCCTCCAGGAACCAGACGGCTGGTGGACGGGCGACTGAACAGGCCGCAGCAGCCTGAGAGCGGCAGTGGTTGCCCCGTAGACAGGCGAGGCGGGTCAGGGCGGCGGGAACTCCCGCTGGCCGCGTGCAGGATGGAGCAGGAGATCACGGAGGGGGAGGCGTGCAGCTGACCATCGACACCCAGACCGACACCTACGAGCAGGCGATCGCTGCGGTGCAGGCCGCCTACGGCTTCAACCCGGCTGCAATCGCGGCTAGTTGGCCCGAGGCTCCCGATCTGGAAGATCGGCCGGGGCCGCAGGACCTGAGCGGCGAGGATGTGTGGGAAGGCTGGACGGATCGGCTGTTGTTCGACACCATCGCCGCGGTGCTGCCCGGTGCTCGCGCCGTGCTGCGCCGCCTGACCGAGCTGGGCGGTACCGCCTCCTACGACGACATCCAGGCCCATTTCGCCGATCACCCTCACACCCCGATCCCGAAGGGCAGGATCGGCGGGACGCTCACCAGCGTGCGCGCGGTGCGCCGCCGCATCGGCCCGGACAACCGGACCAAGGTGCTCGAGCTCGACGACCGGGTCCGTGTCTACCGCATCGAGCCCGCCCTCGTGGCCGGCCTGCAGCGGGCCTTCGTCCTGGCCGACGCCCGCCCCGATCTGCTGCGGTAGGACCCGGCCGTCTCGTGACCTGCGCTTACGGCCTCCCGTTCCGGCGCTCAGGCGGACCGGTTGGTGTACGGGGGCAGACCGGCGGGGCTGCGGCGTGGGGAGGAAGGCGAAGCTTCGGGCTGTGGAGCGGAGTGATGCAGGCTGCGGTAGTCCCGTCTGGCGCTCCACCAGGTCAGCCGGTCGTGGGTGCCGTCGGCGGCCAGGGTTTCAAGACCAGGAACCAGGCTGGGCTGCAGCTCGCGGCTCCTACGCTCTGAGCATGACGATGACACCGGAGGAACTGGCTGCTCAGGAGTCCACGCTGGAGCTCCTCAACAACGAGGCGGCTGGGCGCCTGGCCCGCCAGTCGGACTCGTTGGCGAAAATCGACACCAAGGCGGTGTTCCTGATCGGGTTCGCGGCCACCGCCGCCCAGTTCCTGGCGACGCACAAGCACCATGCCGTGCTCGCCTACTGTGCCTTTGCCGCGTACGCGCTCTCGCTGCTGGCGGGGGTGCAGACCTTCCGGGTTGCCCCGCACAAGGATCTGCAGCCGCGTCCGATGATCGTTGAGTATGTCCGCTCACCGAAGGCCAGAGTTTTGATCGAACTGGCCGCATCTCGTGTATCGATCTTCGAAGCGAACAGTAAGCGTCACGATCAAAAGATCTGGTACTGGACGATCAGCCTGTGGTCTCTGGCCTTGGGGCTTGGCCTGTCGACTGCTGCGCTGCTGTTGCACACTTGACGTCTATGAGCGACGAGCAGAATCAGGGGAGCGGTCAGCCGGATTCCGCATCGGACCACGATGCGGATCCCGACCAGGCACCGGAGCCCGATCCAGGCCCGGCTCCCCGTCCGAGCCCCAGCCCTGGCCCCAGTGACCCCGGCTCTGACCCGGGCCCCGACCTGGGGACGGCACTGACTGTTGTCGAGCTGTACACCAATCCGAGGCTCATCGGGACCGACCACCACATTGAGCGGCCGAAAACCGAAACGGCGGAGTAGAACGGTCAAGGCCGGTGTCGCTGCACGAGACCAGGAGCGGCATCGACCCCACGCTCGCAAAGCCGTGCGACCGCAGGGCAGTCTCAAGGTCCACTCACGGCGTGGTCTCACGATCACCACCACGGGGGCGCAGACCTCGATCGGACGTCTGAACCCGGGTGGTGTCAGCGGGTGATTCCTGGAGGCCGGGGACTGCGCACGCGCAGGGCGCCTCCATGCCCGGACCGTCACAGGACGCCAAGATCATGCGCTTTTGCTGCCAGGCTTGTGCTGTCTTCTGCGACAACTCGTCCTGTCGACGGGCGCCCCGGTTGCTGCCAATCGGCTCCTCGATCGAGGTCGTGCACCTCAGCGCCATGCAGGGGGTGAGTGGCCCGTACCGGGGGAGGCCGGCGAGCGGAACCGGAGAGACGGAGCCCCCTCCTTGCCGGCCCGGAACTGCGTTTAGCGGCCAACTCTACGCAGTTTGTGCTTTTCTGGTTGTGACAAGCTCACAACTCCCCATTGTGGGAGTTTTCTTCAGCTCAAGTGGCCTGCCCACACAGCCAGAGGGGTTGTGCGATGGATGACTTCGGCCGGAGAGTCAGGATTCCGGGCTTCAACGAGCCGCGGATCGACCTGCCACAACTGGGTGAGGTGGGCCCCGTTCGTGGCATCAGGATCCCTTACAAGAGTTCGACACAGACGAGTCCCATCGCGATCGGAACATCCGACATTGAGGGTCGCGAAGGCCGGACATCAAGCAAGGAAGCCACACGCGCTTCGGGCG
>NZ_JBEXPK010000068.1:0-36690 GCF_040612015.1 Streptomyces sp. NPDC006476 | reverse complement strand
AGGAGACCTCGGGCGAGGAGACGTCCGGCGAGGAGACCTCGGGCGAGGAGACGTCCGGCGAGGAGACCTCGGGCGAGGAGACGTCCGGCGAGGAGACCTCGGGCGAGGAGACGTCCGGCGAGGAGGTTGGGTCAACCAGCCCGACGGAGATTGGAACGTCTCCTCCGACGAGTGCCGAAGACAAGGCGCTTGCCGATCGCCTCAGTCAAGGGCAGGGCACAGGTCGCGAGGCTTTGGAGTACTTTCAGAGCCACGGGCACCCCGAACTCCATGAAGAACCCACGTGGGACAAGGACCTGCACGTTTGGGTATTTCCGGAGGCTCACTCCTACGGTCACGCCGGCGACGAGCCAGGCCGGGGGCGTGGTGGGGAGCCGGGCGAGCACTCTGGTCAGACGCCAGGCTCTGGTCCAGGTGGTGAGCGCGGCGGTGACAAGCACGGCGGTGATCCTGGCGACGGTCCCGGTACTCCTCAGGAAGGCCCCGGGCAGGGGCAAATCCCCGGGCAAGGAGGCACTCCCGGCCCGGACACCCCTGGGCACGGAGGCAATACTGGGCAGGATAAGGGGGGCGGTCACGGAGAGGCTCCCGGCTCCGGACCGGAAAGCGGTCAGATGGGTGACCATCATCCTGAACCGGTGCACGACGGAACCGAGTCGACACCTGCGCCGGGCGATCCAGGCTCTGCGACGAGCAGTACCTCCACAGAGCACAGTGGGAGCGGTGGAACTGGTGAGCGTCCGTCGGAGCAGGGCACAGGACGCCACGACGGGCAAGGAAGCGGGCCTGGTCATGAGCCGGGCGCCGGCCCGCAGGGCACGCCGGGAATCCCGGCAAACACGCCGGGGCTTCCGAGCGCTACGCACAGCGGAGCCGGGGCCGCGCCAGGTGCCTCCGGGGGAACGGGGCACGTGCCGAGTGAGAGCTGGGAGCAGCACCGCTTGGAGCGCTGGAAGCTGTATTGGGGCGATGGCAGCCTCGTCACGGGAAAGGGCACGCAGGACGACCCGTATGTCTACCCGGCGGACAAGATCCTTGGCCCACCGACGGCCGGGCAGGCGCCCTTGCCGGCACCGGAACCCGACCGCGACTACGCGACGGCGGAAGAAGAGTGGACGGTCGCAAAACAGTCGGCCTGGAACTGGCTCGTCGACCGCATGCTGGGCGGCCCCCTGACGCCGGAGGCCTGGTTGAACAGCTGGCGGTACCCGGAGCCTCCCGACGCCCCATCCGGCAGGAAGTACGAGCTGCGCCAGAGCTACGAGGCCATGCAGACCTTCGCCCGGGTCTTCGAGTTCGGCCTCGGCTTCATCTCGCCTGCCATTGTGGAGTCGGCCTTCGAGAGCGGCGTCGCCCAGCGCTGGGGCAGCCATCTGCTCGAGTTGATGAAGGACACCAGAGGCGGGATGGCCATCGGCGGGACCCTGGAAGAGGCCAGGGCCAAGGAGCTCATCGAGAGCATCCTGGGCGAGACCGCGACCAAAACCATGGTCCAGGACTTCGTCATGTTCAAGAAGGCCTACCAATCCGAGCGCAAGTGGATGGAGCTGGAGGGCGTTGCTCTCGAAGGCTTCGAGGCGCACATCCTGCAGGTGGGCAGCAAGAAGTTCGACGTCAACATCGGCATGCTGCGCGGCAGCAGGAGGGAGGACGCAAAAGCCGCTCTCAAGCTTCTCGGGATCGACAAACTGCCGGATGGGTTCGTCTGGCACCATCACCCTGACTTCGGCCGCATGGTCGCCATCCCGAAGGTGATCCACGATCAAAGCCATTGGGGCGGTGTCGCCATCTTCAAATCGATCTTCGGCGTCCCCTACAAGTAGCGGACGCCGACCGCAGTCACGGCTTGTGTGTCACCCACAGAAAGAGGCGGGTCCCCCTGGGAGGCTGACGCTCGTGGAATCCCAGATCATCGTGAGTCTGGCGTCTACAGGAGTCGCAGGGTTAGCGGTCGTCGCGAGTCTGGTGACGACACTGCTCTCCCTTCGCGCACAGCGGGAGAACACACGCGACACGCTCGACACACAGGAGCGGCTGTCCGCCGTGCAAGAGCGCGCACTCCACGAGCGGTCACATGCGCAGGACCTGCGCGACAAGCGAGCTGAGCCCTATCTCGCCTTGATCAAGTGGGTCGACCAACTGCTCGAAGCACTCGACGAACTGGACGAAGTCGCCAAGCCGTACCTGTCGGTCGAGGAATGGAACATCAATCCAGACGTCGACAACCTCCTCGACCTCTACGCGTCCGACGTCATCCATGTGCGGTACGCGGCCCTCCGCGGCAAGCTCATCGGGCTGGTCGCTACCGACGGCCCGCGGCGCCCCAAGCTGGTGACCTGGACGGAGTCGCAGGGCGAGGTCGACAACGTCAATGTCGAAACCGGGTCGCCATGGAACGCCTGGCCCGAACGAGCGCAAGCCCGTGCCCGGCTGACGAACGACGCCATGGATCTCATCGCGCAGGTGCGGGCCGAACTTCAGGGCAGAACGAGTCGCGGATACTTCATCATCTGGCGGTTGTCCTGACGGCCGAGAGCCAACACAGATCAGGGGCTGCCGCGGTCGCGGAGGGAAACCAGAGCCAAGGGATGAACGACTCAACGACACTCACCGCACACCCACTCGATAGTCCGCTCCTCGGCGAGCGGTTCAGGTGCGCGTGCGGCAGCGCAGTCCTTCAACTCCGCGCGCAGCACCGCCCGTACACACGCCTCCTCCATCGGCCCACGGGGCCGAATCGCCGACAGCACCGGTGCGGCCAGGCTCCCTAGTTCCTCCAGCAGACGAAGGCAACGCCCGTACTGCTCCTGCCCGGCCTCTCCGGGTGCCTGTCGGCGCAACTCGTCCGCGAGGAAGGCGAGCGCCTGTGCTTCGTCGAAGCGGAGCAGTGCCCGGATGACTTCCGGCCGGTGCTCTTCATGGTGGCGGAACTGCTCGTACAGGGCCGCGCGGACGACTTCGTCGGGCCCTCGTAGCCGGGCCAGGGTGAGCAGGCAGAAGTGGCGAACCCAGCGGTGCGGGTCGGCCAGGCCCATCAGCGCTGCGTCCCGGGCTCGTGCGGGCAGGTCGCCCTCCAGCCGCGACAGTGCCTGGGCCGCGGTCACCCGGACCCGGTCCTCCTGCGTCGCGCCGAGGCAGTCGGTCAGCACACGGACCGCGAGAGCGGTCGCCCGGGGCCGTAGCGGGCCCGCCAGTTCGAAGAGGACGTGCGCCCTGGCCTTGGGGCTCGCCGCGCTCACGGACTCCAGCACGGCGGGGATGGCACAGGTCGGCACCGGGCGGATCCGGGCCAACGCGTTGACGCTGTGGACGATCGTTCGAATGACGGCTTTCACGCACGGTCCCCGCGCGGCCGTCCGCAGCGCGTCCACCAGCGCGGGTACCGCCGCCGGCCCTGCGGAGACGACCTGGCGTACCGGCTCGGGCGTACCGTCCTCGGGCAACCGCTCGGGCTCCAACGCCCGAGTGCTGTCGGCCGGCCGCGGGTACACCCCGTCGTACGGCTCGGCGCTGAACAGGTCGATCCACGCCTGCACCGGCCGTCCGTCCACCAGTCGGCCGGCCCGCCGCAGAGCGTCGGAGAGCCGCCGCAAGGACCTGAGGTCATCCGGCCGCGCGGCCTGCCGCAACCGGGCCAGGTCGGCGTTCGACCCCGAGCCGTGTGCGCTCGCCGACCTGTTGCCTGGCAGTGCCATCGTCCCGCCGTCAGGTATGCGGACCAGGACATGATGGCCCAGTCCGGCTGAAGTGAGGCAAAGGCTGAGGTGGACGGAGCCCGGGAGCATATCCTGCTGCCCGGGCTCCTCTTTTGCCACCCAATTGCACACACCGGCACGTTCAAGAGTCGCCGATCATTGCGAGATCGACCTGTTCTGCCTTTGAACTACCGTGCCACGAGAAGAGAGGCACAGACAGGACTTGAACCTGCATCCGTCGATAACCGTCCGTACTCGGTCGATCCGGCGTTCGGCGGCGAATGCTGAGACTGGAGCGAGAACCTGAGATTCAAGGGCCGCCTCTGCCGAGGCGGCCTCGGCGGCTTCGCCGGCGCTTCAACATCAGTTTCAGCTTGCGCTCTTCGCGCACCCCTTGCTCGCACGAGGGGCGATCGAGAAGCTACCTGAACAGGTAGCCGAACCCCGCGTCGCCCACCCGCTGGTCGGTGACCTCGGTGCTGTTGGCCTCCTAGCGGGCGAACTTGACGGCCTGTTGAAGCTTCTCGACCCGATCGAGCAACTCGTTCACCCGCTTCGCGGGCAGCGCACCGGAGAACTTCACCGTCGTCCAGTACCCCACCGGAATGTCTTCGTGTCGGCCGAGTTTCCCGTAGCTCGGGGAACGCACCCGAACCCGTGGGGATCTACGTAGTTTTGCGGATGTCGGCTGACCACGGCCTCAACGATGGTGAATTCCACCCGGCGGGACGCCGTCTTCGGCGCCCAGGGCACTTCAGGGAGGAACTCATGCTTGACGCTCCCGCCGAGGCATTCGCGGACGAGCAGTACTACGCTCCGCTCGCGGCGATAGCGGACCCGGGCCCGCGCTTCGCGCCCAGCCGAGTGCCGGCCGGCTGGTGGGGAACGGACCAGGAGATCACCCCATGTCGTGCCTGAGGGAAGCCGGTCTGCACGCCGGACTCGCCGGACCGGCGTACTTCCTCGCCGACCACGCCGAACTGGCCGGTGGCGAGACCCACCGCCACGACGCGGTCCGGACCGCCACCGGCCTGCTGAAGTAAGCCATCCCGCACACTCTTGGCGTCCTCTTCCTCGGCAAAAGGTCACACCGCTTCAGCGCCGATTTGTACCAGTGGAGGGGCCGGGCTGCTGTTTGGCACTGCACCGCGTCCTGCACGCTCCGGGTGACGAGTTGTTCACCTTGGACAGCGTCGCGCAGCCCCCGCTGCCGCTGCCATGACGTCAGAACGCCCGATTCGCCACACACAGAAAGAGCAGGGGATCGCATATGAAACGGACGTGGTGGATTGCGGGACGGGCGAAGGGCGAGTGGCTGTGAGTCCGGCGATCGCAGATCGGTGGAGGTCGGCCGTCCGGCCGGGGGTGGACGGCCACCTCCGGGACATCCTCTGGCCCGCGTCCTTCCCGAATGCGCCCCGGGCCCGTGTCTATGCGCACGCACTTGCCGCGCTGGTGGTCGTCACGGCGGTGTGCGCGACGTTCAGCGGTTTCTACTGGGCTGACGACCCCCAGGTCAGCAAGTACCGCGCGGGCCTGCGAGGGGTGGCGCTGGCGATGGCAGTGCCAGCGCTGGGGATGGCGGTTCCGCTGCTGCTGATGTGCGTCCTGCTGGCCGGCGCCCTGCGGACCTGGCCCAGGGCGCCGCACCGGGCGCTGCCCGCTGTGGCCTGGACGGCGATGCTCGCGACCTTCCTGTGGTGGAGTGACGGGCATGGAAAGATGGGAGTGGCGGTGCTGCTGGTCCTGACGTGCGCCCTGCTCGCCTGGATTCTGCTGGCTGGCCGGGTGCAGTATCCGGTGCTGGCAGCCGTGGCCTGGATGTCATCGGCGCTCATGACCTTGCTGGTGCTGCTGTTCACCTCGTTGAGGAACGACGGCGACTACTGCACGGCGAACGAGGCCGTGCATCCGGTGTCGGCGAATGTGGTGCTCCTGTGCGTGTTGGCGGCACTGGCCGCCGGATCGTTGGCGGGGTGGATCGCGTGGCTGCTCTCACGTCGCAGGGCGCGGCCGTTGGCGCTGTACGCAATATGGCTCGCCACGATCGCCGCGACAGTCGTACTGACCCTGGCGCCGCCGCTCCATGCGGCTCAGACCTGCGGCCCGTCCGGGATCGGCTGAGCTTAAAGACCGTGCACTGCTGTCGCGACGTCACCTTCGGCGACGACGCCAGCCAGGTCCGCCGCCACCACACCCCCGCCGTCCTACGCGACCTGATCCGTTCCTGCCTCAAGCTCGCCGGCCGGGTCAGCATCGCCGCCGCCCGACGCGCTCACACCGACCGGCACCATGTCCTCACGCTCTACAGGCTCACATGATCACGAACTCAGACATCCAGCCTGAACGCCGCGGCCCTGGGGCCCCGTTCCTCTACGTGCACGAGTCAGTAATCTCCCCGATGGATCTGGGGCTGCCTCTTGCGACCATGGTGAATCACGTGCACCGGGTGCTCGGAGCGGAGGGGGCACTACATGAGGGTTTCCCAGAGGCGGCACGCTGCTCCGGAAGCGTGGGCGAAGGCGCCCGTGCCAGGCCGAGGGGGACGAACGTCGCGGCTCCTCCGGACCAATCATCGTCGCACCCGCCCAGAGGTATGCACGGTCGTCAGACGAGGAGCGACGAACAGTTCCAGCGTTTCACACGAAGAGAAGGATGCTGTCCCGTGAACATGTCGGTCCGCTCCCGTCCCGCCGTGCGAGGTGTTCTCGTCATGACAGGCACAGCGCTGCTGCTCACCGCCCTCGCCGGGTGCTCCAAGGACAAGGAGACGATGGCGGGCTGGGCCAAGAACGGCAGCGAAAAACACGTGAAGGCCATCGCCACGGATTTGAAGACCCTGGGTGAGGTGAGCAACCAGTCTACTGGGGACCCCACGATCGCGCCGCGCTGCACTCAGGTGCTCGATGACGTGAAGGCGGCGAAGGCCTTCCGTGACCCGCCTGACAAGATCGTCAACACCAGTTGGCAGGAGACGCTCAATCACGTCCAGACGGCCGCTTCCCACTGCCTGCGCAACGTCAAGATCGGCGGTGGATCGAGCCTCGTCGAGGCCATGGACGCGCAGTCCTCATTTCGCGATTTCCTCAGCGCGTTCGAGCTCGCCCTCAACAAGTCCTGATCCTCGCTGTGCCCCGCGTCCGGCTCGTCGGTCCGGGTCCGACGGATCCCACAACGAGCCGAGTGCACAACGGTGTTTTGCACAACGCCGGCTTGCCGCCGCATCCAAGGCCTCGTCCGCAATGTGTGCCACTGGTCCCTTTTGGGATGGGAAGGGACTGCAAAGATCGGCTGTGCGGGCAAGGCGGAAGCCTGCGAAATTATCAAACCATAAACAATGGAGGTTCAGATGGGGCTTGCGGAACGCCGTAGCGTTGAGCGGTTCAAGAGCGAGGACTACCCCGCCTGGAAGTCGCGGATCGACGCGGCGGCAGGGTTCGAGGTGCCGATCGAGGTGGCGTGGGAGGAGCTGGCTGTCGCCGATTACGCGGACAGGTACGCAGACTACTTCCCGCAGGTCTTCTTCCAACCGCTGGTGGACGCGTTGAGCGCGGTCGCGGTCGATGACATGGGCAAGGAAGCCCTCCGCGAGGGGATATCGAAAGTCCTCATCAGGAATACCGGAAAGTTCATCAGCTCGGCAGGGATTTCCTTCATCGACGGCGTGTTGACGTTTGACCACATGTCAGACACCAACACCCATCACGGAGAGGAGCGAACGAAAAAGCTTCAGGATGTCCTCGAGTCCAGCCTCTAGCACACCAGAGGCACTTTGACTCTTTCTCTCCCTGAGGGGCGGTCTGGGTAGGGTCCGCAGGCTGATTGCCTGTGCACGCTCTTTCCCGGACTGCCCCGATCATGTGCGGTAGTCGCTGACAATCGAAACGTCCCCATCAGCCTGCCAGTGTTATCCACGAGCCCGCACCTTACGACCCCGGACACACCGACGCGGGTGACATCCTCGCAAGATCACCGCCGTTTGCGGCTGGTGACAGCGTTCTTACCGGCACTCCGACTTCGGGCGCCGGCCCGCGCCGGCGCGGCCGTCCCACCGCTGGTCGAACGCGCGGCGGACGGCGAATCGGATTCCATGGCGCGTTCGGAGTTCAATCCGTATGTATCGGCGCAGCAGCGGGACCATGTCTTGTTGGCGGCCGACTCCATGGCCGGCCCGGATCGTCGAGTCGCCCGCCGCGACATGGCAGCACGTCACCGGGGCGGTGGACCATGCCTGTCTGGCTGTGGCGGCGAGTATGGGTCCTGTGTTCAGGACCATCACCGCCGAGACACCATGGTACGAGAGTGACGCAGTGTCACAGATCCGACAAGCGATCGAGCGGACAACAGCACCAGCTGCGCGCCCCGCCCGGTCACCACGGAGCCTGCGGCTCTGCCGGCGCCTGATCAGGCGTCAGATCAGCTGCTGAAGAGAGAAGTTGCGTGTGAGGCGGGTCGAGCGGCCGATCAACTCGATCGTGAGGGCCCGACGTCTGGGATTGCGAACATCTCCCGCCACACAGCGAGGCATGCATCGCCTGGATCACGATGACTCTGATGTCCCGGCGAGCTACGGCGGCCGTGGCTGAGGTCCGCTCCTCGAGTCACGGCCGCCGTGGCGCGGCAGTCAGCTGTTCGACGCCGTTGCCTACATCGACGCGTGCTGTTCCGTGGGTGCGGCGTAGGTGGAACTCCAGCAGCTGATGGGACCGCCGCATTGCCGTTCGGTGAGCCAGCCGCACACAGCCTCCGTGTGCGATTCCTCCGCCACGAGCTTCTGCAGGCTGTCCAGCGTTGCTTCCATGATGTGGTCTCCTATCGTCCTGTCAGGGGTTGCGCCGCCAGGGTGGGCGACGCGTCGTCGGCGGTCAGCAGGCGCGGGCCGCCGTACCGCACACGAAGCAGGAACCCGACGACTCCGGCGAGGCCGACGCCGTAGTCGACGGCGACCTGTGTGCCCGACTCGTCAGGTACGACGACCAGGCCCGCCCGTGCACGACGTTTGATATAGAGGCAGGCGGCGAGCTCTTCGGCCCACCCCTGGTACGGCCCGCCAACTGCTTGTGCCATGTCGAGCAGGAACTCGCCGTCTCCGGCGAGCCCGTGGCAGACCGAAGTCCCCGAGGTCCAGCGGACGCGGTACGCCGCGCGGGCCGCGGCCTCTGCCAGTTCCAAGGCGCGCGCGTCGCCGGTGGCGCGCCAGAGCCGGATCAGGAAGGTGCCCACACCGGAGGCTCCGCTGCACAGGTGGTGGAGCAGTCCGCTCCCGGGCTCGTGCGCGCGGTCGGTGCGCCACCTGGCGCCCCACGGTCCGCGTTCGGCCTCCGCGAAGAGGGTTCGGGCAGCGGCGTGGGAGGCCTCCAGGTACGCGTCACGGCCGGTGGCGGTGGCCGCCACCAGCAGGAAGGAGCCAATGCCCGCGACCCCGTGGGCGTATCCCAGGTAGGCGGCGCCTGCGAGCCCGGAGTCGAAGTCGCGCGGGACCTGCCAGAAGATCCCGTCCCGGTCGTGCTCCGCCACTGCCAGCAGCGCGTCGGCGCACTGAGCGGCCCGGTCCAGGAACCGCTGCCGTCCCGTCGACTGCCAGAGCTTGAGCTGAGTCAGACCCACCCCCGCGACGCCGTGGAACACATCGGGATTGGGCCAGCGCACCGGCAGTGCGAGGGCGAAGCGCTCCGCCCGGTCGAGGAGTTCGGCGTCGTCCAGGTGGCGGGCCGCTTCGTGCAGCGCCCAGGCGACGCCGGCCCTACCGGAGTACAGCCCGGGCGGCAGTCCGGACACCGCGTCGAGGCGTGCGTCCGTCCACGCGGCCACATGGCGTACGACCGGCTCCAGGTCCTTCCGGCCGAGGACGTCGGCCGCACGGATGAGCACGCTCAGGACACCTGCCGCACCGTGCTGGACGCCGTACCCGCCGGCGCCCTCTCCGGGCTGCCGGCCCCTGGGCCACAGCCGATCGGTGCCGCCCCGTTCCATGGTCCCCACGATGTGGGCGATTCCGTCGCCGATCAGGGTGTCCTGCAGCGGGGCCGCCAGCTGGGCCGGGCCGAGTCCGCTGGTGGTGACCTGCGGAGGCACGGGCCCGGCCAGCAGAGTTCTGAGTTGTTCGACGGACCAGCGCTGTGCCGGGTCCTGCGCGCACAGGCCCCGCACCGCCGGGGCGAGGAGCCGCGCGGCAGCGTTGCGTGGCTCCTGGGCGGCGAGTACCGCGTCGAGTTGCTCCACCGGGGGACCGCCGTCCGCTTCGGCTGCGGCGAACGCAGGGTCGGCGCCGGTGGCCAGGTAGAAGAGCAGGGCGCCCAGCGAGAACAGGTCTGCCGCCGGGTCGGGCGCCGGGCCGTAGACGGGCCCCAGCGCGTACTCAGGTGCGGCGAAGCCCGGAGTGTACACGCAGTGACCCCACTCGTCCGCCCGCAGGGCGCACTCCGCGTCGACCAGCAGCAGCCGACCGTCGGGGCCGATCATGATGTTCGACGGGCTGAGGTCGCAGTAGACCAGCCCTCTGCGATGCACCTCGGCCACCAGCTCCGCCAGGTCGGCCGCGAGGACGACGACCTCCCCGACGGGCAGGCCGCCGTCGTGGTCGCGCAATGAGCTGAAACGCTCCTGGGCCCAGCGGCCGAGCGGGAGACCCGGGACCTCGGCCACGACGAGGAACAGGTGACCGCCCTCCTCGAAGAGGTCGAGGAGTTCCGGGACCACACCCTTGAGAGCAGTGAGGGACGCCGCCTCGCGCCGGAGTACGTCCCGGCAGTCATGGCCGGTGAAACCGGAACCGACATGCGCACGTGCCTGCTTGATCACGACAGCGCGGCCCGAGTCCTGGTCGACCGCGCGGTAGACGCCGCCGCGCGCCCTGTGGCGGATCGCCGCGTGGACGGCGTAGCGCCCGTGCAGCACCATCTCCTGCGGTGCCCCGGCGGCTGGTGGCGCAGGGGCGGCGGGGCCGGGCAACGGCAGTTCGGCCCACGGCGGCGGTGAGAACCAGGGGTTGCGTACGTCGCGCACGGCGCTGCCGTCCGGCGCGAGCAACCGTGTCTCCTCCACACCGTCCTGCGTCCGGTGCTTGACACCCTGGAAGGCGCCGAAGCGGTAGTGGACGAGGCTGCCGGTTCGATACGGGCGGTCCGACAGGATCGCGGGGCCCGGCAGACCGGCGGTCGCCGCATCCAGTGCCCGGGCCAGCTCACGGAAGCGGTCGTCGTCCTGCGGATAGGCGGTGATGAACTTGCCGCACTGCGCCCGGTCGTAACGGCTCGAGGTCAGGGTCTCGACGTCCTGAGACCGGGCTGCGAACTTGAAGGCGCACCCGTGGTGGACCAGCACCCGGGCCGACCGGTACAACACCTCGGGTGCGGAGAGGGCAGTGGCCGACAGGTGCAGTTTCCAACCCTGCACACGGGAGGGGTGGCCGGTCGGGTGGACGCGACACCAGAACTCCTCCTCCACGATCTCCCAGCCGTCCGCGCCCTGCTCGGACAGGACGGACCGCACCAGTGTGTCCAGGGGCAGACTCATGCCCGACACGCTCCCATCCTCGCCGCTTCCGTCTCGCCGATCACCGGCAGGATGCTGGTGCAACCGCGGTGCGCGGCACATCTGTGAAAATACGTATCTGGCCACGGAACGCCGTGGATCTCTTGCTTCCCCGCACTACAAGCACCGACCGATCCCGTGGTTCTCAGCGACGAGATCAGCGCCGCCTTCCTCGGGTCGCCGTGCCCTGGGCGGGCGCGTGGGTAGGGAGGACGACTGTCCCGCCGCTCGCTGGGAGCCGTCTGCGGCGCTGCCCTGTCGCCCGGCGGGGCGACAGGACGGCCGACATCCAGTGGCCGTCGTCGCTCCAGCCGAGGAAGCAGCGGGCCCCGCTGTCGTCCGCAGGCCGTTCGCGACGAAGGGGTGGCGGGTCCCGCCCCGCGCCCTCCAGGTCTCAATCCCGGTGCTCTGCTCACTGAGTCACCCGCCGACGGCGCCCGACCCTGTGTTCGCCACGGCTGATCACGCAGTCGACTTGCGTCTGCTCGGCGGCGCGGTGGTCGCAACCGTCGTTCGGACCTGGATCCGATAGTGCCCGTGATCGACAGGGAGAAGCTGCTTCACCACGTCCTCGACCATTCCTTGCCGCCGGCCCGGAGGTGTGTGGTCGGGGGTTACGCATCCGAATACGTACTTTCCCGGATACCGCGGTCGGTGGTGAGGGCTGAGACTGGGCCCGGCCCAGGGCCGGGGCCCGGTCCGCCGGGGAAGGACAGGTGGCGCTGCCTCCCCGTGTCACGGTCACCCGGGGTCCCGTAGAGCCGCTGAGCAGGTCGGCACCGATCTTCGCGGCCGTGCACATCTATGAATCTGGAGTCCCGCTGCCATGGGTCACGACGTACCCCTGATCGCCAGCCTGCGGGCTGCCGTCGGTGCCGCGCCGGACGACGTACCGCTACGGCTCCATCTCTCGGAGCTGCTGCTCGCGCACGGCCATGCCGACGAAGCGGTCGCCGAAATCGCGGCCGCGCTGAGCAGGGCCCCCGGCAACGCTCAGGCGCGGGCGCTCATGGCACGCGCGATGACATCGGCCCCCGTCCCGGATCAGACGACCGGATTCGACTGGCAACGCGCCGAGAAGGAGTTCTCGGACATCGTCACCCCCCGCCTCGCCGACGGGACGGAGAGCCTCTACGGCGGCGAGGAGGCGATGGGGGAAGTGGAGGATGCCGGCCGGGTCCGGCTCGCGGACGTCGGTGGCATGCTCGAGGTCAAGCAGCGCCTGGAGGCCGCGTTCCTGGCGCCGATGCGCAATCCCGCGCTGCGCGAACTGTACGGCAAGCAGATGCGGGGCGGACTCCTCCTCTACGGGCCGCCGGGCTGCGGGAAGACTTTCATCGCTCGCGCGGTCGCGGGTGAGCTCGGCGCGCGGTTCATGAGCGTGGGGCTGAACGACGTGCTCGACGTGTACATCGGCCAGTCTGAACGCAATCTCCACGAGGTCTTCGAGACCGCCCGCCGCAGCGCGCCCTGCGTGGTCTTCCTGGACGAACTCGACGCACTCGGTGCCAAGCGCGGTCTGGTACGCCACAGTGGCCTGCGCACCTCCGTCAACCAGCTCCTCGCCGAGCTGGACGGCATCCACGCGGCCGCCAACGAGGGCGTGTTCGTCCTCGCGGCCACCAATCATCCCTGGGACGTGGACACCGCTCTGCGCCGCCCCGGCAGACTGGACCGTACGCTGCTCGTCCTGCCCCCGGACGCACCGGCACGCGAATCGGTCCTGCGCTACCACCTGCGCAACCGTCCGGTAGCCGACGTGAACCTGAACGCCGTGGCCCGCCGTACGGACGGCTACTCGGGCGCCGACCTTGCGCACCTGTGCGACACGGCCGCCGAGCGGGCGCTCATGGACTGCGTCGCCACCGGCACACCCCGCATGATCCGCGCCAGCGACCTGACGGCCGCTCTGGGCCAGGTGCGGCCCTCGACCGGCCCCTGGTTCGAAAGCGCCCGCAACGTGGCGATGTTCGCCAACGACGGCGGCATGTACGACGACCTGCTCACCTATTTCAAGCGAAGCGGAAAGCACCGGCCATGACCACCTCTCCCCACGCGGGCCTCGCCCAACGAGCCCTGGTGCTTGCCGAGACCGGCCGCCACAAGGAAGCGGCGGCCCTGTTCGCCCGGCATCTGGCAGCAGACCCGACCGACACCATGTCCTGGTCCCTGCTCGCCCACTGCCGCAGGGAACTCGGCGACCCCGAAGGGGCGTTGGACGCCACCGACCAGGGACTGCGCCACGACCCCACCGACGCGTACGTCTGGCGGATTCGCGCCCTGACCCTGCAGACCCTGGAACGCCACCAGGATGCGGTCGACGCCGCGGCCGAGGCGGTCCGGCTGGCGCCCGGCGGCTGGGCCACGCACAACACCTACGCCCGGACCCTCGCAGCCGTCCCCGGCGGGCTGCCCGCCGCGGGCGCCGCCGCCGCACGCGCCGCCGCCCTCGCTCCCGAGGAGCCACAGGCGCACTTCTGGGTGGGCTACATCGCCCACCAGGCCGGCGACCACAAGGCAGCCGCCCGCGCCTACCGCACAGTCCTGAACCTCAACCCCCAGGACGCCGCAGCCCGCAACAACCTCGGCGTGCTCAACCTGCGCGGCGGGCGGCAGTTCGGCGCCGCCTGGGACTTCGCGGCCTCGCTCGCCGCCGATCCGCAGTCGTCCGCCGCGCACCAGAACGTACTGACGGTGGCGGTTCGCGTGCTCGTCACAGCCCGTCGGCTGGCCCTGTGGTGCCTCTTCGGCGCCGCTGGCCTCCGCTGGTACATCGATGGCCCCGGCCGCACCGACCCCCTGACCTCTCTCGCCCTGCCACCGTGGCCGACGGCCCTGCCGCCGTGGACGACCGGGCTGGCCGCAATCGTCACCGTCTGGGCCCTGTGGGCATGGTCGACCCGGCGACGCCTGCCCGGCGCCCTGCGCATGCCGATGTGGGCGATGCTCGTGCGTGACGTCCGCTTCGCGACCTCGGCCCTCGGGATCATCGTGGCATTGGGGGTCGCCTTCGCCATCCTCGCCCCGCCGCACCTGTCGAGACTCTCGCTCGCCGAGATGGTCCTGGGCGGGATCGTCCCGCTCGCCATGGCCCCGACGCGCTCACGACCCAACAGCTCGACACCTGGTCAGCGTGATGTGGGAGGCCGCCCATGAGCCGTGCGCCATTCGAAGGGCACTACAGCTGGTTGTGGCGCAGGGGTTGGTGCTCGCAGTAGTAGAGCAGGGACATGCACGATTCCTCGGCGTCGTCCTTCGTGCCGGGAATGACGCATTCCCGGCCGCCCAGCTGATCCGCGTCGAGTTCGGGGAGTTCGATGCCGACCTCGGCGGTCGGCGACATGCCCAGCTCCGCCCTGTCCTCGCACCGTCTGATGGCATCCCCGTCGGCCGAAACCTCCGACCAGAGGGTGACGCCCGTCGCCGTCGCGCAGGCCGACATGACCGCGGACTCCAATCGTGTCTTCGGTATCTGCCTGGCGGTCGACGGAGTCGCCCGCAGGGGTGCCGAGGACAAGGCCGTCAAGACGCACCCGTCCGGCGCCGGATGACCCTGGCGGACGGTCGCCCAGTCACCGTCACCAGCGGCTACGACAACACGATGCGGATATGGGACCCGGCCACCGGACAGCCGACCTGCGAGCCGCTGACCGCCCGGAGGATGGGGGTGCGGTCGGAGCCACGGCCGTGGTGAGCGGCCGGCCCGTGGCCGTCGCCGGTGGCAGCTTCGACGGGACGGTCCGGGTGTGGGATTTGACGACGGGACGGGAGGCCGGCGAACTCCTGCCGGCCATACCGGCGGGGCGGTGGCGACAACTGTGTTGGAGCGTCGTCCCGTCGCCGTCACCGGCGGCCGGGACAGGACGGTGCGGGTATGGGACCCGACCACCGGTCGGCAGGCCGGTCCGGAGTTGGCGTTCCCCGCGTATGTGACCGCGATGGCGGTGGAGCCGGAGGGCGAACTGGTGGTCGGCTTCGGCAACGAGATCGCGGTGCTGACTCACCGTTTACTGGGGGTCCGCGTGGTCGGGGAGCTGCCACGAACTCCAGAGCCTGGTGGAGAGGCTTGATGCCATGGTTCAGCCCAGGAGCGCCGTCTCCGATGCGGGAACCCGGCCGGGAATCGGTCCTGTTCCCAAGGTGATGTCGCCGACGGCACGGCGTCTGCACGCGGCCTTTTGGGAAACCGGGCGTGGTGGAGCTACCGCTCGGTGGCCGTACCGCAGTCGGCTCACCACTCGCGCCACTCATCAGTGATCTCGTGACGGCCCAGGCCTTGGCGTGCCGCGAGAGCGGGGACGTCGATGCCGTGTTCGGCGAGTGTCCGGTCTATGTAGTCGCACAGCAGCTCGCGCTCGGCGGTCTCATAAGCACCGCCGCCGAACTGCGTGTTGACCGCGTTGAGCGCCAGGACCACGCGCCGGACGGTGTCCATGACGCCTTCGTCAGTGGGTGGGACCAGCGCCGGCACGTCAGCACGTCGCCACGTCGGTTGCCTGCCCGCTGTCCTGGAACAGGTCGGATGTGGGGGTTCCCCCAATGTTAGGGATCGCCGTCCGCGGCACAGTCGTCCCTGGCCCGAAAGTTCTGCTGGTGCGTGAGCCCGCCCCAGGTCCTCGGGCGCCTCTCATCCCTAAACACAGGAGCGCACGTGCATGCCCCCGTGATCGGCCCCACCACCGTGAGCGTCCGGGACCCGCGTCCGGACGGCGTCGGGCGACCGTGCTCGGCGCCCCGGCCAGGGAGGCGGGACGGCGCTCAGTGGGATGCCGAGATCAGCGAAGTACCCGCCGATACGGAGGCCGATCAGCATGAGTGACATACGCGACCCCGAACCGCGTCCGGCGGTGTACTTCTCCATCCTGGGTCCCCTCTCCGCCGAGGTACGGGGGCGCACGCTCCAACTCGGACCGCTCAAACAGCGATTGGTTCTCGCCATGCTGTTGTGCCGCCCGAACGTGCTGGTCTCGGTCGACGTGCTGACCGAGGCGGTATGGGACGACGAGCCTCCGAGAACGGCACGCAAGAACCTCCAGGTGTACATCTCGGCACTGCGCAAGACGCTGGCCGAGGCCGGAGAGGGGCAGCGACTCATCAGCCGCCCGGGAGGCTACCTGCTCAAACTGGCCGACTCCGAACTCGACTCCTTGCAGTTCCGCGCGCTTGCCCGGGCCGGTCGCGCGGCGGCCGACGACGGCGACACCGAACTCGGCGCCCGGCTGCTCGACCGGGCCCGGCGCCTGTGGACCGGTCCCCCACTTCCGGAGCTTGTCTGCTCGGAACCGATCCGGGACGAGGTAGCACGACTGACGACTCGTTACCTGGCTGTCTGCGAGGACTGGTCCGAGGTGGCGCTGGAGGCGGGTCAGGCCCGTGAGGTGGCCGACATCGTGGGCACCCTGGTGGAGCAGCACCCGCTACGGGAGCGACTGCGTTCGGCGCAGATGACGGCCCTGCACCGCTCGGGGCGCCGGACCGAGGCATTGTCGGCATACGACGAGCTGCGGCAGTACCTGTCCAGGGAGCTGGGCCTGTCGCCGAGCCCGGTTCTGGAGTCCGTGTACCGCTCGATCCTCTCCGACAGGGGGGTAGGTACCGGGCGACCGCACGCCGGCGTGGGCGGCCGCCGCGGTACGCCAACCGTGCTGCCGCCGGACATCGCCGACTTCACCGGCCGCGCTGACCAGATGAGGAAGTTGCTCGAAGTCGCAGGTCCCGGCGGCACGGTGACCGTCGTCATCGGAGCGGCTGGCGTGGGCAAGTCCGCGCTGGCCGACCGCGCCGCGCACCGGCTGGCTGATGAGTTCCCCGGCGGACGGATCCGTGTGAGTCTCCGGGAGAAGGACGGATCGCCTCGGTCGCTGGCGAGACTGACAGCCGAACTGCTCCCGTACACGAACCCGACCGGGCCGTTGCCCGCGGATCCCGAACACGCAGCCGCGCTCTGGCGCGCCTGGCTGGCGCAACGCAAGGTCCTGCTCCTGCTCGACGACACCCCCGACGAGGCTTCTGTCCGGCCGCTGCTGCCCGGCACCGGCCCGAGCGCCGCCATCATCACCGCTCGCACCCAGCTCGCCGGGCTCGCCCCGGCCCATCGGATGCACCTGTCGCCGTACTCCACCGCCGAAGCCCTGGAGCTGCTGGGCCGGCTCATCGGCCCGGGCCGGGTGCTCTGCGACCGGCCGGCGGCCGAGCGGATCGTCGCGGCCTGCGGAATGCTGCCACTGGCGGTCCGGGCTGCGGGCCTCAAGCTGGCCGTGCTGCGCCACCTGCCGCTCGGCGAGTACGCGGTCCGGCTGGCCGACCCCCGGCGGGTACTGGACGAGCTGACCGTGGGCGACGTCGACGTGAGATCCCATCTGGACGATGCATGGCGGCAGTTGGACGAGTCGCGCCGTTCCATGCTACGGCGCCTGGCGAGACTCCCCCTGTCGGAAATGTTCACCATCGAAGAGGCCGTAGTGGCCCTCGGGTGCGGGCAGGATCAGGCGCAGCGAGAGCTGGAGCTGATGATCGAGCAAGGTATCGTCGTCTCGCCCGGCAGCGAGGTGACCGCCCACTCGGCGGCCTACTCCCTGCCCCACCTCACCCACCTCCACGCCCGCGAGGCGACCTCTGACGAACTCGTTCACGGTCAGCCGTAGCACTGAGTCGGCGACTGGTCGTGGCGTACTTCACCCACCTCTGCTCCCGTTCGGCGAACGCATGGGCGGCGCGCGCGGAGCGCTTCCGCTCCGCGCCCGGTGGACCGCGGGTGAGGTCCGCCGCCGTCAGCCGAGGCTGATCGGAAGCAGCCGGCTGAGGTCGCCCTTGCCCTCGAACACGATGTGGAGGGCGAGCAGGATGCCTGCCGAGCCGGTGGCGAGGTCGGCGGAGAGCCGCATCAGACCGGCCCCGGGGAAGAACAGGCCGCCGTCTTTGCGCACCGCGTGCCAGGAGAGCCTGCGGATCGGTTCGAGCGCCTGCTCCTCCTGACCGGGTTCGCTGAGCAGGCTCAGTATCGCGATCAGGCCGGCCCGGCCCTTGAACAGCCCCGGCTCCCGGACGAACTCGGAGGCGCAGACGGGGCGGACGGACGCCGTGAACGTCATGAGGGTGGGATCGTCGGCGTGGGCCAGGTATTCCCGCGCGACGAGCGCCATTCCGCCGCTGCCCCCCTCCAGGTAGGCCAGGTGGCGGTGGCCGTACTTCGCCTGGACGGTCCCGTCGGGCATGGTGACGCAGTGTCCGAGGTCCCATTCCAGGGCAGCCCGCGCCGCTGTCAGATACCGCTGTTCCCCGGTGATTCTGTGGAGCCGGAGCTGGAGCAGGGCAGAACCGCTGAACCCGTCCAGGAGCCCGGCGGTGGACGGCAGCCGGAGGCCGTCGTGCTCTTCCCCACGTAGCAGGCTGTCCAGGCGCTCCGCGGTGCGTGCGGCTTCGTCGAGCAGCGACCCGTCTCCGGTGCGTTCGGCGAAGTGGCAGAGGTTGAGCGCCACCCCGGCCTGGCCACCGAACAGGCCGGGCCGCACCGGGTCGCCGGCCGTTCGGGCGCTCGCCAGCACCTCCAGAGCCTCGTCGGGGCGGCCGAGTTCCTCGAGCACGGCGGCGGCACCGTGCAGTCCGTCGTACAGTCCGTACCCCTTCTGGGGGCGGGCGCGGCGCGCCGACTTCACGAGCCAGTCGACGTACTCGGCCGGAACCGCGGCACCCACCCGATGCAGAGCCAGAAGCACACCGGCCGCGCCATGGGCGAGCGTGTGGCCGCCGGTGTCGAAGACCGACCAGTGGGCCGGGAACAGCCGATCGGCACGGTCCGGGGTCGCGCAGGCGTGGATACCCGCGATGAGCTCATCACGTACTGCGGGCCAGCCGAAGGGCACACGGTCGAAGAGGTCGTCGACCTCGGCAGCCTGCCGGGCGATGGTTGTCCCGGTTTCCTTGATCACCGGCCTGCGCGGGCCCTCTGCAGGAGACAGCCGGAAGCGTTCCCGGACCGTCGCTTCGAGCAGCACGGCCTTGGCCGGATCGAAGTCGGTCATCTCCGTCAGGGGCATGAACATGAACAGCCAGGTCGCCCATAGACCGTACCGATCCGCTTCGGCTCCCGTAGCTCCGGCAGGCGCGGTGAAGCCGGCGGCGCCCACACGCGGGAGATTGCGCTCGGCGAGGTCGGCGGCATACTCGAAGTCCACCAGCACCACGGAGTCGTCGGGGCGCACGATGACATTGCGGGGATGCACGTCGCGGAAGCACACGCCCCGTTCGTGCAAGGCGTCCAGGGCCGCGGCCAGGTTGCCGATCACCGTCGCCACCCAGCCCGCGTAGGTGCGGAAGGCCGCTTCCGACATGTCCCGGCCGGGGAGCGGGTAACGGCTGATCGTCGCTTCCATGAGGGTCGGCCCCTCGACGTACTCCTCGATGAGGAGGTGGTGCTCCCAGACGGTACGCAGTCCGTGGAGGCGGGGAACGCAGTCCAGTCCCTGAAGTCTCATGAGCGCGCGGTACTCGTTGTGCAGCCGTTCAACCGCGTCGCTGCCCGCTCCGTCGAGTCCGCTGAAGGGACGCGCTTCCCGCAGGACGACCTGCTGGCCGGTCTCGCGGTGCTCGGCACGGTAGATGCCGCCCGCGTTGGAGAAGTGCAGAGCCTCCCGGATCACGTACGGGAAACCGTCGTCGCGTGCCTCCCGCCGGGCGACGACATGCGGCTCCAGGACCGGCGGCACCTTCACCCACTCAGGTACATGGAAGACCGGTGCCCGGACATCGGGGACAAGCTCGCCGGACGGGTCCCGCAACGCAGGGGCGGGCACTCCGTCCTCGTCCGGGCACCGCTGCTCCACGAACGCCCCGTATCGGACGTACACCGGGCCCTGGCCGATCCTCAGGTCACTGAGGATGTACGGGCCCGGAAGGCCGTCCAGGGCGATGACCAACTCGCCCAGCATCGCCTCCAGTTGCGTGTCGTCCGACGGATAGACGGTGACGAACTTTCCGCTAGTGCCTCGCGACATGTTCTTGTCGGACATCAGCAGGAGCGCCTGCTCGCTGCGCAGGAACTTGAACGGGACGCCATGGGCCAGGCAGACGGCGGCCGCACGGCCCAGGGTCACCTCCGCCGTCTGCGGAGTCGCCGACAGATGGATCTTCCAGCCCTGGTCGGCCAGTGAGGCCCCGTCCGGAGTCAGGTTGGTCCACAGCCCCTTCACCGAACGGCGCCAGCCCGCCGGAACTTCTTCCTGCGTCAGGGGATAGCGTGTGGCGTCATCCGCCAGGCGGCCGGGCGTCTCGTAGTACACGCGGTCAGCGGTGCCGTACATCAGCGCTATGCGGGGATCTGGCACGGTTTTCTCTCCTACCACGGGTCAAGGTGTGAGTGGGGGCTTGTACGACTACTCGTGGGTCAGTACCGGGCCCGGGGCGTCCGCCGTGCCGGGCGTCGGCTCCCGGCGAACCGACGGGGCCCATGAGATGACCGCGGCGCACATCAGGAACACCCCGCCCAACACGAGATACGTCGTGCCTGCTCCGCAGGCGGCGAGCAGCACGCCTCCTGCCAGCGGGCCGAGTGGCTGCACAATCGAGGAGATGAAGCCGGCGGCGCTCTGCACGCGCCCGACCATGCGCTCCGGGGTGGCCGCCAGCAGAGCGGTCAGGAAGCCGATGCTCGCCATGGACGCGGTGGCGATGGCCAAGGCGCACAACATGCCCACGTACAACGGATTCTGACTTATCGGTAGCAGCAGGGCCGTCCCGGTACAGGCCCAGCAGGTGGCACCGATCAGCCTTCCGGTCCGCAGCGCCGGGGGAACCCTCGGAGCGAGCAGCGACCCCACCAGGGAACCGACCGCGGTGAGCGAGACAATGGTGCCGCCCCCGATGCCGGAACTGCCGTTGTGGGAGGCCGTCGCCAGCGCCACGAACATCAACGAGCTGAAGGCACTGTTCATGCCCAGCCCGAAGACGATCAGTACGGTGCGCAGATAGGGACGGCTCCAGAGGAAGGTCACTCCGGCCACGAACTCCCGCCCGGAGAAGGCCGAACCGGCCCCCGGGCCCGGTGCCGAGCGCGTGCGGACGAAGGCCAGACAACTGGTGGACAACAACAGCCCGACGGCCTCGGCAGCGAACGGCAGCGCCGGGTGCACCGCGTAAAGGGCCCCGCCCGCCATCGGGCCGACAAGCCGCGCGGCGGCGCCCCTGGCCTGCAACCTGGACGAGGCGGCACCGAGCAGTTCGCCGGGTACGATCGCGCGCAGCAGTCCGAGGGCCGCGGGCCCGTACATGCTGTTGATCACGGCTCCGATCCCCGCCACCAGCAGCATCAGAACAAGCGGCGTCCGGCCCAGCAGGACGGCGACTGCCAGCGCCCCGACGACTAGCGTGCTGCCCAGGTCGCAGACCCGCATGAGCCGCCGCCGCTCGACTGTGTCGGCGAGCGCGCCCCCGGGCAACATGGTGACGAGCAGAGCACCGATCGAGACACTGCCCACGGCGCCGGCCTCCACCGGGGAACCGGTCTGGCGCAGCACCAGCAAGGGAAGCGCAATCGAGGACATCTGCGAGCCCAGGGAAGCCAGCAGGCCACTGATCCACAGCAGCCGGAAGTCTCGGATGCCGCTCAGCCTGACGGCACTGCCATGACCGACAGCGCCAGACGACGAGTCATTCAAGAGATCGCCCTCCAAGGGTTGGGCCGCAGGACGGCGAGAGGAAGTCACGCCCCCGGGAGTGGTGGACACGGGCGCGCCCGCTCGCAGGCACCCAGGACATCTCAGGTAGGGGAGGGTGGGCAGCGGGCGCGGGCCGTCTCCGCCCCGCACCCGGCTGTCACTACAATGCGTTGATCTCGCTCAAGTTGCTCAGACACGTCCAGATACCGGCACTGTCGATGCCCTTGCCCAGGCTCTGGTTGTCCAGCACCGAGTGGGCCTCGACCTCCGGGACGTCCTCGACCGTGTCGTCGGTCGGCTCGGTGTTCTCAGCCATGATGATCTCCCGTGACTTCGTGACGGCGGTCAGCTGACCGCGGGTCGGGTGAGCTGGGGCGGCTCCGCCACCGCGGCGAAGCCGCACCACGTCCGAGCTGCTACTTCTCCTCGACGACGCTAACGACGCTGACGCAGGCACTCTCCGACTTGTCCATGTCCTTGCCGAGGCCCTGGTTGTCCAGGACCGAGTGGGCCTCGACCTCCGCGGCGTCCTCGGTCGTGTCGTTGGTCGGCTCGGTGTTCTCAGCCATGACGATCTCCTCACTGTTAGTGAAAACGGTTGGGGCACGGAGCCGGGCGGCGGCTGCCGACCCGACGAGACGAGAAGGTAGGCACGAAGAGTTCGACAACGGCCCGCCATCGGTATGTAAATGATGTTCGCCCAGTTCAAAGGGCATTTGCACGGCGGCCGACGGCGTTTGCTTTCCGGTTGCGGACTTCACGTCGCACTCCGTGAACAGCGGATATACCGGTGCCAGAACGCCCCTCAGCCGGATCAGAACCGCCCGTCCGGACACTTGCGTGAGATGGCCGCACCCGGGCGGCGCACCGAGCGATGGAGAGGGCGGCATATGGAACTGGCCGAACTCATCGCACTCCGGCCGGTGCCCAGCGCCGGTCTGCTCCTGACCCTCACCCGCCGCTGCCCCCTGAGCTGCGCCCACTGCTCGACCTCCTCCACGCTGACCGGCGAGGAGCCCATCGCCGAGCAACTGCTGGGGTTCGTAGGCTCGTTCACCGAGAATGACCGGCCAGAGGCGGTCATGCTGACGGGTGGGGAACCGCTGCTGCGGCCCGGCCTGGTGGACGAACTGGCCTCCCGGATCAGAGCGGCCGGATCGCGCAGTGTGCTGCTGAGCGGGATGTTCTTCGCCAAGAGCGGCCGGATACCGCCGCCGATCATGCGGGCGATCACCTCGGTCGACCACTTCTCGGCGAGCCTGGACGCCTTCCACGAGCGGGAGATACCCCGCGCCGACGTCTTCCGGGCGGTGCGTCAGGTGCTCGACTCGGGCATCCCCGTCAGCTTTCACCTCACCGGCACGGGACCACAGGACCCCTATCTCGCCGACGTGACCGACGCCATCAGACGGGAGTTCGCCGACCAGGTACCCATGCTGGTCAACGAGGTGCGCCCGGTGGGCCGTGCCGCCGCCTGGGCCGCCGCCGCCACGCATCGCCCGGACGACGGCCGGGCACTGCCGTGCGCGATGGCCGCCTGGCCGGTGGTGGCCTTCGACGGCGCCGTGCTGGCCTGCTGCAACCAGCAGACCGTCGACCGCAGGCCTGCCCCGCCGCACCTGCTTCTGGGTCACATCGCCAAGGACGACTGGGCGACCGTGCGCCGCCGTTCACTGTCCTCGCCGGTGCTGCGGATGGTCCGGGCCGTCGGACCCGCCCATCTCTACGGCCGGTACGCCCCCGGGTGCGGTCAATCCGGCTACTGCGCCGGATGCCGGGGCCTGTCCGAGCACCCGGACGTGATCTCCGGTGCCGAGCGGGACGCGTCCGGCCTCGTCGGTGAGCTGCTCGACCTGGAGGCCGCCAGGATGCAGGCCGATGCCGGTCCGGTCGAGCTGCTGCGGCGGTACGGCTGCGCGCCCTACGCCGAGCTGGTGGCGCTGCCCGCCGTAGCGGGAGGCCCCCGGTGAACCGGCTGAGCGCTTCCGCCGCGCTGCGCGTCAAGCTGGACCTCGTCACCCCGGTGCTGCGTTCCGCCACGACGGCACTATGGCAGCCGTGCGGCCTCACCAGCCGCTATGTCGAGTACCTGTACACGATGCACGCACTGATCCGGGCCTCCGTACCGCTGATGGAGCGGGCCGCCCGGCGCTGTACGGAGCTGGCTCCGCGCGATCCGGTCGCCGGCCCGCTCGGCCGGTATCTGGAGCGGCACGCGGAGGAGGAGCGCGGGCACGACGACTGGTTGCTCGAAGACCTCGCCGCGGCCGGAGCCGATCCGACGGAAGCCGCCGACCGGCTGCCCTCCCCCGTGGTCGCCGAGCTGGCCGGAGCGCAGTACTACTGGATCGAACACCACCATCCCGTCGCCCTGCTCGGCTACATCCTGGTCCTGGAGGACAACGCGCCGGCGCCGTGGCTGGCGGACCGGCTCGCCGCCGGAACCGGTCTCCCTCACACCGCGTTCCGTACGGTCCGGGAGCACGCGGACCTGGATTGTGGGCACGTCGCCGCACTGGATGCCCTTCTCGACGCCCTGCCGCTCACCACCGCCCAGCAGGCCCTGGTGGCCGTCAGCGCGCTCCGTACGACCGACGGGGTCACCCGTCTGTTCTCGCACCTTGCGACCACTCCGGGAGGAACTCGATGACCGAAGACCACTCACCGCTCGACCGCCTTCACAGGGCCGGGTTCGCCATCGACGCGCTCACCGAGGAACAGCAGGAAGTCCTCGGCGCCCTCACACCGCAGGAACTGGCGGTCTTGGTGGACATCAAGGGCCGACTGGACGAAGTGGGACCCGAAGTCCAGGCCCACAGCGAGATAGCCGGCGGCGCGCTCTTCTGAGCCGTTCCACGACCACGGAGGACTCCGACATGCCCTGCTCCGAATGCGGGTGCGCGCTACCACTCACCGCCCGATTCTGCCCGTCGTGCGGATCGCCGTGCGCCCCCGCCGCACCCGTGGCCGCGTCGGAGTCCCGCAAGGTGGTGACAGTGCTGTTCTGCGATCTGGTCGGCTCCACCGCGCTGTCCGGAGGCCTCGACCCGGAGACGCTTCGCTCGGTGACGCTGCGCTACTTCGAGTTGATGCGGCGGCAGATCGAGTTCCACGGCGGCACCGTCGAGAAGTTCATCGGGGACGCGGTCATGGCGGTCTTCGGGGTACCGGCCGTGCACGAGGACGACGCGCGACGGGCGCTCGCCGCCGCCCTCGGCATGGTCGCCGCCCTGGACGGACTCAACGCAGAACTCGACGCGACGTTGGGCGTGCGGCTCAACGTCCGCATTGGCGTCAACACCGGCCAGGTCGTGTCCGGTTCCGATTCCTCGGCCCGGCAGGCGCTCGTCTCGGGTGAGACCGTCAACCTCGCCGCCCGCCTGGAGCAGAACGCCGGAGCCGGTCAGATCCTGATCGGCCCTGACACCCTGCTGTCCGCCGGGGCCGGGGTACGTGCCGAGCCGGTGGGGCCCCTGTCGCTCAAGGGCAAGGCCGATCCGGTGCCCGCCTACCGGCTGCTGGGTCTCGGCGAGGACGATCCCGCACTGCTGCGCCGCTTCGACGTGCCCTTTGTCGGACGGCGGTCCGAACTCGCTGCACTGGACGCCGCCTTGGCGGACGTGGCAGAACATCGGGGCGCACAGCGAGTCATGGTCCACGGGGAGGCGGGACAAGGGAAGACCCGGCTGCTGAGGGAGTGGATCCACTCCCGCGCCATCCTGTACGGCGTCGGCCGGTGCCGGCAGTACGGCGATCACGGCAGTCTGAGCCCGCTCGCCGACTCGGTAGCCTCCCTCCTCGCGGAGAACCGCATCGGCGCTCAGAGCGACACGGAAGCACTGCGCGTGCTCTTGGGCGGTCTGCTGCTCGACGGCACACCCAACCCGACGGTGGAGGACACCTGTGCCGCCCTCGTCCACGTCCTGACCGAACTGTCCACGCGGCAGCCGGTGGTGCTGGTGATCGACGACTGCCACTGGGCCGGGCCGCTGCTCCTCGACGTCCTGGACCGGCTGGTCCCGGAGCTGGACCGGGCCGCCGTCCTACTTGTCTGCCTGACCAGGCCCGAGCTGCTGGAGTCGCGGCCCGCGCTGGCGTTCGCCCCGGTCCGGCCGTTGCCTCTGCGGGGGCTGTCGTACGACGAATCGGTGCTCCTGGCCGCCGAGTTGACGGACGTCAGCGCCCACTGGGACACCACGCCGACCCGTCTTCTGGAGCGCGCGAACGGCAATCCCCTGCACCTCGAACAACTGCTGGCCGCGGCCGCCGAGACCGGCTCGCAGGACGAGCTTCCGCCCACGGTGCAGGCCGTGCTGGGCGCGCGGATCGACGCCCTGGACGCGCAGGAGCGCGCGGCCCTGGATCTGGCGTCGGTGATGGGGCGGGAGTTCTCTCCGGATGAGCTGGCACGGCTCTGCGGTGTGCCTGACGGCGTGGGCCCGGTTCTCGCGCGCCTCAGCCGGCGGCGCCTCGTGGAGCCCGGCCGCGAGGGGTCCTACCAGTTCAGCAGTGGCCTGGTGCAGGAAGTGACCTATGAGTGCATGGCGAAGCGGACCAGGGCGGAGGGACACGAGAAGGCCGCCGCCCTGTCCTCGGTAATCGGAGCCGGACCGGCCGCGGTGGGCGGTCACCTGGAACGCGCCTACGGCTACCGCGCCGACCTCGGCCAGTTCGACGACGCCACCGAGACCCTGCGCGTCCGGGCCGCCGACGCGCTCGGCCGGTCCGGAGCTCAGGCACTGGCCCGGTCCGACCTTCCCTGGGCCGACGATCTGCTGGCCCGGTCCGTGGCACTGCGCCGGGCAGGTGAGCCGGACGGAACCCCGGCCACTCGCAGGCTCGGCGAGGTCCGCGCGGCCCTGGGCCGCGCCGATGAGGGTCGAGCGCTGCTCCTGGACGTGCTGGCGACATCGGCGGATCCGGTGGAGAGGGCCCACGCCCGGCTGGCGCTGGCGACGGTGAGCTCCGACGATGCGTCACCTGCCGACGCTGCGGACACGGTCCTGCCGGTGTTCGAGGCGGCAGGCGACGAACTGGGCCAGGCGCGGGCCTGTCTGCGGCTCGCCCAGCAGTGCCAGTCCCAGGGCCGACACGGCAAGGCGGACAACCTGCTCACCCGGGCCCTCGCCCACGCGGTGCGCGCGGACGCGGAGCCCGAACGGGCCGCCGCACTGGGCGCGATCGGCATCTCCCTGTGGCGCGGCCCGGAGCCGGTGCCCGTGGCGATGGCCCGGTGCCGGGCGCTGCTCGCCGAGCACGGCGCCGGGCGGCGTACCGTACGGATGACCCTGAACTGCCCGATGGCCGTCCTGCTCGCCCTGCGGGAAGACTGGGCGGCCGCGCACGAGTGCCTGACCGAGGCGCGACGACTTGCCGAGGAGCTGGGCTACGCCGAGACCCGGATCGTCCTTCCCCTCTTCGCCGCGATGGTCGAAGCGCTGGCGGGACACGGGGATCAGGCCCTCGCCCTGCTCGACACGGCCGCCGCTTCCGCCCGGCGACTCGGCGCGGTCGCGCTGCTGGACAGCATCGCCCTGGAGTCCGCGAGGCTTCTGGTGGACCGCGGTGCGTGGTCAGCGGCCGCCGACGTCCTGAAGCCGCTCGGGCAGGACGGCGAACGCCCGCACGCCGCATCGGTGGAGCTCGACGGCCTGCTGGGCAGGGTAGCCGCCGCCCAGGGCCGTCACGACGAGGCCCTGCGGCTCGCCGCCCGCGCCCTCGACGCGGCCGACCGCACCGACTCCCCGGTGGTACGGGCCGTGGCCGCGCTGGACCAGGCGCACACCTTCCGGCTGCTCGGCATGGACGACCCGGCAGCGGCGTCCGCAGCCCACGCAAAGGCGGTGTTCCACGCCAAGGGCCATCTTCCAGGTGTGCGCTGGGCCGCGGAGGCCGGCCACCGCCCTGCTCCCGACGAACGGAACGAGCACCGATGACGACCGGCACGACAGCGCCACCGACCGGGCTCACCTGGAGCCTGCGGGGAAAGCGGCCCGAGGACATACAGGTGGCGGCCGACGACGTACGCGGCACGACCGCGGAGGCCACCGGCAACGGGGTTCGGGTCTGCGTGGTCGACTCCGGCGTGGAGCGGGACCACCCGGCCGTCGGACGAGTGAACGGCTCCTGGGTGGTCGTCAAGGACGACGAAGGCATCCGGGTCGAGAAGACGGACACCGGGGACACCTGCGGCCACGGAACGGCCTGCGCGAGCATCGTCCGCCGGGTCGCGCCGGACTGCGAGCTGCACAGCGTGCGGGTGCTGGGCGAACGATTCTCCGGTACCGGGGACATCCTGCTCGAAGGGCTGCGCTGGGCCGTCGAGCAGGGCTTCGACGTGGTGAACCTCAGTCTGTCCACCACCAGGACCCGCTTCGCCGAGGAACTGCACGCCCTGGCCGACGAAGCGTACTTCGGCGGCACGGTGATCGTCGCGTCGGCGCACAACACCCCCGTGGAGAGCTTCCCGTGGCGGTTCGCGTCAGTGATCTCGGTCGGCAGCCACGCAGAGGACGACCCCGAACTGCACCTGTACAACCCCCAACCACCGGTGGAGTTCTTCGCCCCCGGCCAGAACGTGGAGGTGGCCTGGCTCGGCGGCAAAACCATCCGATCCACGGGCAACAGCTACGCCACGCCCTACATCACCGGGCTCTGCGCCCGAATCCTCTCGCAAGCACCACGTATAACGCCTTTTCAGCTGAAGAGCGCGCTCTACGCCTCCGCCGCCAACGTCCACTAGCAAAGGTGCCGCCGTGTCCCTAGACGTCCAGCCCGCGAGCACATCCCATGATCCGATGGCGCTCGAACTCCTCCAGTCCGTCGTCGATGTCGCCCGAGCGATCTTCGGCGCCCAGGCCAGCTCCGTCTTCCTGCTCGACGAGGAAGCCGGCGAACTGGTCTTCCAGACGGTATCCGGCCGGGGCGAGGACTTCCTGGTCGGCCGTCGCTTCCCGGCGGCCCGCGGCATCGCCGGCTGGGTAGCGATGTCCGGCGAGCCGATCGTGGTCGACGACCTCGCCACCAGCACGTCCTTCGACCGGTCCCTGGCCCAGTCCACCGAGTACGTGCCGGACGCACTGATGGCGGCCCCGCTGATCCACGGCGACCGGGTGCTCGGCGTGCTGGAAGTACTCGACCCGACCGAACAGGCCCGTTCAAGCCTGTCCGAGCTCGACCTGCTGTCCCTGTTCGCCCGGCAGGCCGCCACCGCGCTGCGGTTCGCCACCTCACGGCCCACCCATACGGACCGCACATCGACGGGTCTCGCACCCCACCGGCGAGCCGCGGCCACCCAGCTGATCCGCGACCTGGAACACCTGCTGCTGGAGGCGCCGGACCGGTGACGGCACGAGTGCCCCCGGCCAACGTCCGTGGAGACCTGCGTAGTTCCACGGAGGCGAACGGGCCACTACCTGGATGATGATCGGTTCTGCCCGGAGGGACGCCGGCGTCGCGAAGACCACCGCTGACACTGGAGCCAGAACTGAGGAGCCCCATGACCGAGCAGAGCCAGCACCAGGCCGGGGCGGGAACGGCGCGGGGGGCGCTGCGGGGCGCGCGCCCCAGACCATTGGTCGGACGGGAACAGGAAATGGCCCTCCTGCGGTCCGCAGTCACCGCCTGCCGGGAGGGCGCCTCCACCGTCATCGAGATCACCGGCGATCCCGGACTCGGCAAGACGAGGCTGCTGTCCGAACTCGCCGACCTGGCGAGGGCCGAGGGACTGGCGGTCCTGTCGGGCCGGGCCTCTGAATTCGAGCAGCAGCGCTCCTTCGGCGTCTTCGCCGACCCCATCCGCTCCTGCCTCGGGCGCCTGACGCAAGCCGAGCAGGGGCCACTCGATGAGGAGATGGGCGTACTGCTGGACCTGGTACTCCCTCACAGCACGGCTTCTCATCCCGGACGTCCCCGATTTCTCGACCTGGAGCGCTACCGGCTGCATCATGCAGTCGGCCGGCTCGTGGCGGATGTCGGCGGAGACCGCGGGATACTGCTCTGTCTCGACGACCTGCACTGGGCCGACGAGGGCTCTGTTGCACTGCTCCACTACCTTCTTCGCCATCCGCCCAGAACCCCTCTGATTCTCGCCTGCGGACACCGCCCCCGGCAGGCGGCGGCGAAACTGCTGGCGTCCTTCCAGTACGCCGCCACCGACTACCGGATGGAGCGCATCCCGCTCTCCCCGCTGGACCGCCAGGCGTGCGAGCGACTGCTCGGCGCCACACACACCGTGGGCCAGCGCGACCGGCTCTACGCGGTCAGCGGCGGCAACCCCCTCTACTTGGAAGTACTGACCCAGCTCACCGCGGACGGCACCGACGCGACCGAGGGGCTGGCCGATCTCCCGGACACCCTGCGGGCGGCTCTGGCGCGCGAGATCGCCCTGCTGACCGAGGAAGAACTCACCGCGCTGCGCGCCGCCACCGTACTGGGCGATCCCTTCGACCCCATGCTGCTGGGCCCGGTGGCCGGTCTGACCACCGGCGCGGCCCTGGAGGCGCTCGATGTCCTGGCGCAGATGGACCTCATCCGGTCCGGCAGCCCCGCCGGTCCCCAGCCGGACGTGCGCCAACTGCTGCAGTTCCGGCATCCGCTGCTGCGTGAGGTGGTGTCGCGGGACACGCCGCCCGGCTGGTGGCTCGCCGCGAATGCTCGAGCCGACGAGGCGCTGCGGGGCAGCGGCGCGAGCCCGGTGGAGCGCGCACCCTACGTCGCGCGCTCGGCGCGGGTCGGGGACCTGGAAGCCGTCCGCATCCTCACCGAGGCGGCCACCCTCACCACCCACTCCACACCGGCGACTGCGGCAGCCTGGCTGCGCGCGGCGCTGCAACTGTCTGTCCCGGACCGCTCCGAGGAGTCGGCCCAGCGCCGGACGGGGATACTGATGGGCCTGGCGAAGGCGTGCGGGATGACCGGCGACCTCACCGCCTGCCTCGACGCCCTCACTCAGGCCCTGGACCTCGTGCCGGCGGACCGACGCGATCAACGCATACCCATCGTCGCGTTCCTGTCGGTGATCGAGCGGATTCTCGGCAGTACCGGGGCGGCGAAACTCGCCCTCACGAACGAGCTCAACGGATGGCCGGAGACCGATACGAGGGCGAATCCGCTCCGGCTACAGCTCGCCACGGTGGGAATGGCCCAAGGTGACTTCGACGAGGCGGACGGACAGCTCAACGCACTCCTCGCCCACACTCCCGCCCCCGTCGACCGCAAGACCCTCACCGCGGTGGCGGCCTGCCGCGCTCTGGGCGCCGCGTACAGCGGGCGCATGGGTCTCCTACGGGCGTACGCCAGCGAAGCCGCGGCCTCGATCGATGTCATGGAGGACGAGGAACTGGCCACCTTCCTCGACGAGGTCGGCCAGCTCGGCTGGGCCGAAGTCCTGGCGGAGCGCCACCACGACGCCATCCGGCACATGACACGCGGTATCCGGATCGCCCGGCTCACCGGGCAGAGCTACATGATGCCGTATCTACTGCTCTGCCAGTCCTACGCGCAGCAGGCGACCGGCAACCTGGAGGAGGGGATAGCGTCGGCGGCGAGCGCCGAGGAAATAGCCCACCAGCTCGACCGACCGGACCTCATCGGTTACGCCCTGACGCTGCGCGCGGCGGCCACCGCCCTGTGGGACGGGCCGGCCGCGGCCGTCGATGCGGCCGAGGGTGCGCTGCGCGCGGTCGGCCGCCGCGGACGCCTGTGGGAGCTGTCCGCCGCCGTGCTCGCCTCCGTCCGCCTCGACCAGGGACAACCTGACGACTGCATCGAACTGCTCCGGACCATCACCGGCACCGACCGGTCGGTGACGACGCACGCGCTCAGAGCCATGTGGTACTCCACGGCCGCTCAGGCCGAGATGGCCCGCGGTGAGGCGGCCGCGGCCATCAACTGGGCGGAGCACGCCGCTCAGGCAGCCGCCGCCGTGGACCTGCCGGGACAGTCGGGCTACGCCGCGCTCGCCATGGCCGTCACCCGGGACGACGATCCGTCCACCGCCGCCGAGCTCTTCTCGACCGCGGCCGAGTCCTTCGCGGTCGGCGGCCTGCCCCTGGCGGAGAGCCGCGCACGGCTTCTGCTCGGCAGGGCGCTCACCGCGGCCCAGCGGCTGGACGACGCCGTCACGGCCGTCGGACGTGCGAAGAAGATCGCCGACGCACACGGGGCGGGTTACCTGAGCACTCTCGCCGTCAACGCCCAGCGTCAGATCGGCGCCCGCCGCCCCCGGGCGGCCCAGGACGCACCACCCTATGGAGTGCTCTCCGAACAGGAGCTCCGCGTCTCCCGGCTGGTGGCCGGTGGCCTGTCCAACCGCGACATCGCATCGAGCCTGTTCGTCTCGGTCAAAACCGTCGAGGCCCACCTCACCCGCATCTTCCGCAAGCTCGGCGTCAGTTCCCGTGCCGCTCTGATCGGCGCCCTGGCGCCCCTGCCCGCTGCGGAACACCAGCGCGACCCCGAGCGGCGCTACGAGGGTTCGCCGTCGCGCGGACTACCGCCCGGAGTCGCTGACGGGGTTTTCCCGCTGGCGTCGGTCAGGGGAACGCCGGCGACCGCGACACGGACACCGAAAACGCGGTCGTGACCGGTCCAGCCGTTGACGAAGCCCCGGTTGCCGCTGATCTGAGCATGCTCAAGCGCCGAGGCCGCGCCCCCGCACACCCGGTGGTTCACCCGCACACCACTCGATAGCACGCTCTCAGCGGATATACCGATCCTGATCCACGAGGCAACCGCAAGCCAACCCACCACCCGCAGACTCCATTGGCAGTCGTCGTGATCCGCAGCCCGTTGTGAACCGCCCGTCGCGGAGGGACGACTCGGTGGCCCCGGACCGACTCGACCGGTGTGAGCCGGTCCTCCGCGGGGACGGACCTGAAGCGGCGGCCGCAGGGTCCGCGGTGGCCGTACCGCCCGGCGCCCAGCGCACTCCAAGGAGAATCCGATGCTCGACACCATCAGTGAGGCCTTCGCCGACGAGCAGTACTACGCCCCTCTCGCCACGATCGCCGACCCCGGACCGCGCTTCGCTCCCACCCGGACACCCTCCGGCTGGCACGGCGCGGACCAGGACATCTGGAGAGTCTGGAGCAGCGGGCAGACCCCACGCGCCGACCAGGGCTGGAAAATCCATGTGTCGGCCCAACTGGAACGCGCCCAGCACATTCTGGATGTGGTCGCGGACATCTGCTTCGCCGAGAGCGTCCCGTTCAAGCATGTCGCCGCCCGGTTCTTCTTCCTTTTCCTGCACCACAAACACGCCCACCGGGCACAGTCGGGGAAGTTCTGCGCGATCTATCCGCCGGACACGCAGACCGCGCGACGGCTCCTGGATCTCCTTTCCGACGCGTTGCACGAGGAGGAGGGGCCCTATGTCCTCTCCGACCGCCGGTACCGGGACTCGCGGACCGTCCACTACCGTTATGGCGCGTTCAGGAGTCGGAGCCGGCTACTGCCCGACGGCACCACAGAAGGGCTCGTCCGCGACGGCTCGGGGCGCGATGTCGTGGACCTGCGCAAGCCCGCCTTCCTGCTTCCCTCGGGCATCAGCGACCCGTTCGTCGCCGAGGGGCCGGCCGGGCACGAGGGTCCGATCCTCATTCGCGACTACGAGATCATCAAAGCGCTGCAACCGAGCAACGCCGGGGGCGCGTACAAGGCGCGGGACACCCGCAGCGGACGCATCGTCTTCATCAAGGAAGCCCGCGCCCACAACGGTCTCATCTGGGACGGCACCAGCGCGCAGGAGCGGCTGGCACACGAACACAACATCCTCTCCATCGTGCACGGAGCCGCTCCCGGGGTGTGCCCTAAGCCGCTGGACCACTTCACGGAGTGGGAGCACGACTTCCTCGTCACCGAGTACATCGCAGGAGAGTCGCTCCGCAGCTGGATCAGTGGCACGTCACCCATCATCAAAGTCGGACGGACGCCTGAGGATTTCGCCGCATACTTCGCCGACTGCCGAAGGATTCTCCGGCATCTGGACGAGTCGCTCGATCGACTGCACGCCCTGGGATTCCGGTTCGGAGACGTCAGCCTCGGAAATGTCATCGTCACACCCTCCGGTGACGCCAGGTTCGTCGACTTCGAGTCCGTGTCAGCGCTGAGCGGGCCTCCCTCCGCCATGGGCACCAAGGGATTCACACCGCCTCCCGAGCTGACCGCCGATAACTCCGATCCGCTCCTGCGGGACCGGTTCGGCATGGCCGCCCTCACTCTCGCACTGCTCGCGCCCTTCCACGAGGTCGCGGAGCGCGCCCCGTCCAACCTGGCACTGCTGCGACGCGATCTCAGCACCTCGGCCCCTCCGCCGGGGGATCTGTGGACGCGGGCGACAGCCTTCTATCAGGCCGCCGAGGACGAATCCGCCGGTCTGGCCGCCCCTTCCGATGTCGACGCCGATCCCCTGGGCTGCCTCGGCCGACTCGCTGAGAAAGTGGCGGTGGGCGTGCTCGACATGTCCGACGTGGGCAGGCCCGACTGGGTCTTCCCGCCGTCGCCCGAGGCCTTCCGCACCAACACCGTGTGTGTGGCTTACGGAACCGCCGGAGTGGTGCACGCCCTGCACCGCGCGGGCCTGCACATTCCGGACGACATCGAGAAGCGGCTGCGCCGTGACGCCCTGGCACATCGGGACCAGCTGCCACCCGGGTTGAGCGTGGGGTCGGCGGGCATCGCCCGGGTCCTGGCCGCGCTCGGCCACCTGGACGAGGCGATCGACCTCGTGGACGGCGCCGACAGACACCCCATCACCGCGTCGTCCACCACCCTGGCCGGCGGACGGGCCGGGGTCGGCCTGACCTGGCTCGCCCTCCACCACATGACCCAGGACAACACCCACCTGGAGCGGGCCGCCACCGCCGGGGATGCGATCCTCAGAACCGGTGACCTGGTGCCGAGGCTCGGCGACCACGATGCCCGCGGACTCTTCCACGGCCGCTCCGGACTGGCCCTCTTCCTCTACTACCTGGCCCGCGACACCGGCGACGCCCGCTACCTCGAAGCGGGCCGACGACTGCTCCACGAGGAACTGGACCGCGCGATCTCCCTGGACGACGGCAGCTACTCCTTCTCGGACAACGCCTTGATCAAGCGTGCCATGCCCTACCTGGCCGTGGGCGCGGCGGGAGTGGGGATGGTCCTGTCCCGGTATGTCGCGACCTCACCGGACGAGCGCTGCGCCACGGCACTGCCGGGGATCGTCGCGGGCACGCGCATGTCCTGCCCGCGGGGAGCGGGGCTGTACACCGGACTCGCCGGACTGGCCTACTCCCTCGCGGATTACGCCGAACTGACCGGGAAGGAGAAAGACCACCAGGACGCCGTCCGGATCGCCACCGGCCTACTGAAGTACGCCATCCCTCACAGCCGGGGTGTCCGCTACCTCGGCGAGGGTGCGCACCGCTTCAGTGCCGACCTGTCGAGCGGCGGGGCCGGGGTACTACTGGCCGTGCAACGTATGCTGCACGGCCCGGGTGACGAGCTGTTCACCTTGGATTAGAAACTACCCCGCCACAAAGAGAAATACTCCCTACATTTCAGAAAGTGCAGGAATCCGCATATGATTCAGATACTGGCCCTCCAAGAACTCGATGCCGACCCCGACACGGCCTTCCCATGCTTCAGCGCCTCTGTGAGCTGGTGGAGCCACGCGACCGAGTAATAGAGCATATGGATGGCGTGAACATCTCGGCCTTCCATAAGTGATTGCCCGCGAGCCGGTTCCTCCAATGGCCTGCAGCTCGTCCTGGTACGGCGGCCACTCCCGGTACGCCGGACCTCATATGCGGTGAATTAACCGAATCCGACTGACGTCCTGTGCAGGCGATCACCCTAAGCAGGGCCGGTGGTTCCGGCAGCGGCCCTGCTTAATTCGCCACGCATTCCTGCACCACACCATCAACTACAGCCAGCCGACACAGAAAGCAGACTGAAACATGTGGGAGACGCCGCTGGGCCTCGTCAGCTTCCGCTATATCGTCGATGACGTCGACGCAACCATCGACTTCTACACCACCCACCTAGGGTTCGAACTGCGCTCGAGCGCCGCCCCCGCCTTCGCCGAGATCACGAAGGGCAGCCTCAGGCTGCTGTTGAGTGGTTCAAGTAGCTCCGCTGGTCGTCCCATGCCTGACGGCCGCCGACCCGAACCAGGCGGCTGGAACCGTATCCACCTGATCATCGATGACATCGCCGCTGAAGTGGAGCGGTTGCGCGCCGCTGGACTAACGTTCCGCAACGACATCATCTCCGGTCCTGGCGGCTCCCAGATCCTGCTAGACGATCCCTCCGGCAACCCCATTGAGCTCTTCCAACCCGCCTAGCCTCAATGCCGGGACTCTGTTGGTGATGTTGGTAAATCGCTGACGGCTGCCTGTGTGCGGTGCTTGGCTGGGAGTGTGCGGGGTGGCGTCGTCGGTGGAGGTGGTCGCGGTGTCGCTGCGGCCGGAGAGTCACCAGCGAATCCCGGCACGGACGGTGCGAACGGCGCGGGCGGCGTGTCCCAAGGGCACCCCGGCCATGCGCATCCGGGACCGGCTGGATGTCCTGTTCGAGGACGCGGAGTTCGCCGGTCTGTACCCGGATGACGGCAGGCCGGGATTGTCGCCGGGGCAGCTCGCGCTGGTGTCGGTGCTGCAGTTCGCGGAGAACCTGTCCGACCGGGCGGCGGCGGACGCGGTCCGCACCCGGATCGACTGGAAGTACGCCCTGGTGCGCCACGAGGCGCCTCCATTCCGAGCGGGGGTGAAAGGACCCCGCCGCTGGCCTGTCGCAGCAGGTTAGTGCAGCTGAGGGCAGCCTGAACG
>NZ_JBEXPK010000067.1:42315-43887 GCF_040612015.1 Streptomyces sp. NPDC006476 | reverse complement strand
GGACCTCGCCGCGTTCCAGCGGGAGTCACCTGCCGCCGTGGAGGAACTGAGCAAGGTGCTCGCGGAGGACGTGCCGGGCTGAACATTCGACCACCGCTCACTCGAACGGGCTAATCCTGAGGCTATATGCCCGCAGATTCCCCCATAGCGTCCCCTTCGTAACGCTCCGCGCCCTAGGCTCCGTTGCCGGAACGGGCACGACGGGAGGGCGGACGGGAGGGCGTGGGCGTGGAGGCGGTACCGGCACGGGCACGCGCGTACGTAGCCGGGCTCGTCGTCGTCACCCTGTGCTGTCTGCTCCCGCTGCCCGAGACGCACGCGCCCTGGTGGGCGGTCGCTCTGCTCGCCGCGCTGTACGCGGGCGGTGAGCAGGCCGCCGCCCGTCGGCGCTTCGCCGGAACGTTCTACCCGGTCCTGCTCGCCGGCGCCTTCCTGTTGCCGCCGCCCGCCGCCGCGCTGGTCCCGGTGTCGGGCGCGCTGCTCTCCCGGGTCGAGCAACGCCCGTACGCGCTGCGGCGGATCTGGCGCGCGGCCCAACTGGCGCTCGCCGTCTGGGTCGCCGGGCGGGTGCACGAGGCGCTCGGCGGATGCGACGCCGTCCTCACGCCCGACTTCCCGTACGTCCTGGTGGCCGCCGGAGCGGCGGTCCTGGCCTTCTGCCTGGCCCTGACGGCCCTGGAGGGCGGGATCCTCGCGCTGGCCGAACGGGTTCCGGTACGGCGGGCCTGGCGCGGGCTGTTCGTACGGTCCCTCGCGCCCGTCGCCGTGCACGGACTCGCCGGGCTCATGATGGCCGTGCTGTGGCGCAGCCCGTACGGCCCGGTCGCCGCGCTGCTCGTGCTGCTGCCGATGTGCGTGTCCTGGTGGGTGTTCGCGCAGTCCCACCGCGAGCGGGCCGCGCACCGGGCGACCATCCGCGCACTCGTCCAGGCCGTCGACATCAAGGACGGGTACACCCGCGGACACAGTGAGCGGGTCGGGCAGGCCTCCATGATGATCGCGCGCGAACTCGGCATGGACGACGCCCGCGTCGAGGTGCTGCGCTTCGCCGGGATCCTGCACGACGTGGGCAAACTCGGCGTCCCCACCCGGCTGTTGAGGAAGGACGGGCCGCTGACGCCCGAGGAGCGGCGGGTGATCGAGCTGCATCCCGAGTACGGGCACGAGATGGTGCGCGGCATCGGGTTCCTGGGGGAGGCGCGGGCGGCCGTGCTCCACCATCACGAGCGGCTGGACGGCAGCGGCTACCCGTACGGGCTGATGGGCAGCCAGATCCCGGAGTCGGCTCGGGTGGTGGCCGTCGCCGACGCCTTCGACGCGATGACCTCCACCCGCTCCTACCGCCGGGCCCGGCCCGTCCCGGCCGCGCTGGAGGAGCTCGGGCGGGGCGCGGGCGCCCAGTTCGACCCGCGGATGGTCGCCGCGCTGGTACGGGCGCTGGCCCGGGAGGGCTGGCACCCCGCGGTGACGGCGGACGAGGAGCACCCCGGAGCCCCGGCCCCACCCACCAGCGACCGGGAGGGGGTTCGTCGATGACGGTGCGGCCGCGCAGCGCGTTGTTGGCCGGGCTCG
>NZ_JBEXPK010000067.1:0-42217 GCF_040612015.1 Streptomyces sp. NPDC006476 | reverse complement strand
CGTGCCCACCGGGACCGGCTTCTCGGTGGCCGGCTCGTCGGGCATCGCCCCGGGGAACGGGGTCGTCCGGTGGGCGGGTGTCGAGGCTCGTTCCGGTGTCCTGGCCTCGTCGGGCGCCGACGGGGAGGGGGTTCGTCGATGAGGGTGCGGTCGTGCAGCGTGTTGTTGGCCGGGCTCGTGCCCACCGGGACCGGCTTCTCGGTGGCCGGCTCGTCGGGCATCGCCCCGGGGAACGGGGTCGTCCGGTGGGCGGGTGTCGAGGCTCGTTCCGGGGGCCCGGCTCCACCCTGCACCGACCGGCAGGGGGTGCGTAGATGACCGTACGGTCGCGTCCGTGCCGTCCGTCGCTCACCGCCCTCATTCATGCCGGGGCCGCACTGCTGGCCGGCGGTTCGCTGGCCGTCACCCTCTGGAACGGCATGGAGGAGCGCCCCACGGCCCTCGCCTTCGGCGTGCTCGTCACCGTCGGCGAGCTCCACCGCTGGACCGGCGCCCGGGTCAGGGAGGCCGCGCCGCTCGGAGCCGCCGGCGCGCTGTCGTACGCCCTGCTCGGCGCCAACGCCCAGGAGCCCTCCCGGCACGGGGCCGCACAGGTCGTCGCCGTCGTGCTCGCGGCCGCGCTGCTCGGCTGCGTACCGCACGTGGCGCGCGGTCAGGGACCCGTCCTCGACCATCTCGCCCGGCGTGTGCTGTCCGTCGCCTTCGCCGCCGTCTGCTTCCAACCCCTCTACAACCGCGGGGTGTTCGACCACTGGAAGGGCCCCGCCTACGCCCTGCTGCTGCTCGCGCTGCTCACCCTCACCGTGCTGTGCGACTGCGTGCTCGCCGCCGCCCTCGCCCACTCCCGCACCGGCTGGCCCTTCGGCCCGCTGCTGCGGGACGAGTTGCGGGCCCTGCTCGGCATCGGGTCGGCGGTCTGCGCGACCGGTGCGGTGATGGCGCTCGCGGTCGCGGTCGTCGGCCTCTGGGCGCTCCCGGTCTTCTGCCTGCCCCTGCTGCTCACCCAGCTGTCCTTCAGGCGGTACGCCGCCGTACGGACCACCTACCGGCAGACCATCGCCTCCCTCGCCCGCGCCACCGAGATCGCCGGCTACACCCCGCCCGGGCACGCCCGCCGGGTCGCCGAACTCAGCCGGGCCGTCGGCCGCGACCTCGGGCTCACCCGGCCCGAACTGGCCGTCCTGGAGTCCGCGGCCCTCATGCACGACATCGGTCAGCTCAGCCTCGTCGACCCGGTACCGGCGGGCGCCACCGCCGACCTGCCCGGCCCCGAGCAGCGGCGGATCGCGCTGCTCGGCGGGGCCGTCGTACGTCAGACCGGCGTCGATCCGGCCGTCGCCGTGGTCGTCGAGCGGCAGGCCGACCCCTACCGGGAGCAGCCCGTCGCGGCCCGGATCGTGCGGGCCGTCAACGCGTACGAGGAGAAGGTGCAGGGCGCCGGACCCGGCGGACCCCTGACGGCGCTGGAGGAACTGCGCCTGGCGACCGCCGGGGACTACGCGCCCGACGTGGTGGAATCGCTCGCCCGGGTCCTCGCCAGGGACTGTCTGACCGTCCCCTCGGCTGGGTAACCCATGGGTAATGAGCGCCCTTCCAGCCGCACGTGGTTGGATGCGAATGAGAGGGTGTCCGGGGGCAGCAGGCTCTGGGCCGGCCCACTCCACGGAACTGGCAGGCGGGAATCGTGAGGATCTTCGGCAAGGGACGGCACCGGCCCTCCGCCTCCTGGCGGCAGGCCACCGATCGCGCCTTCACGCTGATCGGCGACGGCCGGTACGAGGACGCGGGCGCGCTGCTGACGCGCGCCGCCGATCTGGAGCCCTGGCTGTCGGAGTCCTGGTTCAACCTCGCCCTGCTGCACAAGTTCCGGCACGACTGGGAACAGGCCCGCGCGGCCGGACTGCGCGCCGTCGCCCTGCTGGACCGGGAGACCGGGGCGCCCGACTGGTGGAACGTCGGCATCGCGGCCACGGCCCTGCAGGACTGGCCGCTGGCCCGACGTGCCTGGCAGGCGTACGGGCTGCGTGTGCCGGGCGTCGCCACCGCGTCCGGCGAACCGCTCGGCATGGACCTGGGCAGCGCCGCCGTACGGCTGTCCCCGGAGGGGGAGGCCGAGGTGGTGTGGGGGCGGCGGCTGGATCCCGCGCGGATCGAGGTGCTGTCGATCCCGCTGCCGTCGTCCGGACGGCGCTGGGGCGAGGTCGTGCTGCACGACGGCGTTCCGCACGGTGAGCGCACCACGGCCGCCGGGCACGCCTACCCCGTCTTCGACGAGATCGAGCTGTGGGCGCCCTCGCCCGTTCCGACCTGGGTGGTGCTGCTGGAGGCGGCGACCGAGGCGGACCGTGACGCGCTGGAGCAACTGGCCGCCGACGCCGGGTTCGCGGCGGAGGACTGGTCGTCGTCGGTCCGGCTGCTGTGCCGGATGTGCAGCGAGTCCCGTATGCCCTCGGACGAGGGCGACGGCGAGCATCTCGACCCCCACGACCACAGCGAGCCGGGCCACCCGGGCCCCCTCGGCCACCGCACCGACGGGCAGATGTGGGTACCGGAGCGGGAGTGCGGGGTGGCGGCGCCGGCCTCGCTGGTACGGGGGTTGCTGGACGGGTGGGTGGCGGACAGCCCGGACTCCAGGGACTGGCGGGACCTCGAAGAAGTCTGCTGACCGGACCTCCCCGCCGAACTGCCTTTAGGCTGTACTCCCGGAATTGGCATGGTTGCAGGAAGGCATACGTCGGTCATGGCGCAGCAGGACACCGATCAGCAGCACGCGGGCGTGCTTCCCGTGGACGACGAGGGCTTCGTCATCGACACCGGGGACGCGGAGGAGCGCGAGGCCGCCTGGCGCGAGCGCGGCACCTCGCGGCCGATCACGGTCGTCGGGAACCCGGTGCTGCACAAGGAGTGCAAGGACGTCACCGAGTTCGGCCCCGAGCTGGAGCAGCTGGTCGCGGACATGTTCGCCAGCCAGCGCACCGCCGAGGGCGTGGGCCTGGCCGCCAACCAGATCGGCGTCGACCTGAAGGTCTTCGTCTACGACTGCGGGGACGACGAGGGCGCCCGGCACGTCGGCGTGGTCTGCAACCCCAAGCTGGTCGACCTGCCCGCCGACCAGCGCCGGCTGGACGACAGCAACGAGGGCTGCCTGTCCGTGCCCACCGCGTACGCGCCGCTCGCCCGCCCCGACTACGCCGAGGTGACCGGCCAGGACGAGAAGGGCAACCCGATCAAGGTCCGCGGCACCGGCTACTTCGCCCGCTGCCTGCAGCACGAGACCGACCACCTGTACGGGTACCTCTACATCGACCGGCTCTCCAAGCGTGAGCGCAAGGAGGCGCTGCGGCAGATGGCCGAGAACGAGCCCCGCTATCCCGTGGTCGCCAACGACTGAGACGCCGGACGACGTTCAGGCGGCCGCCTCGGGCCCCCTGAACGTGCGCCGGTAGGCGTTCGGCGTGGTGCCGACCGCCTGGATGAACTGGTGCCGCAGCGCGGCCGCGTTGCCGAACCCGGCCCGCCCGGCGATCGCGTCCACCGTCTCGTCCGTCGCCTCAAGCAACCGCTGCGCCAGCAGCACCCGCTGGCGCAGGATCCAGCGGTAGGGGGTCGTCCCGGTCTCCTGCTGGAAGCGGCGGGCGAAGGTGCGCGGCGACATGTGCGCGCGCTCGGCCAGCTGCTCGACGGTGACCTCCTCGTCGAGATGCCGCTCCATCCACGCCAGCACCTCGCCGACGGTGTCGCACGAGTTCCTCGGCAGCGGCCGCTCGATGTACTGCGCCTGCCCGCCGTCCCGGTGCGGCGGCACCACCATGCGCCGGGCGATCTTGTTGGCGACCTCCGGGCCCTGCTCCTTGCGCACGATGTGCAGACAGGCGTCGATACCGGCGGCGGTCCCCGCCGAGGTGATCACCGGGTCCTCGTCGACGTACAGGACGTCGGGCTCGACCTTCAGCCGTGGGTAGGCGCGCGCCAGCTGCCCCGCGTCGTGCCAGTGCACGGCGCAGCGCCTGCCGTCCAGCAGCCCGGCGGCGGCGAGCACGAAGACACCGGAACAGACGCTGAGCACCCGCGCGCCCCGGTCGACCCCGCGGCGCAGGGCCTCGAGCATCTCCGGCGGAAAATCCCTGCTCCCGTAGTGGGCGCCGGCCGGCACGGCGATCAGGTCGGCCTCCTCCAGCCGCTCCAGACCGTGCTCGACCTGCATGGAGAAGCCGCCGCGGGTACTCAGCACCGGCCCCTCGGCGGAGGCGACCGCGAAGTCGTACACGGGCAGTCCGTCGTCGCTGCGGTCGATGCCGAACACCTCGCAGACGACGGCGAGTTCGAAGGGGTTCACGCCGTCCAGCACGACGGCGGCCACGTTCTGGAGCATGTCTCCAGTGTGCCTCAGGGTTGGCAGTTTTTCGAGGCTCTACGGCAGTCCTGCCACTGTTTGTAAGGAGTCAACGGCGCGACAGTGGTGTCTATGGATACGGCACACATCGAAGGACTGATCGGAATGCTGTTCGTTCTCGGACTCCTCGCCCTGATCGTGCTCCCGTCCGTGATCGGCATCGCGCACGACCGTCGGGTGGACCGCCAGATCCGCGAGGCCGAACGTGCCCGCCTGGAGGCCGAGGGCCTCGGCGCGCGGGAGCGCCCGGCCCTCGGGCGGCGCTACTTCACCACCACGGTGACCCACCACTCCTGAATCCCCAGGCACGAGACCCGGCCCGTCTGGGCGGCGCACAACGGCCGCGTGGACTCCAGCCGGGTCCTGCCGTCCGCCACGGCCTTGAAGGCGGCGCTCGCGTCGCCGGGCTGCAGCACGATGCCGCTGTTGGTGGCCTGAAGGGCGGAGCCCTTGGCGGTGACCGGTTTCCAGGGCCGCTTGGACGTCCCGTCCAGACTGATCCGGAGCGTGTCGCCGACCGCCAGGCAGACGGTACGGCCGCTGTCGCGGGCGTCGAGCGTGGCTGCGGGCGTACAGCCCGTGGAGCTCGGGGTGGGCGAGGTGGTGGGGGTCGGAGAGGACGGACTCGTGGGGGTTGGTGAGGACGGGGACGTGGGGGCGGGCGAGGTCGTAGGGGTGGGAGAGGACGACACGCTGTTGCTTCCGCCGCCCTTGCCGCTGTCTGCCTGGCCGCCGCAGCCGGCGAGGACGAGGGCGAGCGCGGCGACGGCGAGAGTCGTGTGGGGGATCGATCGACGCATGGGGGCCTCCTCTCCTCTTTGACGTGTCACCCACATGTTCGGATCCACGCCCGCGCATGCCGGAGCCCCGGCCGCGAAGGCGGCGACCGGGGCCCGGATTCAAGCGGTGCTCAGCTCGTGGTGACGGCGGTGTCGTCGACGACGAAGCTGGTCTGGAGCGAGGAGTCCTCGACACCGCTGAACTTCAGGGTGACGGTCGAGCCCGCGAAGGAGCTCAGGTCGAAGGACTTCTGCACGTAGCCCGAGGCGGCGTTGACGTTCGAGTACGTCGCCAGGGTGGTCGAACCCGCGCTGACCGTCAGCTTGTCGTACGCCGTGCTTCCGGTCTCCGCGGTGTCGATGTGCAGGTAGAAGGTGAAGGTGGCCTTGCAGCCGCTCGGGACGGTCACCGACTGGGACAGCGTGTCGGTGTGGCTGGAGCCGTACCCGTCCAGCCAGGCGTAGTACGAGCCGCCGTGGGCGCTCTCGCTGGTGGAGTTGGTGATGACCCCGCTGGACGCGGTCCAGGTGGTGTTGCCCGACTCGAAGCCGGGGTTGCCGAGCAGCTGCGTCGAGGTGCAGGTGCCGCCGCTGGAGCCGACCGTCCAGGAGAAGGAGGCCGAGCCGGAGGCGCCGGTCGAGTCCTTCGCGGTGACGGTGACCTGGTAGGTGCCCGCGGTGGACGCCGTACCGGAGATCAGGCCGGTCGAGCTGCTGATGGACAGCCCGGTCGGCAGGCCGCTCGCGCTGTAGGTCAGCGTGGCCCCGGCGCTGTCGCTCGCCTTGATCTGCAGGCTGACCGAGCTTCCGGTCGTCGTCGACTGGCTGCCCGGGTTGGTGACGGTCACCGTGTTGCCGGAGGTGGTGCCGGCGGTGAAGGCCGTGGTGCCGTTGGGGGTGCCCCAGCCGGTCGGGCCGTCGTAGCCGGTCTCGGCGGTGCAGAAGTACGCCGTGGAGCAGGAGCCGTTGTTGCCGCTGGTCACGTCGTACAGGTTGCTGGTGTGGCTGTAGGGGTACTTCGCCGGGTAGTCGCTCGAGCCCGGGGTGCCGGCCAGGGCGTAGACGCCGGCGATGATCGGGGACGAGGCGCTGGTGCCGCCGTAGACGGCCCAGCCGGAACCGCCGTAGGTGTCGTACACGGCCACACCGGTGGCCGGGTCGGCGACCGCGGAGACGTCGGCCTCCATGCGCTTGGAGCAGCCGGTGTCGGTCTGCCAGCTCGGCTTGGGGTCGTACGCCGAGCAGCCGGAGCCGGTGCCCTCGGTGGAGCTGGTCTTCCACACGGACTCGGTCCAGCCGCGGGAGTTGGACGAGGTGGACAGGGCGGTGCCGCCGACTGCCGTCACGTACTGGGAGGTCGCGGGGTACTCGGCGCCGTAGGCGGAGTCGCCGGCGGAGACGGTGATGGCGACACCCGGGTGCTTGAAGTACGAGGTGTCCTCGCTGGTCTGCGACGAGGCCTCGGAGCCGCCCCAGCTGTTGGAGACGAACTTGGCGCCGAGCGACACGGCCTCGTTCTCGGCGATGCCGAGGTCGGTGTCGTTCGCGGAGTTGGCCTCGACGAGGATGATGTTGCAGTTCGGGCAGACGGCGCTGACCATGTCGATGTCGAGGGCCTCTTCACCGGCCCAGCCGCTGTCGTTGGTCGGCAGCGAGGTCGTCGAACCGGTCTGGCTGACCTGCTTGAAGCAGCCGTTGGCCACCGTGCAGGCCGACAGGCCGTAGGTCGAGCGGTAAGTGGCCAGGTCCGAGGCCGCGTTGGGGTCGTTGTAGGCGTCCACCACGGCGACCGTCAGGCCCGAGCCGCCCGTCGAGGGCAGGTTGTAGGCGCTGTGCAGGTTGGCCGGGCTGAGACCGGAGGGCGCGGCGGCGGCCACCGCGGAGGCCAGCCGCTGCTTGATGTCGGTCCGGCGCTGGGCGAAACAGGCCGCGTGACCGGGGGTCGCCGTGCCGCACAGGTGCTGTGTCGGTACCTTCTGGCCCGCCTTGCCGGTGGAGTGGAAGGTCTGCCGGGCGGGGGAGGTGAGGGCCTGGGCGTTCTGGGTGACGCGGGAGTGGGACGAGGTCGCCGTGGCCTGGGTCTGGACCTGGGCCTGGGTCGCCGGAGCGGCGACGAGTCCGGCGACGCCGAGGGCGAGGGCGGGGAGGGCTGCGGTCAGGAGTCTTCGCAGACTCCGTCGGGACTTCTCACGCATGGGGGTACTGCCTCCGTCGTGGGAGTGGGGTTCTCGACGCTGGTGGCAGGCCTGTGACGCGCGTAGCGGCGGCAGTGCGCGATTCCGTCATGGGCATGACACATTGGGTTTACATGCGGCGTCCTGTGACGTCGCTGTGGTGCGCTTGTGCTGCTGTTGTGGGTGACATGACAGGACGGCAGGAAGGTAGCCGGGGCGCGGGGCGGCGGAACAGATGCGCCGGAAGAACTTTGCCGCTCCATAGGAACTCCATGGACGACGGATGGATCCTTTATGGCCAGTCCAACACGGTCAACTCCGGCCACTGCGTGCGCCATCGGGCTGCCTTGGCCTCGTAGACGGCTCGCGGGGCGAGCACCGGATTCGGCCGTACGACGAGATGGAACACGTCACTCAGCCCGTGCGGCGCATACACCCGCCACCGCCCATCCCCCTCCAGCCGCACCCCCAGACAGCACGTCGTAGCCGCGAAGCAGTCGATCGCCGCCTCACTGGACTCGTGTGGCGGACACGGCACCCCGAACTTCTCCTCGTACCAGAGGTGCACCCGCGCCTCGTTGCGGATCTCGACCTCGGCCGGAAGGCCGGCGAAGACCTCCCGGCCGGCCTTGATCACGGCGTCCTCGGCCTCCCAGGACAGATCACGGTCGTCGAAGTAGAAGACGTCGTAGTCCTTGATGCCATGGGCCGGCGGCCGGTCCGTGACGACGTTCCACACCGTCTGGAACAGACACCCGGCCGTCAGATACCACCCGGGCAGGCCGAGCGTCGCGGTCCGCGCCAGCACCTCCGTCAGCACGTCGTTGCGGGACAACACCGCGCGCAGGGCGTCGAGTTGCTCATCGAGAGGGAGGCGGCCGATCATCCCCCTGGCTTACCACAGCCGGGTCCGTCAGAAGTCCTCGTCCAGATCGACCGTGCCCTCCACCGCCACCTGGTAGGCCGAGGGGCGGCGTTCGAAGAAGTTGGTCAGTTCCTGGACACCCTGCAACTCCATGAAGGAGAACGGGTTCTCGGAGCCGTACACGGGAGCGAAGCCGAGGCGGGTGAGGCGCTGGTCGGCGACGCACTCCAGGTACTGCCGCATCGACTCGGTGTTCATCCCCGGCAGCCCCTCGCCGCACAGATCGTGGGCGAACTGCAGCTCCGCCTCCACCGCTTCCTTCAGCATGTCCGTCACCTGCTGCCGGAGCCGGTCGTCGAAGAGGTCCGGCTCCTCCTTGCGCACGGTGTCGACCACGTCGAAGGCGAAGGACATGTGCATCGTCTCGTCGCGGAACACCCAGTTGGTGCCGGTGGCGAGACCGTGCAGCAGACCCCGGCTGCGGAACCAGTACACATACGCGAAGGCGCCGTAGAAGAACAGGCCCTCGATGCACGCTGCGAAGCAGATCAGGTTGAGCAGGAAGCGGCGCCGGTCGGCCTGGGACTCCAGCCGGTCCAGGTTCTCCACCGAGTCCATCCACCGGAAGCAGAACTCCGCCTTCTCACGGATGGAGGGGATGTTCTCGACGGCGTCGAAGGCAGCCGCCCGGTCCTCCGGATCGGGGAGACAGGTGTCCAGCAGCGTCAGGTAGAACTGGACGTGGACGGCCTCCTCGAAGAGCTGTCGCGACAAATACAGCCGCGCTTCCGGGGAGTTGATGTGCTTGTAGAGCGTGAGCACCAGGTTGTTCGCCACGATCGAGTCGCCCGTGGCGAAGAAGGCGACCAGCCGGCCGATCAGGTGCTGCTCCATCGGGGACAGCTTCGCCAGGTCGGCCACGTCCGAGTGGAGGTCGACCTCCTCCACGGTCCAGGTGTTCTTGATGGCGTCCCGGTAGCGCTCGTAGAAGTCCGGGTAGCGCATGGGACGCAGAGTCAGCTCGAAGCCGGGGTCGAGCAGGTTCTGGTTGCTGGGCATTACTGGCAGGCCTCGCAGGACTCGGGGTTTTCCAGGGAGCAGGCGACGGCGTCCGCCGACGGTACGGGCACGGTCGCCCGTGCGGCGCGGGCGATGCGGGTCGCCGGGCGGGAACGGAGGTAGTACGTCGTCTTCAGGCCCTGCTTCCAGGCGTACGCGTACATCGAGGAGAGCTTGCCGATGGTCGGCGTCTCCAGGAAGAGGTTCAGGGACTGGGACTGGTCCAGGTACGGCGTACGGGCCGCCGCCATGTCGATCAGGCCGCGCTGCGGGATCTCCCACGCCGTGCGGTACAGGCGCCGTACGTCCTCGGGGATCCACGCGAAGTCCTGCACCGAGCCGCCCGCCTCGCGCAGGGCCTCCCGGGTGCGGGCGTCCCAGACGCCGAGGTCCTTCAGCTCCCGTACCAGGTACGAGTTGACCTGGAGGAACTCGCCGGACAGCGTCTCGCGCTTGAACAGGTTGGACACCTGCGGCTCGACGCACTCGTACACACCCGCGATGGAGGCGATGGTCGCGGTCGGCGCGATGGCGAGGAGGAGGCTGTTGCGCAGGCCGGTCGCCGCGATCCGCGCGCGCAGCGCGGCCCAGCGCTCCGGCCAGGCGAGGTCGACGTCGTAGTGGTCGGGGTGCAGCACACCCCGGGCGGTCCGGGTCTTCTCCCAGGCGGGCAGCGGGCCGCTCCGCTCGGCGAGGTCCGCGGAGGCCTCGTACGCGGCGAGCATGACGCGCTCGGCGATACGCGTGGACAGGGCCTTGGCCTCGGGCGAGTCGAAGGGCAGTCGCAGCTTGAAGAAGACGTCCTGCAGGCCCATCGCACCCAGACCCACCGGGCGCCACTTGGCGTTGGAGCGGCCCGCCTGCTCGGTCGGGTAGAAGTTGATGTCGACGACACGGTCGAGGAAGGTGACGGCCGTGCGGACGGTCTCGTCCAGCCGCTCCCAGTCGATGCCGCGGCCGGCCACGAAGGCGCCCAGGTTGACCGAGCCGAGGTTGCACACCGCCGTCTCACCGTCGTCGGTGACCTCCAGGATCTCCGTGCAGAGATTGGAGGAGTGGACGACATGACCGGGGGTCGCCGTCTGGTTCGCGGTGCGGTTGGCGGCGTCCTTGAAGGTCATCCAGCCGTTGCCGGTCTGCGCGAGGGTGCGCATCATCCGGCCGTACAGTTCCCGGGCCGGGAGCGTCTTGCGGGCGAGCCCCGCCGCCTCCGCCTGCCGGTACGCCGCGTCGAACTCCTCGCCCCACAGGTCCACGAGTTCGGGCACGTCCGCCGGGGAGAACAGCGACCACCGCTCGTCGGCGTCGACCCGGCGCATGAACTCGTCCGGGATCCAGTGCGCGAGGTTCAGGTTGTGCGTACGGCGGGCGTCCTCACCGGTGTTGTCGCGCAGCTCCAGGAACTCCTCGATGTCGGAGTGCCAGGTCTCCAGGTAGACGGCCGCGGCGCCCTTGCGCCGGCCGCCCTGGTTCACGGCGGCGACGCTCGCGTCCAGCGTCTTCAGGAACGGGACGATGCCGTTGGAGTGGCCGTTGGTGCCGCGGATCAGCGAACCACGGGCGCGGACGCGGGAGTAGGCGATGCCGATGCCGCCGGCGTGCTTGGAGAGACGGGCGACCTGGTGGTAGCGGTCGTAGATGGAGTCCAGTTCGTCCTTCGGGGAGTCGAGGAGGTAGCAGGACGACATCTGGGGGTGCCGCGTGCCGGAGTTGAAGAGGGTGGGGGAGGAGGGCAGGTAGTCGAGGCGGCTCATCAGGCCGTAGAGGGAGGCCACTTCGTCCACGGCACGGGCGCCTGTCTCCGAACCGAGCGCGGTGTCGTCCGCGAGACCGCTCGCCACGCGGAGCATGAAGTGCTGCGGCGTCTCGATGACCTTGCGGGTGATCGGGTGGTGCAGGAGGTAACGGCTGTAGAGGGTGCGCAGGCCGAAGTAGCCGAAGCGGTCGTCGGCCGCGGGGTCGATCAGCGCGTCGAGGCGGTCGGCGTGCAGCCGTACGAACTCCGCGGTGCGGTCGGCGATGAGCCCTTCGCGATGGCCGACGGCGACGGACTCGGTGAAGGACGTGACGCCCTGCGAGGCGGCCTCGGCGGCGACGCTCAGGGTGAGGAGCCGGGCGGCCAGCCTGCTGTACGCCGGGTCCTCGGAGATGAGGCCGGCCGCCGCCTCCGTCGCCAGCTCGCGCAGTTCCGCCCCGTCCGCCCGCGCGGACCGGCCGCGCAGTGCGGCGGCGGCGACCCGGCCGGGGTCGGCGTCGGGCAGGTCAGCGGTCAGCTCGGTCAGGGTGCGCAGCAGTGCGGCACCGTGTCCGTCGGCTTCCGGCTCGGTCGCTGAAGCCGGGTCGGTCGCTGAGGCCGGATCGGCCGGCGGCGCGATGGTCACGTGGGGCTCTCCCTCGCTCGGCACGGGGCCTTGCGGGCAGGGGGCAGCACACGAGCGCGGCGCGCTTCGCATCCACCGGCCCATTCCGCGAGGCCCGGACGTCAGGGCACCCGGGCCGGTGTGGCCGGGTGCGCTGTCGGCAGGTCCTCGGACTGACTCCGCGCACGGGTGTGCGCGGGTTCACCGTTGCGGGACAGTTCCGGATTCGCACCGGATTCCCCTGCGGCGACAGCGAGATGAGCATACATCTAGTGCCGGGTTTGGGTAGCACCCCCATATGTTGTGTCGGGGTTGCTTCGGGGAACGGAAGAGCGGGCCGCCGAGGGGGGTTCCTTCGGTGGCCCGCTGCGAGTGTCCGTGGTTGATCGCGCTCACGCGGCGGAGCCGCATATCGATACAGCCCCGCGCCCCTATAGGGGCGCTTCAGTGGGCGCTTCCTGCAGTCGCAGGCGGGAGTTCCACCTCCACCCCGGGGTCGCCCGCGTCCGCCGTGTAGTCCTCCGGGCTGGTCTGATCGATGCCCTCGGGGGCCTTCAGGGCCTTTAGGACGAAGGTGAGGACCACCGTCACCGCCACGTTCAGGACGAAGGCGGTGAGGCCGATGTAGCCGATCTCCCCGATGCCCGGGATCTCCTTCGACGAGCCGCCGAAGTGCTTCTGGGTGGGGGAGGCCACGCCGTACGCCGCGACCGTTCCGTAGATCATGCCGACCGCCCAGCCGGCGAGCAGGGCCCAGCGGTGGAACCAGCGGGTGAAGAGGCCGCCGACCAGGGACGGGAAGGTCTGCAGGATCCAGATGCCGCCCAGCAGCTGGAAGTTGATGGCGACCGTCTTGTCCATGGTGAGGACGAAGACCAGTGCGCCGACCTTCACCACCAGCGACACGATCTTGGAGACCTGGGCCTCCTGCTTCGGCGTGGCGTCCGGCTTGATGAAGTCCTTGTAGATGTTGCGGGTGAAGAGGTTCGCGGCCGCGATGGACATGATGGCCGCCGGGACCAGCGCGCCTATGCCGATCGCCGCGAAGGCCACCCCGGCGAACCAGCTCGGGAACATGTTCTCGAAGAGCTGCGGGATCGCCAGCTGGCCGTTGGTGACCTTGACCCCGGCCGCGATGGCCATGAAGCCCAGCAGCGCGAGCAGGCCGAGCATCAGCGAGTACAGCGGCAGGATCGTGGTGTTGCGGCGGATCACCTCGCGGCTCTTGGAGGAGAGCGTCGCGGTGATCGAGTGCGGGTACATGAACAGTGCGAGCGCCGAGCCCAACGCCAGGGTGGCGTACGTCCATTGGGCGGGCTCGGCCGGTGCCAGGGCGCCGCGCGGCTTGCCCGTCGCCGGGTTGGTCTGCGCGAACGCGTGGCCCGCCTTGGCGAAGATGTCGTCGAAGCCGCCCAGCTTGATCGGGATGTAGATGATCGCCACCGCGATGACGATGTAGATCAGCGTGTCCTTCACGAACGCGATCAGGGCGGGGGCCCGAAGGCCGGAGGAGTAGGTGTAGGCCGCGAGCACACCGAAGGCGATCAGGAGCGGGAGGTCCTTCACGAACCAGTTGGTGTTCTCACCGCCGCCCACGCCCATGACGTCCAGCACGGCCTGGATGCCGACGAGTTGGAGCGCGATGTACGGCATCGTCGCGAGGATGCCGGTCAGCGCCACCGCCAGCGACAGGCCCTTGGAGCCGAAGCGTCCGCGCACGAAGTCGGAGGTCGTCACGTACCCGTGCTTGTGCGAGACCGACCACAGGCGCGGCAGGAACGTGAAGATCAGCGGGTAGACCAGGATCGTGTACGGCACGGCGAAGAAGCCGGCCGCGCCCGCCGCGTAGATCGCCGCCGGTACGGCGACGAAGGTGTACGCCGTGTACAGGTCGCCGCCGAGCAGGAACCAGGTGACCCAGGTGCCGAACGACCGTCCGCCCAGGCCCCATTCGTCGAGGCTGTGCTCGTTCTCGGCCTTGCGCCAGCGAGCGGCGAGGAAGCCCATGGCCGTGACGGCCAGGAAGAAGAAGATGAAGACGCCGAGCGCGACGCCGTTCACACCGTCCTTCACTTGCCCGCACCCCCCTTGCGGGCGCGCTGGTCACGCTGCCACAGCTTGTACGCGGTCATGGTCAGCGCCGTGGAGACCAGCACCCACAGCATCTGGTACCAGTAGAAGAACGGGATGCCGATGAACTCCGGGTCGGTCTTGGCGTAGGACCCGACCCACAGCATCGCCACGAAGGGTGCGAGCAGGCAGATGGCGATGATCACGCGGACCGGGGTCACCACCGGTGGTCTCACTTCGGGTACTTCGGACATACGGCGGCTCCGTCCCCTCACGATCGCCTGTGATCACATGTGTAACGCGCAGGCAATGTAGGTCACGGCGTCACGGCAGTGGAAGACCGCGTCGGGATATCGGTATGTCGATTCCGTGAAGACCCGTGGCGGGGGTGGAACCCCCGCCCCCTTCCCCTCAGTCGACGGGCCTCTTCAGCCGCGCCACGAACTTGTACCGGTCCCCCCGGTACACCGACCGCACCCACTCCACCGGCTGTCCGTCCCGGTCCAGGGAGTGGCGGGAGAGCATCAGCATCGGCAGGCCCACGTCGGTGCCGAGCAGGCCGGCCTCGCGCGGGGTGGCCAGCGAGGTCTCGATGGTCTCCTCGGCCTCGGCGAGATGGACGTCGTACACCTCGGCCAACGCCGTGTACAGAGACGTGTACTTGACCAGGGACCGGCGCAGGGCCGGGAAGCGCTTGGCGCTGAGGTGGGTGGTCTCGATGGCCATCGGCTCGCCGTTGGCCATGCGCAGCCGCTCGATGCGCAGCACCCGCCCGCCGGCCGTGATGTCCAGGAGCCCGGCGAGCCGGTCGTCGGCGGTGATGTAGCCGATGTCCAGCAGCTGCGAGGTCGGCTCCAGGCCCTGGGCGCGCATGTCCTCGGTGTAGGAGGTCAGTTGCAGCGCCTGGGAGACCTTCGGCTTCGCGACGAAGGTGCCCTTGCCCTGGATGCGTTCCAGGCGCCCCTCCACGACCAGTTCCTGCAGCGCCTGCCGCACGGTGGTGCGGGAGGTGTCGAACTCGGCGGCGAGGGTGCGCTCGGGCGGTACCGGTGTGCCGGGCGACTGTGTCTCCGTCATGTCCAGCAGGTGCTTCTTCAGGCGGTAGTACTTGGGCACGCGCGCGATACGGACGCCTGCCCCGCCGTCGTTCTCCGCACTGCTGACGTCGGTACTCATGGTCTGCCTTCCCGGCTCCGGACGCGGGTCACGTCGTGATCCCCTCTGTATACCGTCGCCACCTGTTTTGGTCTAGTCCACAGAGCCAAGTGGTCTAGCGGACGAGACTACTCCGCCGCCGCTGTTTTCGCTGGCTTCTTACTTAAAGGTTCCTGCATATGTAGGTCGCATAACGGCTGGTCAGAGCCTTTTCGAGCACTCTTGACAGGCTTCGTGGTCTGGTCCAAGCTCCCGGTACTGGTCTACACCATTGGTTCAGGTCCCGGCGTATGGGCGGGGAGGTGTGGGCATCCCTGAGGAGGGTGGCGTGAAGCGCAAGCTGGCAGCCGCGATCGGTATCGCGGGCATGATGGTCTCGGTCGCTGCGTGTGGGGGAAGCGACAACAAGAGCTCGACGTCCGGCTCCGACGCCAAGGAGCTGACGGTCTGGCTCACGGTCGACGCCCAGAACAACTGGCCGAACCTCGTGAAGGCCGCCGACGCGGCCGTCGAGAAGGCCCACCCCGGCATCAAGATCAACCACGAGTACTACGGCTGGCCGGACAAGAACACCAAGCTCGACGCGGTCCTGGCCACCGACAAGGTGCCGGACGTGGTCGAGATGGGCAACACCGAGATGCTGAGCTACATGGTCAAGGGCGCCTTCGCCCCCGTCGACCCCGCGAAGTTCACCAACTCCTCCGCCTGGCTGGACGGCCTGAAGGCCTCGGTGACGTACGACGGCAAGACCTACGGCGTTCCCTACTACGCGGGCGGCCGGGTCGGCAACTGGCGCAAGGACCTCTTCGCCTCGGTGGGCGTGAAGTCCACGCCGAAGACGTACGCCGAACTCACCGCCGCCCTCGACAAGGTGCAGGCCAAGGAGGGCAACAAGTTCTCCGCCTGGTACCAGCCCACCCGTGACTGGTACGCGGCCATGTCCTTCGTCTACGACGCCGGCGGCTCCATAGCCAAGCAGGACGGCGGCCAGTGGAAGGGCAACCTCTCCTCGCCGGAGTCCATCAAGGGCCTCACCGAGTTCAAGAACGTCATCGACAAGTACATGCACGGTGACAAGACCAAGGACGAGTCCGACCGTTACATCGTCTACGGCCAGGGCAAGTCCGGCATGATCTTCGGTGCCGCCTGGGAGGGCGCGACCTCCGCCGACCCGAAGAACGACAAGACCGGCAAGCTCAAGAACAACCTCGAGAACTTCGTGATGCCGGGTCCGTCCGGCAAGAACTTGCCCGTCTTCCTGGGCGGTTCTGACCTCGCCATCCCGGTCAAGTCCAAGGCGCAGGGTGTCGCCGCCGAGTGGATCAACGCCTTCACCGGCCCCTCCGGTCAGAAGGGCCTGATGGCCAAGGGCAACCTGCCCAACAACAAGACCGACCTCCAGACCCTGAAGAACGACCCCGCGACGGCGGTCCCGGCCACCGCGGCCGAGTCCAACTGGTTCGTCCCGATGGCGCCCGGCTGGGGCCAGGTCGAGAAGGCCCAGGTGCTGCAGACCATGCTGCAGAGCATCGGCACCGGCAAGCAGTCGGTCGAGGCCGCCGCGAAGGCCGCGGACGCCGCGATCGACAAGGTCATCAACACCAAGTGACCTGAGGGCAGGGCCCTTTCGACCCCGGGTCAACGTCCGGGGCGGGGGCCCTGCTTCTCGTACGACCGTAGGACCTGAGGGACCGCTGAGGAGCGCGCGATGAGTGCCGCAGACACAACCACCCCTGCCAAGGTGCCGCCGCCGCGGCAGGCGCCGCCGTCACCACCGTCCGCCCCGAACGCGCCACGCAGAGGCCGCATCTCGGGCGGCGCGGCCACACCGTGGCTGCTGCTCGCCCCCTGTCTGCTGATCCTGGCCCTGGTCATGGGCTATCCCATGGTCCGCCTGGTCACCCTGTCCTTCCAGAAGTTCGGGCAGTCCCAGCTGTGGGGCTTCCAGCCGGCCGAGTGGGTCGGGTTCGCCAACTTCACCGGGGTGCTGGGCGACACCCAGTTCTGGCAGGTCGTGCTGCGCACGATCATCTTCGCCGCCGGGTCGGTCATCTTCACGATGGTCCTCGGCATGCTGATCGCGCTGCTGCTGCAACGCGTCTCCGGCTGGGTGAAGACACTGGTCAACATCGTGCTGGTGGCCAGCTGGGGCATGCCGATCATCGTCGCCACGACGGTCTTCAAGTGGCTGTTCGACAGCGACTACGGCATCCTCAACGCGCTGCTCAGCAAGCTGCCCGGGGTGCAGCTGATCGGCCACAACTGGTTCGCGAGCGGCCCGCAGGGCCTGGCCGTCATCATGCTGCTCGTGGTCTGGGGCGCCGTACCCTTCGTCGTCATCACCCTCAGCGCCGGACTCACCCAGGTCCCGGCGGAGTTGGAGGAGGCGGCCCGGCTGGACGGCGCGGGCCCCTGGGGCGTCTTCCGGTACGTCACCCTGCCCATCCTCAAGCCGATCATCGTGATGCTCACGACCCTGTCGGTCATCTGGGACATGGGCGTCTTCCCGCAGGTCTTCGTGATGCGCGACGGCCATCCCGAGGACGAGTTCCAGCTCCTGACCACCTACTCCTACGACCGCGCCTTCCAGGTCAACGACTACGCGCAGGGCTCCGCGATCGCCCTGATCACCGTGCTGTTGCTGCTGGGCGTGGTCGCCGTGTACATGCGCCAGATGCTGAAGATCGGAGAGGTGGAATGAGCGCGATCACCACGGGGCGGCGGCCCCGCAAGTCCAAGCTCGGCTGGAACCTCCTCGGTCTCCTCGTCTTCCTGACCGCCGGCTTCCCCGTCTACTGGATGCTCAACACGGCCATCAAGCCGGCCAAGGACACCATCGACCCCGACCCGAGCCTCTTCCCGACCGGCTTCACCCTGGCCAACTTCCGCCGGGCGCTGGACATCGCGGACTTCTGGGGCCCGGTCGGCCGCAGCCTGATCGTCTCCCTGTCCGTCGTGGTGATCGGCATGGTCGTCGGCCTGCTGGCGGCGCTCGCCATCTCCCGGTTCGCCTTCCGCGGCCGCAAGGTCGTCATCATCGGCATCCTCGCCGTCCAGATGGTCCCGCTGGTGGCCATGATCATCCCGGTCTTCCTGCTCCTCAACGACCTGGAGCAGTACGACAAGCTCTCGGGCCTGATCATCACGTACCTGACCTTCATCCTCCCCTTCACGGTGTGGACGCTGCGCGGCTTCATCGTCAACATCCCCCGGGAACTGGAGGAGGCGGCGATGGTCGACGGCTGCTCCCGCACCGGCGCCTTCATCCGCGTGGTCTTCCCGCTGCTGGCCCCCGGCATGGTCGCCACCTCGGTCTACGCCTTCATCCAGGCCTGGAACGAGTACATCTACGCCCTCATGCTGCTCAGCCAGCAGCACCAGACCGCGACCGTCTGGCTCGGCAACTTCACCACCAAACACGGCACCGAGTACGCCCCGATGATGGCCGGCGCCACCATGATGGCCGTGCCGATCGTCGCCCTCTTCCTCCTCGTCCAGCGCAAGATGGCCGCGGGCCTGACCGCGGGCGCCGTGAAGGGATAACGCCCCCGATGACGACAATCGCCAGCGGCTCCGACACCCTGACCCGCGACGCCCTCACGGTCCTGCAACCGGGCTTCACCGGCACGACCGCCCCCGACTGGCTGCTGCGCCGCATCGGGGAGGGCCTCGCCTCCGTCGGCCTCTTCGGCCGCAACATCGCCTCCACCGAACAACTGGCGGCCCTGACCGCGCAGTTGCGCGCCGAACGGGACGACGTGCTCGTCGCCGTCGACGAGGAGGGCGGTGACGTCACCCGCCTGGAGGTGCGCACCGGCTCCTCCTTCCCCGGCAACAACGCCCTGGGCGCGGTCGACGACGTGGAACTGACCCGGCAGGTCGCCGCCGAACTGGGCCGCCGCCTCGCCGCCTGCGGGGTGAACCTCAACTGGGCCCCCTCCGCCGACGTCAACTCCAACCCCGCGAACCCGGTCATCGGCGTGCGCTCCTTCGGCGCCGACACCGACCTGGTGGCCCGGCACACGGCGGCCTACGTCACCGGCCTGCAGTCCGCCGGCGTTGCCGCCTGCACCAAGCACTTCCCCGGCCACGGGGACACGGCCGTCGACTCCCACCACGCGCTCCCGCGCATCGACGTGCCCGCCGAGGTGCTCTCGGCCCGCGAACTCGCCCCGTTCCGTGCGGCCCTCGCCGCCGGCACCCGGGCCGTCATGAGCGCCCACATCCTGGTCCCGGCCCTCGACCCGGTCCGCCCCGCGACCCTGTCCCGCCCGGTCCTGACCCGGCTGCTGCGCGGCGAACTCGGCTACGACGGCCTGATCGTCACCGACGGCATGGAGATGCAGGCGATCGCGGCCACGTACGGCATCGAACGTGGCAGCGTCCTGGCCATCGCGGCCGGCGCCGACGCGATCTGCGTGGGCGGCGGCCTCGCCGACGACGAGACGGTACGGCGGCTGCGCGACGCCCTCGTCACGGCGGTCCGCACCGGCGAACTCCCCGAGGCCCGCCTGACGGACGCAGCGGAACGGGTACGGGCCCTGGCCCGCTGGACGAGCGCGGCGGGTGACGCCGACGCCAGGCCACCGGCCGACGAGGAGGTGGGCCTGCGCGCGGCCCGCCGCGCCCTCAGACTGACGTCCGCCCAGCCCTTCACGCCCCTCACCGAACCGCCCTACGTCGCCGCCCTCACCCCGGTCGCCAACATCGCCGTGAGTGAGGAGACCCCGTGGGGCGTGGGCGCGGAACTCTCCCGGCTGCTCCCGGGCACCGAAACAGGAACGTTCGCCGGAGAGGACGCCGGCCTGGCCACCCTGGCGGCGGCCGGTCGTCGTCAGATCGTGGCGGTGGTCCGCGACGAACACCGCCACCCCTGGATGGGGCGGGCCCTGGACACCGTCCTGCGCACCCGGCCCGACACCATCGTGGTCGAAATGGGCCTCCCCCAGGCCCCACCCCGAGGCACCCTCCACATAGCCACCCACGGCGCGGCCCGAGTCTGCGGCCGAGCGGCGGCGGAGGTCATCGCGGGGGAGTAGTCCAGCGTTGTCCCCGCGCCCCACAGGGGCGCGGGGCTGTATCGATTTGCGGCTCCGCCACGTGGGCGCGACCAGCCCCCACCACCCGCACTCCGCAACAGACCGTCAGATCCCCTGCCAATCCGGCTTGTTGACATACGTGTGCCGGAAGTAGTCCGCCAGCTTCAGCTTCGACGCCGCAGCCTCATCCACAACCACCGTCGCATGCGGATGCAGTTGCAACGCCGACGCCGGACACACAGAGGCAAGCGGCCCCTCAACCGTCGCGGCGACCGCCTCCGCCTTCCCTTCCCCCGTCGCGAGCAGCACCACGTGCCGAGCCTCGAGAATCGTCCCGATCCCCTGCGTGATCACGTGATGCGGCACCGCCTCGACGTTCCCGTCGAAGAACCGCGCGTTGTCCACCCGTGTCTGCTCGGTCAGCGTCTTGATCCGCGTCCGCGAGGCCAGCGAGGAGCACGGCTCGTTGAAGCCGATGTGCCCGTCCGTCCCGATCCCGAGCAACTGCAGGTCCACGCCCCCGGCCCCCGCCAGCGCCGCCTCGTACGCCTCGCACGCGCCCTGCACGTCCTCGGCCGTCCCGTCGGGCCCCAGGAACGCCTCCATGCCGATGCCGAGCGGCTCCAGCACCTCGCGCCGGAGCACGGAACGGTACGACTCGGGGTGCTCGGCCGGCAGGCCCACGTACTCGTCGAGCTGCGCTATCCGCGCTCGTGAGACGTCCACGGCACCGGCGCGCACCCGGGCCGCCAGCGCCTCGTACACGGGCAGCGGAGTCGACCCCGTGGCCACGCCGAGCAGCGCGTTCGGCTTGCGTCGCAACAGCCGTGCCATGGCCTCGGCGACGAGCTCGCCACCCGACCTGGCGTCCGGAACGATGACAACTTCCACGCTGGGGCCTGCCGTTCTGAAGGACCGTGTAGGACTATGTGGTTTAGACCAATCTGTGCGGGGTCAATCTAACAGAGCGGGATCCCGCGGCCCAGGTCGTCCGAACCCTGAAACCGCCCGCTCGGGAGCCGTTCACGCGCCGGACGGGCACCATGGGGGCCGGGGGAGTGCAATGGGTACCGCAGCGCAGCCCGATCCAGGAGGAACCACCATGACCGCCACGCCACCGGAGCCGCAGACCGACGTCCCGGGCCGGATCATGGCCCGTGAGATGGCCGAGCAGCCCGCCGTACTGCGGCGGATCCTGGACGAGGGCGCCCCGGCGATCCGGCAGGTGGCCCAGGAGATCGCCGCCCGCAGGCCCCGGTTCGTCCTGCTGACCGCGCGCGGCACCTCCGACAACGCCGCCCTGTACGCCAAGTACCTGCTGGAGATCCGCCTCGGCCTGCCCTGCGGACTGACCTCGATGTCCACCACCACGGCGTACGGCGCCCGTCCCGACCTCGCGGACGTCCTGGTGATCACCGTCAGCCAGTCCGGCGGCTCCCCTGATCTGGTGGCCTCGACCCGGGCGGCCCGCGAGGCCGGCGCGATCACCCTCGCCGTCACCAACAACCCCGACTCACCGCTGGCCGGCGTCTCCGAGTACCACGTCGACATCATGGCCGGACCGGAGAAGGCGCTCCCGGCGACCAAGACGTACACCGCCTCCCTCCTCGCCCTCTACCTCTTCGTCGAGGGACTGCGCGGCGGCGACGGCGGCGCCGCGAAGGTGCTCCCGGACCTCGCCGAGCAACTGCTCGCCCGGCAGGACGAGGTCCGCTCCCTGGCCGCCCGCTACCGCTTCGCCGAGCGCATGGTCATCACCTCCCGCGGTTACGGCTATCCCACGGCCAAGGAGGCGGCGCTGAAGCTGATGGAGACGAGCTACATCCCCGCCCTCTCCTACTCCGGCGCCGACCTGCTGCACGGCCCGCTCGCCATGGTCGACAACGTCTCCCCGGTCATCGCGGTGGTCACCGACGGCAAGGGCGGCGAGGCCCTCCAGCCGGTCCTGGACCGGCTGCGCGGCCGCGGCGCCGATCTCTTCGTGGTCGGTCCCCGGGAGCAGGTCGAGCGGGCCTCGGCCGGTCTGGTGCTGCCCACCGAGGGCGTCGCCGAGGAGGTCCAGCCGATCCTCGAGATCATCCCCCTCCAGCTCCTCGCCTACGAGGTCACCATCGCCCGCGGCCAGGACCCGGACGCGCCCCGCGCCCTGGCGAAGGTGACGGAGACCCACTGATCGCACAGTTCCGTCCATGGTGGGCGGCGACGAGAAGAGCCCCCGGGCCGGTGCCGAAGCCGCCCTGGAGCAGGCCGTCCTGGCCTTCTGGGAGCACGGCTACGAGGCGACCTCCGTCGTCGGCCTCACCCGCGTAATGTGCATCGGCGCCCCGAGCCTGTACGCCGCCTTCAGCGACAAACGCGCGCTGTCCGACGAGGCCGTGACCCTCTGCCGGGCCCACCACGGCGCCTTCACCGACCGCGCGCTCGCCGAGGAGCCCCCCCGAGCGGCCGTCGCGCGGGTGCTGCGGGCGGCCCGCCGCCGCGTACACGGCGCCGGGCCGCCCGCACGGCCACCAACTGCGCCGCCCCCGAGGCCGAGGAGTCCCTGCGCGCGGCGCAACGCCGGCATCGCCGCGTTAGAGAGCCCTATCCGGGTCGGCGTCACCGCAGGCGAGTCACCGCCCTCCACCGACGCCCGCGCCCTGGCCCGGCACAACGGCGCGATGATCCAGGGCATGTTGCAACAGGCGCAGGACGGGGCGAGCCGGGAGCAGCCGGCAGGCCTCGCTGAAATTGCCATGTCCATCTGGCCCCGCACATGAACCCACACGGGTTAGGCTGCGTGGTGGACACCAGGGCGTCCCTGTAGCCGTCGAGCCGGTCGGGAAATAACAACAACCAACAGGCTCCAACGCATGGACACGCGTAGTGGTCTAGTCCACAATTGAATCGGACTTCCGCCCTCCCCGCACAGGAGGACGGACCGAGGAACCGGAGCTCTCTGCCCTGACTGCCCCGGCTCCTCGACCTTCGGCCGACCGGGACCGCACACCCCGCGGCCGATGCTGCTCCGGGCTGCGGTGCCGGGAGGGTTGAGGGTCCCTCCCAGGCGCCGCGGCCCGCGGGTGTTCTCAAGCCGGTTTTCGGCCACCCACATACCGCCAGGTACGCTCGCACCCGTGCCCTCCATGAACGAACTGGTCCGCCAGCACACCGCCCTCGACGACTCCGACCTCGAGTGGCTCCATCTGCTGGTCTCGGAGTGGCAGCTGCTCTCCGACCTCTCCTTCGCCGACCTCGTCCTGTGGGTGCCCACCAGCGACGGCACCCGGTATGTCTCCGTCGCCCAGATGCGGCCCAACACCGGCCCCACCTCCTACCAGGACGACATGGTCGGCCACCTCGTCCCGCGCGGCCGCCGCCCGATGCTGGACGCGGCGCTCGACGAGGGCCGGATCGTACGCGAGGGCGACCCCGAGTGGCGTGAGGAGGTCCCGGTCCGGGTCGAGTCGATCCCGGTGCGACGGGAGGGGCGCGTCCTCGGTGTCATCGCGCGCAACACCAACCTGCTCACCGTGCGCACCCCGAGCCGGCTCGAACTGACCTATCTGCAGAGCGCCTCCGACCTCGCGCAGATGATCGCGGCCGGCGCCTTCCCCTTCGCGAACCAGCAGATGGACATGGACGCCGCCCCACGCGTGGGCGACGGCCTGATCCGTCTCGACGCGGACGGCATCGTCCAGTACGCCTCCCCGAACGCCCTGTCCGCCTACCACCGCATGGGCCTCGCCTCCGACCTCGTCGGCCAGCACCTCGGCCGGACGACGGCCGAACTCGCCCCGACCCGCGGCCCGGTGGACGAGGCGCTCGCCAAGGTGGCCAGCGGCTGGGCGCCTCGCGAGTTCGAGATCGAGGCCCACGACGGGGTCATCCAGTTCCGCGCGATCCCGCTCAAGCCCAAGGGCACCCGCATCGGTTCGCTGGTCCTGCTCCGGGACGTCACCGAACTGCGCCGCCGCGAGCGCGAGTTGATCACCAAGGATGCCACCATCCGGGAGATCCACCACCGGGTGAAGAACAACCTCCAGACCGTGGCGGCCCTGTTGCGTCTGCAGGCCCGCCGCATCGAGTCCGACCGCGGCCGGGAGGCCCTGGAGGAGGCGGTGCGCCGGGTCGGGTCGATCGCGATCGTGCACGAGACGCTCTCCCAGAACCTCGACGAGCGTGTGGAGTTCGACGAGATCGCCGACCGGGTGCTCGCGATGGTCGCCGAGATCTCGCCGGGCAAGGTCACCGGCCGGCGCATCGGCCGCTTCGGCATCCTGGACGCCGAGGTCGCCACCCCGCTGTCGATGGTTCTCACCGAAGTCCTGCAGAACGCCCTCGAACACGGCTTCCGCGAGGGCGAGACCGGCACGGTCGAGGTCTCCGCCGTCCGTGGCGGCACCACCAAGGAGGCCCGCCTCCTGGTCACCGTCCAGGACGACGGCGTCGGCCTGCCCGAGGGTTTCGACCCGCGCACCGCCGGCAACCTCGGCCTGCAGATCGTACGGACCCTGGTGGAGGGCGAGTTGGGCGGTACGTTCGACATGGTGCCGGCGCCGGAGCGGGGGACCCGGGTGATCTTCGACGTACCGGTGCGGGCGCACAAGTAGTCCATGGAGGTAAGCGGCGGGCGGCGGGCGGCGAGCGGTGAGCACAGCAAAAAGCCCCGGATCCGGGGGGATCCAGGGCCAGTCGCTCGTTGCTGCTCTATTGCTAGGCGCACCGGGGGATACTGCGCGCTGCGGCTCGGGGGCGGGAGAAGCGCACTCGCTGTGCGCGCCGCCAAGCTCAGGCTGTTTGCGGGGCGGGTGTTGTCAGGCGGAGGCCTGACGGGCCCGGTTGCGGGCGGCGCGGCGCTTCATGGCGCGGCGCTCGTCCTCGCTGAGACCACCCCAGACGCCGGAGTCCTGACCGGACTCGAGCGCCCACTGCAGACACTGATCCATGACGGGGCAGCGACGGCAGACGGCCTTGGCTTCCTCGATCTGCAGCAGCGCAGGACCGGTGTTGCCGATGGGGAAGAAGAGCTCGGGGTCTTCCTCGCGGCAAACGGCGTTGTGACGCCAGTCCATGGCTGCTACCTCTCCTTGGTATTACGTGCAGGTGCTTGTGAATGTGAACGCTTTCACGAATCCCTCAACAAGTGAAGGGCCGACCGCCGAGTCTCCCCGGCGTGGTCCTGAGATTGAAGAGGGGTTCCGGTGATCTGTGGATGCCGGTGTTGCGGGCTGTCCCGATCGCCACGTAGAGACTCGCAAACCTCAGCGGCGGATACAACCCCTTCCGGAAAGTTTTTTTTGATTCCTCGGTGTCGACTAGGTCACAGCCGTACTTCCATGGGGTGGACCCTGGCCTAAACGTTCGAGTGAAAGGACTTTAGCCCCTTCTGCTCACACAATCACACGCAGTGCACGGCGTACGCCTGTGAACGTCACGCTCGTACGCAGTCCGAGGTGGTCGCCGTCCATCTGAAGGGGGAGAGGCGCCTTCGAATGCAAGGTGAACCCGTCCAGGTCGTGCAGGGTCACGACGTGCTTTCCATGGGGTCCCCGCTCGGGGGACGAAGTCAGCAACTGCGTGGCATACCGGGCAGCCGTGACCGTGGACATGCGGCTGACGCCGAGTACGTCGAGCCCGGTATCGAACGAAGCCTTAGGTGACGCGTACACCGGACGATTGCCCAGATACGTCCAGGGCGAGGTGTTGCAGATTATGGACATCACCAGATCGGTCACCGGTTCCTCGCCGGGCCGCTCCAGCGTGATGGTGCCGTGCCGCCGGTGGGGCTCCTGCAGGAACTGGCGGGCGACCTGGCGCAGGTAAAGGGCGTGTGTGGACTTCTTGCCCAGTTCGCGCTGCTGCTCCACCCGCCCGACCACGCCGGCGTCGAAACCGAGCCCCGCGCAGAAGGTGAACCAGCGCGCGGGCACCGCCTCGTCCTCGGTCCCCGGCGTCCCCGTGGCGAGACCCATGCCGACCGCGCGCTCGCTGCCCTGGTGCAGGGCGTCCAGCACGGCGCCCGTCGCCTCGACGGCGTCGTTGGGCAGGCCCAGGGCGCGGGCGAAGACGTTGGTGGAGCCGCCCGGGACCACGGCGAGGCGGGGCAGGCCGTCCGGATGGGGGCCGGCGTGCAACAGACCGTTGACGACCTCGTTGACCGTGCCGTCGCCGCCGAGGGCCACCACGAGATCGATGTCGTCGCTGTCGGCCGCCTGCCGGGCCAGGTCGCGTGCGTGGCCGCGGTACTCGGTGGTGACCGCCTCGAGCTTCATCTCGCTCGCCAGCGCGTGGATCAACACATCGCGTCTGCGTGCGCTGGTGGTGGTTGCCGCCGGGTTGACCACGAGGAGTGCACGCATGAGTTGCAGCGTACCTACTGCCTGGTACCGGGCACAGCGCGAGGTAGGGATCAGGTAAGAGGAGGGGGCGTGAGTCTCGCCACCCGGGGCCGGCTCAACCCCGCCGAGAGGGCCTGCGTCCCCTCGCCCGCCCCCGCGCCGACCGGCCTGCCCAGGGCTACCCTTCAGGGGTGACCAGTGAGAAGACCCCCGCCACCGAGGAAGACACCGGCCCCCGCCCGCGGCGCCTGACGTACGCCGCCGCGCTCGCCGGGCTGGAAGGGCTCGCGCTGACCGTCGGGGGCGTCTGGATGCTCGTGGAGGGCCTCGTGGGCGACCCGGACGACCGGGGCTCCGCCGTCACCGGTGGCGTCACCCTGCTCGTCCTCGCGCTGCTGCCGCTGCTCGCCGCGCGCGGGCTGCTCTCGCGCAGGAGCTGGAGCCGGGGCCCGGCCGTCATCACCCAGGTCATGGCGCTGCCGGTCGCCTACACCCTGCTGCAGGCCGACAGCGTGGCGATCCCCGCCGGGATCGCGCTGGCGGTCGTCGCCGTCGTCGCCCTGGTGCTGCTGGTCAACCCGGTGACGACCCAGGCCCTCGGGATCAAGGGTCCGGGCCGCACCCAGGACGGCAAGCAGTAGTGCCGTAGGGCTACTCCTCCACCAGCAGCTTCTCCCGCAACTGGGCCAGGGTGCGGGCCAGCAGGCGGGAGACGTGCATCTGGGAGATGCCGACCTCCTGCGCGATCTGCGACTGGGTCATGTTCCCGAAGAAGCGCAGCAGCAGGATCCGCTTCTCCCTCGGCGGCAGGTCCTCCAGCAGCGGCTTGAGCGACTCTCGGTACTCGACGCCCTCCAGCGCCTCGTCCTCGGCGCCCAAGGTGTCCGCGACCGCCGGGGACTCGTCGTCGGTGTCGGGGACGTCCAGGGACAGCGTGGAGTAGGCGTTGGCCGACTCCAGGCCCTCCAGGACCTCCTCCTCCGAGATCGCCAGCTTCTCGGCGAGCTCGTGCACGGTCGGGGAGCGGCCGTGCTGCTGGGACAGCTCCGCGGTGGCCGTCGTGAGCGCCAGCCGCAGCTCCTGCAGGCGCCGCGGCACCCGCACCGCCCAGCCCTTGTCGCGGAAGTGGCGCTTGATCTCGCCGACGACCGTCGGGGTCGCGTAGGTCGAGAACTCCACCCCGCGGTCCGGGTCGAAGCGGTCGACGGACTTGATCAGGCCGATGGTGGCGACCTGGGTGAGGTCGTCGAGCGGCTCGCCGCGGTTGCGGAAGCGGCGCGCGAGGTGCTCGACCAGCGGCAGGTGCATACGGACCAGCTTGTTGCGCAGCTCCGCGTACTCCGGGCTGCCGTCCTTCAGCCCGCGCAGTTCGACGAACATCGCGCGCGCTCCGCTGCGGTCCTGTGCGTCGTGCTGCGTGGCCTGCTGCACGCTCTGCGCGTCCTGCTGCTCGTCTCGCTCGTGCTCGTTCATCGTCCCGCCCGTTGTCCTTCGCCCAGCCCTCGCCTGCGGCGGGGCCGGGGTGATCCCGTTCGACCCGTCCGCAGGGGTGCCAGGCGCGGCGCCTTCCCGATCCCGCCGGCCGCCGTCGTCCAGGAGGCCGGTCGCCGCCGCGGGGCCGGCGTCCTCCTCCGGATGCGGCCGGGCCTGCTCGGGGATGCCGGCCATGCCCGACGTGACCTCGATGCCGACCCCGTCGCCGACGGGCTCCCCCGTGTGGCGAGACCCGCCTGTGCCCTCGGCCGGCAGCTCCCGTGTGCCGCGCTCTTCGTCACGCACCGGCCCGTCCCCTGTCCTCACGCCGGCCCGGGTCCCGCGCCGCGCTGTTTGTAGAGGCTGATCGAAACGGTTTTGTCCTCGTCCACGGCGGAGGAGACCTTGCCCGCGAGAGCGGACAGCACGGTCCAGGCGAAGGTGTCCCGCGAGGGGGCGTGACCGTCCGTGGTCGGGGCCGAGACGGTGACCTCGAGAGAGTCGTCGACGAGCCGGAAGACACAGCTGAGCACCGAGCCGGGCACGGCCTGCTGCAGCAGGATCGCGCAGGCCTCGTCAACCGCGATGCGCAGGTCCTCGATCTCGTCGAGGGTGAAGTCCAAACGGGCCGCGAGGCCGGCCGTGGCCGTACGCAGCACCGACAGGTAGGCACCCGCGGCCGGCAGCCGGACTTCCACGAAGTCCTGGGTCGCGGGCTCGCCTGCGATCTGGGACACCCTCACCTCCATGGTGGTACAAGCTTTACGGGCCGAGGGTCGCCCCCCGGGGTAACGCGATGTGTGGTTCAGCGGTGACGCTATCGCGCTCTCAACTTTCCTGTCCCCAGGACCCCGACCCCTTGCCGTCACTCACAGTAAACCTGCGGACACGCTCCGTGTCTAGGGGTCTGCGGCTCCCAATGGGAAGAAGGCGCGCCGGGTTGACGTACCCAGACGTCAGACGGTCGAACCGTCCTGGAACCCTGGCGTCCAGGGTCACACAAGTACGTGGTCGACGAAGCACCAACGCCAGTTCTCACCGGGCTCGAACGTGCGCATGATCGGGTGGCCGGAGTCCTTGTGGTGCTCCGTCGCGTGCCGGTTCGGCGACGAGTCGCAGCAGCCGACGTGGCCGCAGGTGAGGCACAGCCGCAGCTGCACCGGGTGTGTGCCGTCGCGCAGACACTCCAGGCACGTCTCGCTGAGCGGACCGGGTTCCGGGAGCGGCAGCGCTTCGGCGTGCGTGCACTGTTTCATGATTGCCAGATTACGACGCCCGTGCGGAGGGCCGCGCGGAAAAACGAGGGTGGGCGAGGACGATGGACGTGATGCCACTGCTGTTGCTGGTGGCGGGCAGCACCGCGGTCGCCGCGGCCGCGCGCCGCACTCCGGTGCCGGCGCCGCTGTGGCTGGTGGCGGTGGGGCTGGTGGTGTCGTACGTGCCGGGGGTGCCCGACTACACGCTCGATCCGGACATCGTGCTCCCGCTGGTGCTGCCGCCGCTGCTGCACAAGGAGGCGGTCGAGAGCTCGTACCTCGACCTGCGCAGCAACGTGCGGCCGGTGGCGCTGCTGTCGGTGGGGTACGTGCTGTTCGCCACGTTCGTCGTCGGCTGGGTCGCCTATCTCGTCGTACCGGGGCTGCCGCTGCCCGCGGCGCTGGTGCTGGGGGCGGTCGTGGCGCCGACGGACGCGGTCGCGGCGGCCGCGGTCGCCCGGCGGGTCGGGCTGCCCTCCCGGATCACCACGATCCTGCAGGGCGAGTCCCTGCTGAACGACGCGACCGCGATCACCGCCTACCGGGTGGCCGTCGCGGCCGCCGTCGGTGAGGGCGCCTCCTGGATCGGCGGGATCGGCGAGTTCCTCCTGGCGGCGGTCGGCGGTGTGGTGGTCGGGCTGGTGCTGATGGCGCCGATCCACTGGCTGCGCACGCATGTGAAGGAGGCGCTGCTGCAGAACACCATGTCGCTGCTGATCCCCTTCGTCGCCTACGCCGTCGCCGAGCAGGTGCACGCCTCCGGTGTGCTCGCGGTCGTGGTCGTCGCCCTCTACATCGGGCACCGGGCGTGGGAGGTCGACTTCGCCACCCGGCTCCAGGAGGAGGCGGTGTGGAAGGTGGTCGCGTTCGTCCTGGAGTCGGCGGTCTTCGCGCTCATCGGGCTGCAGTTGCCGGTCGTGCTCAAGGGCCTCGGGGACTACCGGGGTGTCGACGCCGCCTGGTACGCGCTCGCCGTCTTCCTGGTGGTCGTCCTGGCCCGGTTCGTCTGGGTGTATCCGGGGACCTTCGTGCCCCGCATGCTGTCCTCGCGGATCAGGGAACGCGAGGACAACCCCACCTGGAGAGGCCCGATCGTCACCTCCTGGGCGGCGATGCGCGGTGTCGTCTCGCTGGCCATCGCCTTCTCGATCCCGCTCACCGTGCACGACGGCGGCCCCTTCCCGCAGCGCAACCTGATCCTCTTCCTGACCTTCACGACGGTCATCGGGACCCTGGTGGTGCAGGGCCTCACCCTGGCCCCGCTGATCCGCCTGGTGCGCTTCCCCGCCAAGGACGCACAGGCCGAGACCCTCGCCGAGGCCAGCGCCCAGGCCCAGGCCTCCCGGGTCGCCGAGCAACGCCTGGACGAACTGCTCACCGACGAGCGCAACACCCTCCCGCCGCCCCTCGCCGACCGCCTCCGCCAGGTCCTGGAGCGCCGCCGCAACGCCGTGTGGGAGCGCCTGGGCCAGACCAACCCGGTCACCGGCGAGTCCGTCGACGACACCTACCGCCGCCTGTCGCGGGAGATGATCGGCGCCGAACGCGCGATGTTCGTACGGCTGCGCGACGGCCGCTACATCGACGACGAGATGCTGCGCACCCTGCTGCGGCGCCTGGACCTGGAGGAGGCGGCGGCCTATCGGGAGACGGCGTAGACGGACGCTACGGAAGGGGCCGCCCGGTGATCACGGCCGCGATCGTCGTCCCGCGCGGGAACGCCCCCTCCTCCGCCAGGGCGACAAGTCCATGAAGCAACTTGGCGACATACAGGCGCTCCACCGCCACGCCGTGACGTTCCTGGAAGTCCTCGGCGAAGGTGTCGAGTTCAGGGGGCACGCGCGCGTAGCCGCCGAAGTGGAAGCGTTCGTCCAGGGTCCAGTCGCCGCGGGGGCCGCCGAAGGACCGCTGCTGGAGGACTCTTATGTCGTCGGTGAGGAAGCCGCCTTTGAGAACGGGTATGCCGAGGGCGCGCTGGGCGGGGGACAGGCCTGCGGCCAGGCCCGCCAGGGTGCCGCCGGTGCCGCAGGCCAGGGCGACCACGTCCGCCTGCCCGCGCAGCTCCTCGCCCAGGGCCCGGCAGCCGCGCACCGCCTCCGCGTTGCTGCCGCCCTCCGGGACCACGTACGCGTTCTCCGCGCCCGCCGCGCGCAGCACGCGCGCGAGGACGTCCGGTTCGGTCTTGCGGCGGTACGTCGAGCGGTCGACGAAGTGCAGCCGCATGCCGTCGGCCGCGCACCGGGCGAGCGAGGCGTTGAGGGGCCGGGTGGCCAGTTCCTGCCCGCGGACCACGCCGACGGTGGGCAGCCCGAGGAGCCGCCCGGCGGCCGCCGTGGCCCGCAGGTGGTTGGAGTAGGCCCCGCCGAAGGTGACGAGCGGCCGGCCGCCGCAGGCCTCGATGTTCGGCACGAGCTTGCGCCACTTGTTGCCGATCAGCTCCGGGTGGATGAGGTCGTCCCGCTTGAGGAGAAGACGCAGACCACGGCGGTCGAAACGGGGGTCCGACAGCTCCTGCAGAGGGGAAGGGAGGCGTGGTCGCAGGGTGTCGAGGCCGGTCACGGCACCATTGTGACCCGGTGCGTCACTTCAGGCGGTCCCGGATGCGCTCGCGCAGCCACGCCATCGTGAAGCCGCGCGGGTCCACCTTGCCCGGCTGCCACTCCAGGTGGCCGATCACCGAGCGTTCCGTCCAGCCGTGGTGCCGGCACACCGCTGCCGCCGCCTTCTCGATGGCCTCCAGCTGGGCCGGGGGCCAGGGATCGTGCCCGTCGCCGAGGTTCTCGCACTCGAAGCCGTAGAAGTGGCGGTTGCCGTCGGTGTTCGCCTCGTTGTCGGGCGGCAGCGCCTTCTCGGCGATCACCGCGCGCAGCACGTCGTCGTCGCCCAGGCCCGCGTGGTTGGCGCGGCCGTAACCGACGAGGTGGACCGTGCCGTCCTTGGTGATGACCCCGTGGCAGAGAGGGCCGGGCAGGCCGGCGTAGCCGTCCCGGCAGAGCTCGACCGTGTGCTCGCTGCCGCTGGTGGCCGTGTGGTGGATCACCACCCCGTGCACCGGGCCCCACGGACCCTTGTGATTGCGGTTGTGATGTTCCCAGTCGCCGACCTCGACGACGGTGAGGCCCTCCGCCAGGAGCCCCGCCCGAAAAGCGCCCGCGGACATGGGTGAGGCCATGGCCGCCTCCTTCGTACGTGCCGTGCCGACGACCGCCCGACGCGATCGCCCGTGCCAGAGCCTCTTACCTAAAGTGAGTGCGCGATTACACATCGCGCTCGCGGCTATCGAACGGATCCGGCCATTCCGCGTGTCGGGCTGCTGGACGAAAGCCTCCTTTGTGCCCATCGATCCGAAGATCCAACCCCGCTCTTTCGTGTAATAGCACCGGCACGCTCCGTGATGGAAGGCTGCTCCGTGCAGATCGCAATGCGGCGGCTCCGACCGTGCCGCCGCATGACCGGGAGGGCAATTCTCATATGTCGGTAGGCGAAGAGGTCCGTTCGGAACAGGGCAAGCCGCAGCAGAGTCTCGCCACGGCCGCCGCGCGGAACCTGGCCACCACGACCAAGTCCGCGCCCCAGATGCAGGAGATCAGCTCCCGCTGGCTGCTGCGCATGCTGCCCTGGGTCAACGTCCAGGGCGGCACGTACCGGGTGAACCGGCGCCTGACGTACGCGGTGGGGGACGGCCGCATCACGTTCGTGAAGACCGGCGACCGCGTGGAGGTCATCCCAGCGGAGCTGGGCGAACTGCCCGCGCTGCGCGACTACGAGGACGACGAGGTGCTCTCGGAGCTGGCCCAGCGCTGCCGGCAGCAGGAGTTCGCGCCGGGCTCGGTGATCGCCTCCTTCGGCGGCGCGACCGATGAGGTCCATCTGCTGGCGCACGGCAGGGTGGAGAAGGTCGGCACGGGTCCCTACGGCGACGACGCGGTCCTCGGCGTGCTCGCCGACGGCGCCTACTTCGGCGACGCGGCACTGCTCAGCCCGGACGCCATCTGGGAGTGCACGGTCCGCGCGGCCACCGCGTGCACGGTGCTGACCCTCTCCCGGCAGGACGTCGAACTGGTCGCGGAGCGCTCCGACTCCCTGCGCGAGCACCTCCAGCACGTGCGCTCGATCCCCGAGCAGCACACCAACAAGTACGGCGAGAAGGCCGTCGACCTCGCCGCCGGCCACAGCGGCGAACCGGACATCCCGCACACCTTCGTCGACTACGACGCCAGGCCCCGCGAGTACGAACTGAGCATCGCCCAGACCGTGCTGCGCATCCACTCGCGCGTCGCCGACCTCTACAACCAGCCGATGAACCAGACCGAGCAGCAACTGCGGCTCACCGTGGAGGCGTTGAAGGAGCGCCAGGAGCACGAGCTGGTCAACAACCGCGAGTTCGGGCTGCTGCACAACTGCGAGTACGACCAGCGGCTCCAGCCGCACGACGGTGTGCCCAGCCCCGACGACCTGGACGAGCTGCTCAGCCGGCGGCGCGGCACCAAGCTGCTGCTCGCCCACCCGCGCGCGATCTCCGCGATCGGCCGCGAGCTCAACAAGCGCGGGCTCGTCCCCGAGACCATCGAGGTGGCCGGCAACCGCATCCCGACCTGGCGGGGCGTGCCGATCTACCCCTGCAACAAGATCCCGGTCACCGAGGCCCGTACGTCCTCGATCATCGCCATGCGCACGGGCGAGGCCGAGCAGGGCGTGATCGGGCTGCAGCAGGCGGGCATCCCGGACGAGATCGAGCCGAGCCTGTCCGTCCGGTTCATGGGCATCAACGAGCAGGCGATCATCAAGTACCTCGTGACGGCGTACTACTCGGCCGCGGTCCTGGTGCCGGACGCGCTCGGGGTCCTGGAGAACATCGAGATCGGCCGCTGGAGGTGACGTTTCTCCACCGGGGAGCCGTGTCCCCGCAGCCCGGCCGGGGTAGATCCCGGTCGTACGCGACCGGCCCGAGCGGAAGCGCCACCGTCCGCGGACTGACCGAGGGGGACCCCATGGCCGAGTTCCTGGCGGAGGCGAAGCGGCACCCCGCCGGGCGGAGGGAGGGCCGCGAGGGCGGGGGAGGGTTCGACGGGGCCGCGGCGACGGCGATCCTGGAGCGCGCCCGGGCGGCCGTCGACCCCGTCCTGCGCGGCGCCATCGACTCCCTGCCCGGCTCCCTGCGGCGCATCGCGCTCTACCACTTCGGCTGGGAGCACGCTGACGGGACACCGGCGGCGGGCAACGCGGGCAAGGCGATACGCCCCGCGCTCGTCCTCACCGCGGCCGCCGTGCTCGGCGGACCGGGGGCGGACACGGCGGCGGTGCGGGCGGCCGCGGCGGTGGAGCTGGTGCACAACTTCACGCTGCTGCACGACGACGTGATGGACCGCGACACCACCCGCCGTCACCGGCCCACCGCCTGGACCGTGTTCGGCGACGCCGACGCGATCCTCGCCGGTGACGCCCTGCAGGCGCTGGCCCTCGGGCTGCTCGCCGAGGACCCGCACCCGGCGTCCGGGGCGGCCGCGGCCCGGGTCGCGGCCTGTGTCGTTCAGCTGTGTGCCGGGCAGCACGCGGACACGGCGATGGAGCGCCGCCACCCCGGGGAGGTCACCCTCGAGGAGGTGCTGACCATGGCCGAGGCCAAGACGGGCGCGCTGCTGGGGTGCGCCTGCGCATTGGGCGCGCTGTACGCGGGCGCGGCGCGGGAGGACGTCGAGGCGCTGGACGCGTTCGGCCGGCAGGCCGGGCTGGCCTTCCAGCTCATCGACGACGTGATCGGCATATGGGGTGATCCGAGCCGCACCGGCAAGCCGGCCGGCGCCGATCTCGCGGCCCGCAAGAAGTCCCTCCCGGTGGTCGCCGCGCTCACCTCGGGCACCCCGGCGGCGGTCGAGCTGGCCGAGCTGTACGAGGCGCCGTACGAGAAGGAGGACCTGGAGCGGACCGTGCTCGCCGTCGAGCGGGCCGGTGGCCGGGACTGGGCGCAGGTCCAGGCGGCCGACCGGATGGCCCGCGCGGTGCAGGAGCTGTCCCGCGCGATCCCCGATCCGGACGCGGCGGGCGGACTGCTCGCGCTGGCGGAGTTCGTGACCCGGCGCAGCAGCTGAGCCCGGCGCCCACCCAGACCCCGGAGCCCACCGGGGCGGCCGCGCGGCTCCTGACCCCGCCCGGCCGCCGAGGCTCCGGCGAAGGCGGGTCCCGCACATCCCCACGGTGTGCGGGCCCCGCCGCTTCGTACGTTCCGGATAGGCTCAACCCCCTTACGTTCGAGGTCGGTTGAGACGAGGGGACGGCACATGGGTGTGGTGATCCGGGCGGCGGGCGCGGACGATCGCGAGACGGTCGTACGGCTGCTGGACGAGGCGTTCCAGGACGATCCGGTCAGCAACTGGGTCTTCCCCGGCGCGGAGCACCGCCGTGCGCGGCACCCAGGGCTGATGGCCGCCTTCACCGACCTGGTCCTCGCCGAGGGCTACGTCGATCTCACCGAGGACGCCGCCGCCTGCGCGCTCTGGCTGCCGATGCCCGCCGATCCGCACGCCGAAGACGCCGACGAGGACGGCCCCGCCCAGCTCCGCGCCGCCGTCGACCCGGACAACGAGCGCGTCGAGCTGATCGGCCGGCTCACCCAGGACATCCACCCCACGGGCCGCGCCCACGAATACCTGTGGATGATCGGCGTCACCCCGAAGCGGCAGGGCGAGGGCCTCGGCTCGGCCCTCATCCGGCACGTCCTCGACCGCTGCGACCGCGAGGGCCTGCCCGCCTACCTGGAGGCCAGCAGCGACCGCAGCCGCGCCCTGTACGAACGCCTCGGCTTCGAACCCGCCGGCGAACCCCTCACCCTCCCCGACGGCCCCCACATGTGGCCGATGTGGCGCGAACCCCGGGCCTGAGCGGGGTGCTCGTCCGTACGTGCGCGCGCAAGCGGTGAGCGGCCTAACCTGAGGGCATGGACGGCTCGGAACACGTCTGTCCCCGGTGCGGGCAGCCCGTGGAGACGGTGGTCAGGCGCCACAAGACACTCGGCGCCTGGGTCCCGGTCTGGGGGCCGGGCCCGTGCCGCAATGCCGAGTGCGAGGCGTACGTTCCCCGGAGCGGTGAGCGGGACGGGGAGCGGGAGCGGCCGGCCGCGGAGGAGTCCTGAAGACCGCACCCACCGCGCACAGACCGCGCGGGGAGTCCCGTAAAAATCATCCGGCCCCGTGTCGAGAAGTCCGGCCCGGCTCCGACGTCCCCCGTGAGAGCCGCCCCCACGGGCGGCCCGAGCCGAAGGAGCAGAGTCATGAAGTACCTGGTCATGGTGCAGTGCACGCAGGCGGACTACGAGGGCATGCGCGGCAAGGCCAACGCCACCTCCCCGGCCTGGAGCCAGGAGGACGTCCAGGCGATGTACGCCTTCATGGGCGCCCTCAACGACGACCTCGCCGAGACCGGCGAGCTGATCGACGGACAGGGTCTGGTCGAGCCGGCGAGGACCCGGCTGGTCGGCCCGGGCGACGACGGGAAGCCGGTGATCACCGACGGGCCCTACGGCGAGACCAAGGAACTGCTGGCCGGCTACTGGGTCCTCGACTGCGCGAGCCTGGAGCGGGTCACCGAGATCGCCGAGCGCGTCCTCGAGTGCCCCCAGCCCCCCGGGGCCCGCAGGTACCCCGTGGTGATCCGGCCCATCGACAGCGGTTCCGCGGACGTCTGAGCCGCCGTGCGTCCCACCGCCGAGACCGAGGACCTGCTGCGGCTGCACGCGCCGCAGGTCCTCGGCGCGCTGGTCAGACGGTACGGCCACTTCGCCGCGGCCGAGGACGCCGTACAGGAGGCGCTGCTCGCTGCGGCCGGGCAGTGGCCTTCGGCGGGGATTCCGGACAACCCGCGCGGCTGGCTCATCAAGGTGGCATCGCGGCGGCTGACGGACGCCCTGCGCTCGGAGGAGGCGCGGCGGGCGCGGGAGGAGCGGGCGGTGGCGCTGAACGCGCCCCTGGCGCCCGGCCCGGACCGCGCACCCCGCGAGGACGACACCCTCAGCCTGCTCTTCCTGTGCTGCCACCCGGACCTGACCCCACCCGCCCAGATCGCGCTCACCCTGCGCGCGGTCGGCGGCCTGACGACGGCGGAGATCGCCCGCGCGTATCTCGTGCCCGAGGCGACCATGGCCCAGCGGATCAGCCGGGCCAAGCAGAAGGTGCGGGGCGTGCGGTTCGGGCGCCCGGAGAACTGGGCGAAGCGGCTGCCCGCCGTGCTGCACACCCTGTACCTGATCTTCAACGAGGGGTACACCGCCACGTCCGGCACCAGCCTGCAACGCCGAGACCTGGCCGGCGAGGCGATCCGGCTGACCCGCACCGTCCACCGGCTCCTGCCCGACGACGGTGAGGTGGCCGGCCTGCTGGCGCTGATGCTGCTCACCGACGCCCGGCGCGACGCCCGTACCGGACCGCACGGCGAGCTGATCCCGCTCGACGAGCAGGACCGCGACCGCTGGGACAAGGCGGCGATCGAGGAGGGCGTGGCGCTGGTGACGCGGGCGCTGTCCCGGGGGCCGGCTGGCCCCTACGGGCTCCGGGCCGCCATCGCGGCCGTGCACGACGAGGCGCCGTCCGCGCGGGCCACCGACTGGCGGGAGATCCTCGGGCTGTACGAGGTGCTGGTCCGCCAGGTCCCGGGCCCCGTCGAACGCCTCAACCGCGCCGTCGCCCTCGCGATGGTCGACGGGCCCGAGGCGGGCCTCGCGGAACTTGCCCTGCTGGAGCCAGGGTTGGGCCACCGCCTGGACGCCGTGCGCGGGCACCTCCTGGAGCGGGCCGGCGCGTACGACGGGGCCCGGGCCGCCTACGAATCGGCCGCCGCGGCCACCCTGAGCCTTCCCGAGCAGCGCTATCTGCAGGGGCGGGCCGCACGTCTGAGGCCGTAGCGTGATCCCCATGACCGACCACATACTGCACCTCACCGAACGCTCCCTGTGGGAAGCCGCCCGCGCGAAGGGCACGTACGAGATCTCGACGCGCGGCCGGACCCTTCAGGAGGAGGGCTTCATCCACTTCTCCACCCGCGCCCAACTCCCGGGCACGGCCCGCTTCTACGACGGTCTGGACGACCTGGTGGTCCTGGTCGTGGACCCGGAGCGGCTCGGCATACCGGTGAAGTACGAGGCCCCCGAGCCCGGCGGCGAGGAGTTCCCGCACGTGTACGGACCGATCCCGGTGGACGCCGTGGTGGCCGTGGAGCCGTGGACGTGAGCGACTTACTGATCGTTTCAGATTGAGTTGAGCTGCCGAATCGGGGCGGTGATGAAGATTCAGGAGCGGTACTGCCAGGGCTTGAGCGCATCCTCGGCCAGCCAGCGGCGCACGGTGGAGGCCGACACGAACGTGGCGATGCCCCAGTTCATGGCCTCGCGGGCAAGTTCCGCGCACGACTAGCGGGATAAAGGCACGCCGGTCTCGGCGGGTAGTTGGCAGGCCAGAGCCTTGACCTGGGCGGTCTGCACTGCGGTGAAGGCCCGCGGTCGGCAAGGGCGCTTACGGTCAGCCAGACCGGGCAAGCCCTGCTCGGCGAACCGGCCCCGCCAAGTGCGCACGGTGTCCAGGTGCAGCCCCGTTTCCCGGGCAATGCGCGCGTTGGAGCGGCCCCTGGCCGCGTGCAGCACGACCTGCGCGCGCATGCGCATCCGGTACTCGGTCTTGTGACCGTGGGCCATCCTCTTCAGCCGCTCACGCTCGGGGGAGGCCAGAAATATCGGGCAGGCCGGAGCAACAGGCATGGGACAAGCGCCGATCGGGAGAAGTGGATCACGACAGGCCATAGCTTGCCGTGTCCGGTCCCGGACCGTCGGGCAGGATGACTGCCGTGTCCCCACCTCCTGAGTCCACCCGACTCTCGCTCGAGCAGCGCCTTGGCGAGCACGCCCGCACTGCTGGGCCGCAGCTGAGGCGGCTGCACGTCCGCTGCCGCGGCGCCTTCGCCTACGTGGAGATGGAACTGGCCGGCGGCGAGGAGGTCAATCTGATGCGCCTGCGCTACGGCGTGACCATCAGCAAGTGCTTCGCCCTCTACTACGCCTGAAGCGACCACTACGAAGACTCCCCTCCTGCCAACGACATCCTCGCCGGCGGCCCCGAAGGCGCCCTCGACTGAAGATCCCCCGTGATCTCGGAGACGGTTCTGTCACACGGCGAGGGAATCAGTGGCCTTCACACACCTCGTTGGCGTCCGGTTCGCCGCACCCTCAGATGCGGGCGAAGACGTTGACCACCACTCCGATGTAGAGAAAGACGAGGAGGGTCCAGAAGGTGTAGACGATGCCGGGATACCGGATGTACAGAGGTATCCGGAGAGTCGGGTAACGCTTGCGAAGTTCACGTGGGGTCGGCGTACCTCCGAACTGCTGCTGAAGAGCCGCCTTACGCCACACCTTGTCGAGTTCGGTCTCACGCCACTGGCGGGGATTGAGCATGACAGCGGCGCGGTCGTCACCCACGACGAGCACCGCGCCGGCGATGCCGCTGGAGTTGATGTGGGTCCGGGCCACGAAGCCGGGCCCTTCGATGACGGTCAGCCGACGCGCCCAGTTGCGCACCAGGACGGCGCCGTCCACGAGTGCCACATACGTGTTCACGGTGTGCAGGACCGCATAGGCCACGTACCACAGGAAGGGGAGCGCGATGAGGGTGATGGCCGCGGGTGCCGCCATCGGCCCGAGTCCCTCACTGGTGCCGCGACCGCCCGCGAGCAGGCGGACCATGCTGATACCCGGCACGATGACCGCCGGCACGATTGCCAGTGCCACGCGCCCGAACCGGCTCTTGTCCGGGGAAACGGAAAGCTCTGTACGGCCATCACTCACAGCTGCTCTCCGGTCTCTCCGCACGCAGCGACAAAACGAAGGTCGTCACAGACATCATCCGCCCCCAACTCCGTTCCACTCCTGCTCATTTCTGCGCTCTTTCAGTGGATCATCCCGGTACCCCTGGTAGGCACAACTGCCGTGGCTGCAGTTCGGATTCAGACCGCAGAGGGCCGAGCTTGTGCTGGACACGCTTCGCGGGCCATCGTTTCGCGGCTGACCACCGTGCCCTGTCAGTCGTGGGCGCTCTTGCCGTTCGTGCCCGGCCTGCCGTTCTCCGGTACCAGTAGCGCACTCAAGGTGGTGCCCGTCATCCAGGACTCAAGCCGGTCGACGTCGATCAGTGTCAAGCGACGGCGAGCGGCGATCCTGTACTCGCGTTTGTCGAGCGGCCCGAGGACGATGAAGATGGTCACCTCGGCACCAAGCCCCGCGCGAGCGGCGTCATCGAACGTTCGGAGGCGGTGGGTGTGTACAGAGCTGTCCTCGCACTCTCGTTGCCACTTCACGGCAGCCTTCCGGCCGTCCGGCAGGTAGCCGGTCATCTGGCCGCCCGTGTGGTCGCCCCTGACCCGCTGCACGTCGATGCAGCCGTCACGGCGGCACAGAGCGGCGATGTATTCCTCGAACTCGGGGGCGCCCATGTCGTACACCGGCTCCGGTAGGCGCGCGTACCTCTCCAACCGCTTGGATTTCGCCTGCAGGCGAGCCGTGAGGTGAGGGTCGTCATCGCTATTACCGGAAGCGAGGTAACGGAACACAACCACCATCCAGGATCGCCAACCCTCCACGCAATCACGGAACTTGATGGAGCCTGCCCCGGGGCAGGAGAAGGTGTCGGGGGAAGTTCCCCACTTCGCAACGGCGCTGCGTTTGCCGCGTCCACGGTCGGCGTCGCTTGTCGCCATGGGGCACCAGGAATGCGGCGAGTATCACGAGGAACCCGCAGCGTCAAAGATCTCCGGATGGTGTCACCGGCCGGCTTCGGCACGGGCCTGCGCCCGTTGGAACGCGGTCAGCGGGTCTCCTTCGAACCGCCAGGGCCAGGTGGTGACCGCACCGCCGATGGACCGGAAGACGGGAAGGGCCTCGCGGTGGCGATCGGCGGACATCAGCGCGTAGGCGAGCGTGTTGAGGTCGGCAAGCGCGGCTGCATGGCTGAGGAACGAGGGCTGTGTCCAGTGCTGCGAGGCGCGGTCGAGCGCTGCTGTGACATATACATCGGTCCAGTAGCTGCGTGCCATGAGACCCTCCACTCCTCCCCGGGTCCGGATCGATTGATAGTGCAGCACTTGGGAGGTGAGTTCCGTCGCCGCGCAGGGCGCATTGGCGGGCATGCGTGACCGGAGGGAGTCGACGAACTCCAGTACCTGCAGTCGCGAACCAGCCTCGTCCGGAGTCAGGTAGCGCATCATGCTCAGGTAGGCATCGCGGTTCCAGCGGTCGCGGAGCAGTAGCTCGTTCCAGACGTAGAAGGTTTCAGCTGCGCGGTGGCGCTCCAGGCGCGCTATCTCCAGCAGAACGATCCACGGGGTGGGGTCCAGCGGGGCGAGATCCGCAGCGCGCAGGCAGTTCGTGCTTGCGCGCGAGGCACCTTCCGCATTCCCCGTTGCACGCGCCCGGAAGACCTCGGACCAGGCATGCAAAACAAGGGCAGTGGCGCTGTCCGGCTCCCGCTCAGCCCACCTCGAGGGCACCGGCGTATCCGCCAGGAAGTGCGCCAAGACTGCCAGACGGAACGTGTGGCGGTCCCAGTCCTGGGAGTGGTGCTTCAGGAAGTCGGCGATCTGCACCACGCGCAGATCCGTGCTCGCGATCGCGCCCGATCGCGTCGTGGTGCGCAGCGACTTGAGAAGCTTCCCAAGGTGCACGTCGTCAAGCTCCAGGACGATGCGGGAGGCCTTGCGGCGAGTCGACAGGAATGGCATGCGGGGCAACCTAGGAGAGTGGGGACTCGGGCAAGACTTGCTGGCTGATCGGCACGCGATGCGCAGGAAGCAAAGCGGTCCCGGGTGCGGTTCTGCATCAGCGGTCCGGGCCGTATGGGGCGGCGGCGGTGCGGGAGGAGCGCACCACCGCCGCCGGTCGAGGGCAGGCTGTCGCCCTACAGAGCCCGGTCCCTAGGACGGGGTGACTTCATGCGTACTGTTCCGCCCCACTCGCTCGCGGACCAGCGCGACGGCGACCACGCCGATGGCCACCAGGGTGGACAGGACCACCTGGTCGCGTCCGCCGCCGTCGGCTGTGTCGGTGAGCATGTAGCCCAGGACGAAGGTGATCAGCGCGATGGTGGCCCAGGTCAGGTAGGGGTAGAGCCACATGCGGACGACGAGCTTCTCCGGCGTCTCCCGCTCGATGATCCTGCGCATCCGCAGCTGCGAGAAGCAGATCACCAGCCACACGAACAGGGCGATCGCGCCGGAGGAGTTGAGCAGGAACTGGAAGACGG
>NZ_JBEXPK010000066.1:0-45340 GCF_040612015.1 Streptomyces sp. NPDC006476 | reverse complement strand
GTGGAAGCCCGACCCATGGGCGGAGACGCCGGCGGCGTAGTCACGCTCGGTTCTCACCGGTAGTAGCCACTTGTTTTGCACGTCTCGTCCCTGGACGAGACGCCGGAGTTCAGCAGTCACGCCCTTGACGCACTGCGCCAGCCGCTGGAAGCCGGTCATGTGGTGATCGCCCGCAGCGCGGGCGTGGTGCGCTTCCCGGCGAAGTTCCTGATGGTGCTCGCCGCCAACCCCTGCCCCTGTGGGCGCTTCTCCCAGACGGACGACTTCTGCGAGTGTCCGCCCTCGGCGATCCGCCGCTACCAGGCGCGACTGTCCGGGCCACTGCTGGACCGGGTCGACCTCCGGGTCGAGGTGGACCGGGTCACGCGCGCCGAACTCACGCAGCTCGGCGCGCGGGGCGAGTCCACGGCGACGGTCGCCGAGCGGGTGCGGGTGGCGAGGGAGCGCGCGGCGGCGCGGCTCGCGGGCACCCCGTGGCGCACCAACAGCGAGGTCCCCGGCCGGGAGCTGCGCAGCCGGTGGCACGCCGTGAGCGGGGCGATGGACGAGGCCGAACGCAATCTGGAGCGGGGCGTGCTGACCGCCCGCGGGCTCGACCGCGTCCTGCGTGTCGCCTGGACCGTCGCCGACCTGGTCGGGCACGACCGGCCCGACGCGACGGACGTCGCCCTCGCGCTGCAACTGCGCACGGGCGTTCCTCGGGGCGTGCCCATGGCCATCGGGGCGCTGACGTGACCGCCGACGGCGCCCCGGACCACGAGCGGCTCGCGCGTGTCTTTCTCAGCCGTGTCCTGGAACCCGGTGACGAAGTGGCGGGCCGGTGGGTGCGGGAGCTCGGGGCCGTGGAGACCGCGCGGGTGCTGCGGAAAGGGGCGCCGCAGCTCACCGGGGTCACCGACAAGCGCTGGGCAGGGCTGCTCACCCGCGCCCAGGAGGCCGACGCCGAGCGGGATCTCGGCCTCGCCCGGGAAGCCGGAGTCCGCTTCGTGATCCCGGGGGACACGGAGTGGTCGGCCCAGCTCGATGACCTCGGAGACGCCCGCCCCGTGGGCCTCTGGGTCCGGGGCAGGCCCAGTCTGCGCATGTGGGCGTTGCGGTCCGTCGCCGTCGTAGGGGCGCGGGCCTGTACCGAGTACGGGGCTCACATGGCCGCCACACTCGGCGCCGGGCTCGCCGAGCGCGGGTGGGTGGTCGTGTCCGGCGGGGCCTACGGGGTGGACGGGGCCGCTCATCGAGGGGCGCTCGGGGCCGGCGGTGCGACCGTGGCCGTGCTCGCATCGGGGGTCGACCGGCCCTATCCCCGCGGGCACACCGAGTTGCTCAACCGGATCGCCGAGCAGGGACTCGTGGTCGGGGAACTGCCGCTCGGCGAGCATCCGACGGCCAGCAGATTCATCGTCCGCAACCGGGTCATCGCCGCCCTGACCACGGGCACCGTGGTGGTCGAGGCCGCCCACCGCAGCGGCTCGCTCGTCACCGCACGGGCCGCACAACGGCTCGGACGCCACACGATGGGAGTACCCGGACCGGCCACCAGCGGCCTCTCGGCCGGCGTGCACGAACTGCTGCGCGACGACGCCGTCCTCGTCACCGACGCCGCCGAGGTCGTCGAACTCGTCGGCGACATGGGGGAGCTGGCACCCCAGCGGCGTGGACCCGTGCTGCCCAGGGATCTGCTGGAGCCGGGCGCCAGACGGGTGCTCGCCGCCCTGCCGGGCCGGGGGGCCGCCTCCGCCGACGCGGTCGCCCGCGGGGCACAGACCACCGGGGACGACGCGATCGCGAGACTGTACGAACTCCGGTCACTCGGTTACGTCGAACGACACGGCGACGGCTGGAGGTTGACACGCCAGGCGGTGATCTCCGTCCGCGACGGCCGGGGCGGATGTTGACGGAGCGTGTTCGGCCGTCCGGGCGAAGCCCCGCACCTGTGCAAACAGCGGAGGTCGGGGTCCCGGGCGATCACGGAAAGCAACCGTCGTGACCCGGTGGGACGGCCCGCGGGACAGGTCCGCGTGCGCGTTCCCCTCACTGTTCGCTGACCGCGACAGCTCAGTCACGCTACGCTCACGAGGTTCCGACGCGGAACGCACTTCACGGCAGAACGGCACAAGGCGACGAATGCCCCAGCACACCTCCGGGTCCGACCGGGCGGCGATCCCCCCAGCCGCCCGTGACGGTGGCAGCGTGCGGCCGCCCGCTCCCTCGACGCTCGACGAACTGTGGCGGTCGTACAAGGACACGGGGGACGAACGGCTGCGGGAGCAGCTGATCCTGCACTACTCGCCGCTGGTCAAGTACGTGGCGGGACGGGTGAGCGTCGGTCTGCCTCCCAACGTCGAGCAGGCCGACTTCGTCTCCTCGGGCGTGTTCGGACTGATCGACGCGATCGAGAAGTTCGACATCGACCGGGAGATCAAGTTCGAGACGTACGCGATCACCCGGATCCGCGGCGCGATGATCGACGAGCTGCGGGCGCTGGACTGGATCCCGCGGTCGGTGCGGCAGAAGGCGCGGAACGTGGAGCGGGCGTACGCGACGCTGGAGGCGCGACTGCGGCGGACGCCGACTGAGGGCGAGGTGGCCGCCGAGATGGGCATCGGGGTGGACGAACTCCACGCGGTGTTCAGTCAGTTGTCGCTGGCGAACGTGGTGGCGCTGGAGGAGTTGCTGCACGTCGGGGGCGAGGGCGGCGACGGGCTGAGCGTCATGGACACGCTGGAGGACACCGCCGCGGACAACCCCGTGGAGGTGGCCGAGGACCGCGAGCTCAGGCGGTTCCTGGCGCGGGCGATCAACACCTTGCCCGAGCGGGAGAAGACCGTGGTCACCCTCTACTACTACGAGGGACTCACGCTCGCCGAGATCGGGAACGTGTTGGGTGTGACCGAGAGCCGGGTCAGCCAGATCCACACCAAGTCGGTGCTGCAGCTGCGGGCGAAGCTCGCGAGCTTCGGGCGGTGAGTCCGGCGGCTCCGCCGGGGCGGGCCGTGTCCGTGCGAGTCACTCCCGTCCGGGGTGGCGCGTCCGTAAAGTGGTTGACGTGCCAAGGATTCGAGCGGCCTCCGTGGCCGAGCACCGGTCGATGCAGCGAGCCGCCCTGCTGGACGCGGCCCGGTCGTTGCTGTCCGAGGGAGGGACGGACGCGCTGACGTTCCCGGCGCTCGCCGAGCGCACGGGGCTGGCGCGGTCGTCGGTGTACGAGTACTTCCGATCCCGGGCCGCCGTCGTCGAGGAACTGTGCGCGGTCGACTTCCCGGTCTGGGCTGCCGAGGTCGAGGCCGCCATGGCGGGGGCCGGGTCGGCGGCGGGCAAGGTCGAGGCGTATGTGCGGCGGCAGCTGGAGCTGGTGGGGGACCGGCGGCACCGGGCGGTCGTGGCGATCTCCGCGAGCGAGCTGGACGCGGGGGCCCGGGAGAAGATCCGGGCCGCGCACGGCGGGCTCGTGGCGATGATCGTGGAGGCCCTGGGCGAGATGGGACACCCCGAGCCCCGGCTGGGCGCGCTGCTGGTTCAGGGGGTTGTCGACGCGGCGGTCCGGCGGATCGAGCTGGGAGTGGCAGAGCCTCCCGAGGTGATCGCGGACGCGGCCGTGGCGTTGGTGCTGAGGGGCGCGCGCGGCTGAGGCGGGCAGGGCGTGCGGCGCGACTGCTCTCGCGGGCTGAGCCTGAGCGGGTCGCTGCGCGGCTGCGCCCGGAGGTCGAAAGGCGGGCTCGGCGCGATTGGCCTCGCGGGCTGGGCAGGTCGCTGGGCGGCTGCGCCCGTTGGTCGAGGGCGAGCCTGGCGCTATTGCTTCCGTGGGCTGGGCAGGTCGCTGCGCGGCTGCGTCGTAGGCCGAAGGCAGGCTCCACGCCATTGCTTCCGTGGGCTGAGCGGGTCGCTGCGCGGCTGCGCCCGGAGGTCGAAAGGCGGGCTCGGCGCGATTGGCCTCGCGGGCTGGGCAGGTCGTTGGGCGGCTGCGCCCGCTGGTCGAAGGTGAGCTTGGCGCTATTGCTTCCGTGGGCTGGGCAGGTCGCTGCGCGGCTGCGTCGTAGGCCGAAGGCAGGCTCCACGCAATTGCTCCCGCGGGCTGAGCGGGTCGCCGCGCGAATGCCCTCTTGCTGGTGGAAGGCAGGCATGGTGCGTCTGCTCCCGCCGGCCGCAGGCGCGCGCGGCACGACTGCCCCCGGAAGCTACGCAGGCAGCGGAACCCCGAGTACCGGGAGCAGTCTCGATGGGCCCCTGTGCAGGAGCCACGGTGGGAGTAGGGACAACGGGTCCAGGTAGGTCTCGCCCCGTAGCAGGCCCCAGTGGACGCACGTGACCGCGCAGTGCGAGCCCGCAGGGTCCACTGTCCCCACCACCTCGCCGGCCTCGACCTCGTCCCCCTTCTGCACCGACGCGATCACCGGTTCGTAGGTCGTGCGCAGGTCCGTGCCCGTCAGCTCCACCGACACGACTCCCCTCCCCGCCACCCGGCCCGCGAAGGACACCCTGCCGGCTGCCACCGCGCGGACTGGTGTCCCGGCCGGGGCCGCCAGATCCACGCCGCGGTGGCCCCGGCCGTAGACCGTCGCCGGGGGCTCCCAGCCCCGTACGACCGTGGGACGGGTGCCCACCGGCCAGGCGCGGCCGATGGCGGGGACGTCAGGGGGCGGGTCGGCCGGGGGCGGTGGGGGCTCCGCCCAGGCCCACGGGGCCAGGACGGCCCACGTCAGTGCCAGGAGAGCCGTCACCGTCAGACGCAGGTATCGGTTCGCTCGCATGACGGAACCGTCCCGCACCAGCCGCCGATCATGGCGGGATCTGTGGACTACTCCCGGGTTGTGGACAGCGGCGTCACCCGGTGCCTCGCCGGTCCCGTACACTTCTTCTGGCGATCCGGGTCACCGGGTCGACTTCGCACGCCCCGACACCAGGTGATCACAAGCCGGTGTCAGCGCCTCTCGGTCCTCTGCGGCACGGCGCACGCGGGCGTCAGGCGCGGATACCGCACGGCATCCGCGGGACAACCGAGAAATTCAAGGAGATACGGCCATGGCCGTCGTCACGATGCGGGAGCTGCTGGAGAGCGGCGTCCACTTCGGTCACCAGACCCGTCGCTGGAACCCCAAGATGAAGCGCTTCATCTTCACCGAGCGCAACGGCATCTACATCATCGACCTGCTCCAGTCGCTGTCGTACATCGACCGCGCCTACGAGTTCGTCAAGGAGACCGTCGCCCACGGCGGCACGGTCATGTTCGTCGGCACGAAGAAGCAGGCGCAGGAGGCCATCGCCGAGCAGGCCACCCGCGTCGGCATGCCCTACGTCAACCAGCGCTGGCTGGGCGGCATGCTCACCAACTTCTCCACCGTCTACAAGCGTCTGCAGCGCCTCAAGGAGCTCGAGCAGATCGACTTCGAGGACGTCGCCGCGTCCGGTCTGACCAAGAAGGAGCTTCTCGTGCTCTCGCGCGAGAAGGCCAAGCTGGAGAAGACCCTCGGCGGTATCCGCGAGATGCAGAAGGTGCCCAGCGCCGTCTGGATCGTGGACACCAAGAAGGAGCACATCGCGGTCGGTGAGGCCCGGAAGCTCAACATCCCGGTCGTCGCGATCCTCGACACCAACTGCGACCCCGACGAGGTCGACTACAAGATCCCGGGCAACGACGACGCGATCCGCTCCGTCACCCTGCTCACCCGTGTGATCGCCGACGCCGTCGCCGAGGGCCTCATCGCCCGCAGCGGTGTCGCCACCGAGGGCAAGGAGAAGGCCGCGGGCGAGCCGCTCGCCGAGTGGGAGCGCGACCTGCTCGAGGGTGAGAAGAAGGCGGACGAGGCCGAGAAGCCGGCCGAGGCCGCCGCTGAGGCTCCTGCCGCCGAGGCCCCCGCGGCCGAGGCTGCCGAGGCTCCGGCTGCCGAGGCTCCGGCTGCCGAGGCCCCGGCCGCGGACGCCGAGCAGGCCTGATCAGTCAGCGTTGACGGCGGGGGCGGCGACATCCGGGTCGCCCCCGCCGTTCACCCGTAGGTCAGCGGAGAGTCGGCGGCCCCCGCTACATGAGGGCCGTAGACCCGTAGATCTTCGATCTTCCAGACTTCGAGAAAGATTCACAGACTCATGGCGAACTACACCGCCGCCGACGTCAAGAAGCTTCGTGAGCTCACCGGCGCCGGCATGATGGACTGCAAGAAGGCGCTGGACGAGGCCGAGGGCAACGTCGAGAAGGCCGTCGAGGCGCTGCGCATCAAGGGCCAGAAGGGCGTCGCCAAGCGCGAGGGCCGCTCCGCCGAGAACGGCGCCGTGGTCTCCATCATCGCCGACGACAACTCCTCCGGCGTCCTCGTCGAGCTGAAGTGCGAGACGGACTTCGTCGCCAAGGGCGAGAAGTTCCAGGCCGTCGCCAACGCGATCGCCGAGCACGTCGCCAAGACCTCCCCGGCCGACCTCGAGGCCCTGCTGGGCTCCGAGATCGAGGCCGGCAAGACCGTCCAGGCGTTCGTGGACGAGGCCAACGCCAACCTCGGTGAGAAGATCGTCCTGGACCGCTTCGCGCAGTTCGCCGACGGCTACGTGACCGCGTACATGCACCGCACGATGCCCGACCTGCCCCCGCAGATCGGTGTCCTCGTCGAGCTGGACAAGCCGAACGCCGAGGTCGCCCGCGGCATCGCCCAGCACATCGCCGCCTTCGCGCCGAAGTACCTCTCCAAGGATGACGTGCCGGCCGAGGTCGTCGAGTCCGAGCGCCGCATCGCCGAGGAGACCACCCGCGCCGAGGGCAAGCCCGAGGCCGCGATCGCCAAGATCGTCGAGGGTCGTCTCAACGGCTTCTTCAAGGACGCCACGGTGCTCGGTCAGCCGTACGCGCTCGACGCGAAGAAGTCCGTCCAGAAGGTCCTGGACGAGGCCGGTGTCACCCTGAAGCGCTTCACGCGCATCAAGGTCGGCATCTGAGTCCGTACCGCGATCGGCGTACGACCCCGATAGGGTCGTACGCAGTTGTCAGCGGGTGACGGACGACAGCGGATCTGACGAGGAGGCCATTGCCGAGCACGGGAGCCAAACCCCAGCGGCAATGGCCTTCTTCGTATGTGCAACAGGTGAAAGAGGCGGGATCTCCATGACCACCAAGCCCCAGAAGAGCGACGACGGCAAAGTACCCGGCCGGTTTCTGCTGAAGCTGTCCGGAGAGGCCTTCTCCGGTGGCGGGGGCCTGGGCGTGGACCCCGACGTGGTGCACAAGATCGCCCGTGAGATCGCGGCCGTCGTCCGCGACGGAGCGCAGGTCGCGGTCGTCATCGGCGGTGGCAACTTCTTCCGCGGCGCGGAGCTGCAGCAGCGCGGCATGGACCGGGCCCGCTCGGACTACATGGGCATGCTCGGCACCGTGATGAACTGCCTCGCCCTCCAGGACTTCCTGGAGAAGGAGGGCATCGACAGCCGGGTGCAGACCGCCATCACCATGGGCCAGGTCGCCGAGCCGTACATTCCGCTGCGGGCCGTGCGTCACCTGGAGAAGGGCCGCGTGGTCATCTTCGGCGCCGGTATGGGCATGCCGTACTTCTCCACGGACACCACCGCCGCCCAGCGCGCCCTGGAGATCGACGCCGAGGCGCTGCTGATGGGCAAGAACGGCGTGGACGGGGTCTACGACTCCGACCCCAAGCGCAACCCGGACGCCGTGAAGTTCGACTCCCTCGGCTACGGCGAGGTCATCACCCGCGACCTCAAGGTCGCCGACGCCACCGCCATCACGCTGTGCCGCGACAACAAGCTCCCGATCCTTGTCTTCGAGCTCCTGACCGAGGGCAATATCGCCCGCGCCGTCAAGGGTGAGAAGATCGGCACGCTGGTGGGTGACCAGGACAACCGGGACTGACAGCAACACCGACGGACCCTGACCGGGGGATGGACAATGTCCCGCAGGTCGGGAACCGTGCAGGAAGAAGACGCGACGCAGCCGGCCGCCGCCCCCACAGGAACCGCAGCCGGGCCTTACTCAAGACACGCAGGAGCAAGTGGTGATCGAAGAGACCCTCCTCGAGGCCGAGGAGAAGATGGAGAAGGCCGTCGTGGTCGCCAAGGAGGACTTCGCCGCGATCCGCACCGGTCGTGCGCACCCGGCGATGTTCAACAAGATCGTGGCCGACTACTACGGCGCGCCGACGCCGATCAACCAGCTGGCTTCGTTCTCCGTGCCGGAGCCGCGCATGGCGGTCGTGACCCCGTTCGACAAGACGGCCCTGCGCAACATCGAGCAGGCCATCCGCGACTCCGACCTGGGCGTCAACCCGAGCAATGACGGCAACATCATCCGGGTGGTGTTCCCCGAGCTGACCGAGGAGCGCCGCCGCGACTACATCAAGGTCGCCAAGGGCAAGGCCGAGGACGCGCGTGTGTCCATCCGCTCCGTGCGCCGGAAGGCCAAGGACGCCCTCGACAAGGCCGTCAAGGACGGCGACATCGGCGAGGACGAGGGCCGCCGCGCCGAGAAGGAGCTCGACGACACCACGCACAAGTACGTGGCCCAGGTGGACGAGCTCCTCAAGCACAAGGAAGCGGAGCTGCTCGAGGTCTGATGAACGACTCTTCCTGGGGAGCGCCGCCACACAACGGGTACTGGGGGCCGTCCGACCAGGGGCCTGTCCAGGGGGCTGCCCCGGCGGGTCCCACGTACGATGCGCCTGAGGCGCAGCAGACTCGCCCCATGCCCATCGTGCCCGAGGTACCCGCGTACGGCGGAGACCAGGATGACGACCGGGGGGCCGCACGGCTGAGCGGCCCCCTGTTCCGCGACGAGACGCCGCAGGCACCGCCGCCCCTGGCGGTGCAGCAGAATCCGGAGCCCATGCCCGACGCCTCGCAGTCGGCGCCCCAGCCGCAGAAGAAGAGCGCTGGGCGCGATCTGAGCGCGGCCATAGGCGTCGGCGTCGGGCTCGGCGTGGTGATCATCGCGTCGCTCTTCGTCGTCAAGGCCGTCTTCGTGGGCGTGGTCGCGGTCGCCGTGGTCGTCGGCCTGTGGGAGCTGACCAGCAGGCTCGCCGAGCGCAAGGACATCAAGGCGCCGCTGGTTCCGCTGGCGCTCGGCGGCGCGGCGATGGTCGTCGCCGGATACGTGCGCGGGGCCGAGGGTGCGTGGGTCGCCATGGCGCTGACGGCACTCGCCGTCCTCGTCTGGCGCATGACCGCACCGCCGGAGAACTATCTCCGGGACGTCACGGCGGGCGTCTTCGCGGCGTTCTACGTGCCGTTCCTGGCGACGTTCGTGGCGCTCATGCTCGCGGCGGACGACGGGCCGTGGCGCGTCCTGACCTTCCTACTCCTCACGGTCGTCAGCGACACGGGCGCGTACGCCGTCGGCTGGCGCTTCGGCAAGCACAAGCTCGCGCCGCGCATCAGCCCCGGCAAGACGCGTGAGGGTCTGCTGGGCGCGGTGACCTTCGCGATGGTGGCGGGCGCGCTCTGCATGCAGTTCCTGATCGACGACGGTGCCTGGTGGCAGGGCCTGCTGCTGGGTCTCGCCGTCGCGGCCAGCGCCACGCTGGGCGACCTCGGCGAGTCGATGATCAAGCGGGACCTGGGCATCAAGGACATGGGCACGCTGCTGCCGGGACACGGCGGCATCATGGACCGCCTGGACTCCCTGCTGCCGACCGCGCCGGTGGTGTGGCTGCTGATGGTGCTGTTCGTGGGGTCCGGCTGAGGGGTTGGCCGGCTGAAGGGTTCGGGTGGCCGGCTGAAGGATTCGGGTGTCCCGCTCGCTCGATGGCGTGGCCGTCGGTCGAGTGGGACGATCCCGGTGTAAGCCCTCAAAGGGGATCCCCTGAAAGGAGGGCGTCATGTCCGCCTTCCATGAAGAGATCGACGTCGACCGCACTCCCGAGGACGTCTGGGCGTACGTCATCGATCCCTCCCACATGCCGGAGTGGCAGCTGAGCGCGGTCTCCGCGGAGCGGCTCGACGAGGGCCCGCTGCACACCGGATCCCAGGTCCGGGTCACCCGGCGCATCGGGCGCCGGGAGATGCCGATGACCATGGAGTACACGGAGTACGACCCGCCGCACAGCTTCACCGTGCGCGGTGTCGACGGTCCCATCAGGGGCGAGTTCCACGGCGCGGTGGAGTCGATCGACGACGGCCGCCGGTCCCGGGTGACCATGGACCTCGACTTCGAGGGCCACGGCCTCGGCAAGGTCCTGCTGCCCCTCGTCGTCCGCCCTCAGGTCCGCAAGGAACTGCCGCGCAACGAACGCCTGCTCAAGGACCGCCTGGAGCACACGTCCTAGCGTCGCTTCCCGGCCCTCGCTACGAGGCGCAGACGTCGTTCAGCTCGTCGGCCGCCTTGTCAATCGCACGCGAGTCCGGGTCCTCGCCGGCGAGGACGGCCCTGTTGTAGTCGGCGAGGGCCCGGTCCAGGTCGTTCACCGCCTTGTCGACCTTGCCCTCGCCCGTGTCGTCACCGATCCTGTCGAGGTTCATCTCGATGGTGCCGATGGTGCCGATGGTGCCGATGGTGCCGATGGTGCCGATGGAGTCGCCGGTCCGCGAGGGTCCGCTCGCCGCGGCCTGAGAAGGCTTCGGGCCGGTTCGATGTGAGATCTCCACGACCAGGGAAGCCGCGCCCGTATCTCAGGTGGAGCGGGCTACACCTCAGCTGTCCCGGGTCACCCGATTGGATCTGCGACACTGGTTGGGCCATGCCTAAGCCCGGAGAACTTACTTTCGTCGCCCCCCGCGGAGCTCAGAAGCCGCCGCGGCATCTTGCCGATCTCACTCCTGCCGAGCGCAAGGAGGTCGTTGCCGAGGTCGGGGAGAAGCCGTTTCGTGCCAAGCAGCTGTCGCAGCACTACTTCGCGCGGTACGCGCACGACCCCGCGGAGTGGACCGACATCCCGGCCGCGGCGCGTCCCAAGCTGCGGGAGGCGCTGCTTCCCGAGCTGATGACCGTCGTACGGCATCTGTCGACCGACCAGGGGACGACGCGTAAGACCCTGTGGCGGCTGTTCGACGGGACGCTCGTCGAGTCGGTGCTGATGCGGTACCCGGACCGGGTGACCATGTGCATCAGCTCGCAGGCGGGGTGCGGGATGAACTGCCCGTTCTGCGCCACCGGGCAGGCCGGGCTGGACCGGAATCTGTCGACCGCCGAGATCGTGCACCAGATCGTGGACGGGATGCGGGCGCTGAGGGACGGAGAGGTCCCGGGCGGGCCCGCGCGGCTGTCCAACATCGTCTTCATGGGGATGGGGGAGCCGCTCGCCAACTACAAGCGGGTGGTCGGAGCCATTCGCGCGCTCACCGACCCCGCCCCCGACGGACTCGGGCTTTCGCAGCGCGGGATCACCGTGTCGACGGTCGGGCTCGTGCCCGCCATCCACCGCTTCGCCGACGAGGGCTTCAAGTGCCGGCTCGCGATCTCGCTGCACGCCCCCGACGACGAGCTGCGTGACACCCTCGTCCCCGTGAACACGCGCTGGAAGGTGGGGGAGGTGCTCGACGCCGGGTTCGAGTACGTGGAGAAGAGCGGGCGGCGGCTGAGCATCGAGTACGCGCTCATCCGCGACATCAATGACCAGGCGTGGCGGGGTGACCGGCTCGGGCGGCTGCTCAAGGGCAAACCCGTGCACGTCAATCTCATTCCGCTGAACCCGACCCCGGGCTCGAAGTGGACCGCCTCCCGGCCCGAGGACGAGAAGGCCTTCGTCGAGGCCATCGCCGCGCACGGTGTACCGGTGACCATCCGGGACACCCGCGGTCAGGAGATCGACGGGGCCTGTGGACAGCTGGCGGCCACCGAGCGGTAACCTTTGGCCGTACGTACACCTTCATATCCGACAGGGGAGCGCCACAGCGCTGAGAGTGCGGCAATCGGGCCGCAGACCCTCTGAACCTCGCCCAGGTCATTCTGGGTAGGAAGTTCGGTCATCACCGTGAACACCAAGAAGTACTGTGCTGCCGTCGTCGGCCTCGGCATGCTCACGCTGTCCGCGTGCGGCTCCTCAGGCGGCGGTTCCTCCACCGACTCCAAGACCGTCACCCTGGTCAGCCACGACTCGTGGGCCGTCTCGAAGAGCGTCCTCGCCGACTTCGAGAAGCAGTCCGGCTACAAGGTCCACGTCCTCAAGGACGGTGACGCCGGGCAGGCCGTCAACAAGGCCATCCTGACGAAGGACAACCCCCAGGGCGACGTCTTCTTCGGCGTCGACAACACCCTGCTCTCCCGGGCCCTCGACAACGGACTGTTCCAGTCGTACGAGGCGAAGGGCTCCGAGGGGATCAAGCCGCAGTACCGGGTGGACCAGGACAAGCACCGGGTCACGCCCATCGACTCCGGCGACATCTGCGTCAACTACGACAAGGCCTACTTCAGCAAGCACAGGCTGACCCCGCCGCAGTCCTTCGACGACCTGGTCAAGCCCGAGTACAAGAACCTCCTCGTCACCGAGAACGCCGCCACCTCCTCGCCCGGCCTCGGCTTCCTGCTCGGCTCCGCGGCGAAGTACGGCGACGACGGCTGGCAGGGCTACTGGAAGAAGCTCAAGGCCAACGGCGTCAAGGTCGTCGACGGCTGGGAGCAGGCCTACAACGAGGAGTTCTCCGGCTCGGCCGGCGGCAAGAAGGCCAAGGGCGACCGGCCGCTCGTCGTCTCCTACGCCTCCTCGCCGCCCGCGGAGGTCGTCTACGCCGACCCGAGGCCGAAGACCGCGCCGACCGGAGTGTCGTACGGCACCTGCTTCCGGCAGATCGAGTACGCGGGACTGCTCAGCAACGCGGACAACAGCAAGGGCGGCAAGGCGTTCATCGACTTCCTGGTGACCAAGGAGTTCCAGGAGGACATGCCGCTCAACATGTTCGTCTACCCGGTGATCGAAGGGGCCGCGGTGCCCAAGGAGTTCACCGAGTACGGTCCCGCCGCCAAGGACCCCGAGACGATGGCGCCCGCGAAGATTGCCGCCAACCGTGACCAGTGGGTCAAGTCGTGGACGTCACTCGTACTGAAGTAGTAACCCGCCCCTCCAGGGCCAGGGTCCGACGCGGGAACGCGGCGCGGCTCGGGCTGCTAGCCCTGCCCGTCGCGTTCTTCGCGCTGTTCTTCGCCTGGCCCGTCGCCGCGATCGTCGCGCGCGGGCTGAAGGTCGACGGGGTGTGGCGGTTCGGGCGGATCGCGGACGTCGTCACCCAGTCCGACATCCGGCACGTCCTGTGGTTCACCACCTGGCAGGCGCTCGCCTCAACAGCGCTCACCCTCCTGGTCGCCCTCCCCGGCGCCTACGTCTTCGCGCGCTTCGAATTCCCGGGCCGACAGGTGCTGCGGGCCGTCGTCACCGTCCCCTTCGTCCTGCCGACGGTCGTCGTCGGAACCGCCTTCCTCGCGCTCGTCGGACGCGGCGGACTGCTCGACGAGTGGTGGGGCGTACGGCTGGACACGACCGTGTGGGCCATCCTGCTGGCGCACGTCTTCTTCAACTACGCGGTCGTCGTACGGACCGTGGGCGGGCTGTGGGCGCAACTGGACCTGCGGCAGGAGGAGGCCGCGCGGATGCTGGGCGCGTCCCCGCTGCGCGCCTGGCGCAGGGTCACCCTGCCCGCCCTCGCGCCCGCCGTGGCCGCCGCCGCGCTGATGGTGTTCCTCTTCACCTTCACCTCCTTCGGCGTCGTCCAGATCCTCGGCGGCCCCACCTTCTCCACCCTGGAAGTCGAGATCTACCGGCAGACCTCCGAGATCTTCGACCTGTCCACGGCCGCCGTGCTCACGATCGTCCAGTTCGTGGCCGTCGGCGCGATCCTCGCCGTGCACGCCTGGACGGTACGGCGGCGGGAGAGCGCCCTGCGGCTCGTGGACGCGTCCGTGACGGCCCGGCGGCCGCGCGGGGCGGGCCAGTGGGCGCTGCTGGCCGGTGTCCTCGTCACCGTCGCCGTCCTGCTCCTGCTGCCGCTCGCCGTGCTGGTGCAACGGTCGCTGGACGCGCCGGACTTCCGCTACTACCGGGCGCTGACGAGCGAGGCCGGCGACACCTTCCTCGTCCCGCCGATCGACGCCATCGGCAACTCGCTGCAGTACGCCCTCGCCGCGACCGCCATCGCCGTCGTGATCGGCGCTCTGGCCGCCGCGGCCCTCGCCCGCCGGGACGCCGGACGACTGGTGCGCGGCTTCGACGCGCTGCTGATGCTGCCGCTCGGCGTCTCCGCGGTGACTGTCGGTTTCGGCTTCCTGATCGCCCTCGACAAGCCCCCGCTGGACCTGCGCCAGTCCTGGATCCTGGTGCCGCTCGCACAGGCACTGGTGGGCGTGCCGTTCGTCGTGCGGACCATGCTGCCGGTGCTGCGGGCCGTGGACGCCCGGCTGCGGGAGGCGGCGGCCGTGCTCGGGGCCTCGCCCTGGCGGGTGTGGCGGGAGGTCGATCTGCCCCTGGTGCGGCGGGCGTTGCTGGTCGCGGCCGGGTTCGCCTTCGCCGTGTCGCTGGGGGAGTTCGGGGCGACCGTGTTCATCGCACGACCAGACAACCCGACCCTGCCGGTCGCCGTGGCGCGGCTGCTCGGGCGGCCCGGCGACCTCAACTACGGCCAGGCGATGGCCCTTTCGACGATCCTGATGGTGGTGTGCGCGGTGGCGCTGCTGGTGCTCGAGCGGCTCCGTACCGACCGGACCGGGGAGTTCTAGATGCTGCTGAGCCTGGAAGAGGCCACCGTCCGCTTCGGCGCGCGGGCCGTGCTCGACGCCGTCGGCCTCGAGGTCGCCGAGCACGAGGTGGTGTGCGTGCTCGGGCCCAGCGGCAGCGGCAAGTCCACGCTGCTGCGGGCGGTGGCCGGGCTGCAACCGCTGGACGCCGGGCGGGTGTTGCTCGACGGCCGCGACCAGGCCGGTGTGCCCGCGCACAAGCGTGGGGTCGGCCTGATGTTCCAGGACCACCAGCTCTTCCCGCAGCGGGACGTGGGCGGCAACGTCGCCTTCGGCCTGCGGATGCACGGGGCGCCGAGAAGCGAACAGCAGGAACGCGTGCGGGAGTTGCTGGATCTCGTCGGGCTGCCCGGCGCCGAGCGGCGGGCCGTGGGCGCACTGTCCGGCGGTGAGCAGCAGCGCGTGGCGCTCGCCCGGGCCCTCGCGCCCCGGCCGCGGCTGCTGATGCTGGACGAGCCGCTCGGTCAGCTCGACCGCTCGCTGCGGGAGCGGCTGGTCGTCGAACTCCGGGAGCTGTTCGGCCGGTTGGGCACCACCGTGCTCGCCGTGACGCACGACCAGGGCGAGGCCTTCGCGCTCGCCGACCGGGTCGTGGTGATGCGGGACGGACGGATCGCCCAGTCCGGTACGCCGCTGGAGGTCTGGCAGCGGCCGGCTGACGAGTTCGTGGCCCGGTTCCTCGGCTTCGAGAACGTGGTCGAGGGCACGGTCGCGGGGGAGGCCGCGGACACGCCCTGGGGCAAGGTCCCGGTGCCCGAGGACGCCCCCCAGGGCACCCGCGCTCTCCTGGTCCGCCCCGCCGGCGTCCGGCTCGTCCCCGCCGACGAGGGCCTGCGCTGCACGGTCGCCGCCCGCACCTTCAAGGGCACCCATGTCGCCGTACATCTCCAGCCCGAGGACGCGCCCCGCCTGGAGGCGGCATGCGCGCTGCGGGAGGCGCCGGAGGTCGGAGACGCGGTCGGGGTGGAGTTCGACGCTGCGGAAATCGTGGTGCTCGGCTGATCGGTTCGTGCATAGGGTGCGGCCCATGACCTTGCTTGCGTACGACCGCTACTGCGACGAGATAGCCCACCAGGTGGCCGAGTTGAGGACCGTGGTGACCTCCGGCGCCGATCTGTCCGCGAAGGTGCCCACCTGCCCCGACTGGACCCTGGAACAGCTCGTCCTGCATATGGGCGGGGTGCTGCGCTGGGTGGAGGTGCTGGTCAGGACCCGGTCCGAGGAGGATGTCCCGGACGAGGACGTTCCCCGCGGCGACGGCCCGGAGACCACGGGCGACGCCGCCGAACTCGACGCCTGGCTCGCGGAGGCCGGTGAACTGGTCGTCCGCGCGCTCCGGGAGGCCGGTCCGGACGCCAAGGTGTGGTCGTGGGCCGGAATGCTCGGCTCCGGCTTCTGGGCGCGCCGGATGACCCACGAGATCACCGTCCACCGCGCGGACGCCACGCTGGCCGCCGGACTGCCCTACGAGGTCGCGCCCGACATCGCCGCTGACGCGATCGACGAGTGGTTGCAGCTCGTGGGGCTGGTGGGCGAGCGCAGGGAGATGGAACGGCCGCTCGCCGCCGGGCGCAGCCTGCACCTGCACGCGACCGACACGGCACCCGAGTTGCGCGCCGAGTGGCTGGTGGAAGGGACCGAGCAGGGCGTCACCTGGCGCCGCGGGCACGAGAAGGCCGATGTCGCTCTGCGCGGCCCGCTCACCTCCCTGCTCCTCGCCTTCTACCGCCGACTGCCGCTGGACGGCCCCGGGTTGGAGGTCCTCGGTGACCGGCAGTTGCTCGAATTCTGGCTGGAACGGGCGACGTTCGGCTGAAGGACGAAGGCCCGTCCCCCGGGGATACGGGGACGGGCCTTCGCGATGGTGCTGGTGAGGCGTCAGCGGCCGCTGTTGGCCCCACGACGACGCATGCCGAAGAAGACGGCACCGCCGCCGACGACGACGAGGGCGCCCGCGACACCGGCGATCAGGCCGGTGTTGGAGTTCGCACCGGTCTCGGCGAGGTTGGAGTCACCGGCCGCCGGGGACGGGGCGTTGGACGACGTGGTCGCTGGAGCGGTGCTGTCCGAGGCCGACGCGGTCGGGGTCGGGGACTCCGAGGCCGGGGTGGTGGCCGGGGGAGTCGTGGCGGGCGCCGTGGTGGCCGGCGCCGTGGTCTCGCCCTTCGAGCAACCCTCGGACGGCGTGGTCAGGTTCGGCTTGATGTCCTTGTCGAACTTGAACTTTTCGGTGTCGACCGTGACGCGGACGCGGTACTCCGCGTTCGGCTTCCAGTCCTCGTCGAACGTGACAGCCGTGCCCGCGGCCGAGCCCTTGACGGTCTGCGGCTGACCGACCGGAGTCTCGTTGCCGGCCGGACCCTCGAGGAACACGGTGATCGTGGCAGTCTGGCCGGAGGCGTCCTTGTCGGTGACGGTGATGACGCCCTTGCTGCCGTTGCAGGAAGCTTCGGCGGAGAAGTCCCTGATGTTGCACGCGAGCGCGGAGCCCGCGGCACTCATGGCGAGCGCTGTCGAGGCCGCGGCGACGCCCAGGATCTGCACGGAACGTCGGGCGGTACGGCGAGATGTGGTCACTTTTGCCCTTCACGGGGATATGCAACTGAGGGGGGTTGTAAGAGAAGTGAGGCAACAGTGAGGTGAGGCTTCACTCTCCCCAGGAGGCTCACAGGTCTATAAGTGTTTCATAAGGAGTGTCAACGCATATGCCCACCCGGGGCGTTGACTTTACCTTCTCATTAACCACCGACATGTTTCAACGCGTCAGGGGCGTCCTCGATCCGGTCAACGAGGGCGATACGGGACTCCATCGAGCGTTCCCGGGCGAGTGACCGCAAGAGGGGCCACGCCGGCAGCCGCTCCGTCCAGTGCTCCCGGTCGACGAGCACCATCGGCGTCGGCTCGCCGCGCGACTCGTAGTAGTTGGGCGTCGCGTTGTCGAAGATCTCCTGTACGGTCCCGGCCGCGCCCGGCAGGAACACCACGCCCGCGTTGCACCGGGCCAGCAGTCCGTCCTCGCGGGTGGCGTTGGCGAAGTACTTGGCGATGTGCGAGGCGAAGGGATTCGGCGGCTCGTGGCCGTAGAACCAGGTGGGGATGCCGATGGAGTGGTTGCCTTTCGGCCAGCGGGAGCGCACCTCGAAGGCGGCCCGCGCCCACGCGGTGATCGAGGGGGTGAACGAGGGTGCCTCGCCGAGGAGTTCGCACGCCTCGTCCAGCATCGCGTCCTCGTACGGCGCCGCGTACGCGCCCAGGTTCGCCGCCTCCATCGCGCCCGGGCCGCCGCCGGTTGCCACGGTCAGCCCGGCGCGGCTCAGCTCCCGGCCGAGGCGCGCGGCACCGGCGTACGCCTTCGTGCCGCGTGCCATCGCGTGGCCGCCCATCACGCCCACCACCCGGGCGCCGCGCAGGAGTTCGTCCAGGGCGTCGGAGACGGAGTCGTCGTGGACGGCGCGCAGCATCGAGGCGTATATGTCGCCGTCCGCCTTGGTGCGCTGGAACCAGGCGTAGGCGAGGGCGTCGGGTGTCTGCTCGTAGCCCTTGTCCAGGGAGGCGAACAGCTCGTCGGCGGTGTAGAGGCGGCCGCGGTAGGGATCGAACGGGAGATGCGGGACCGGGGGGAAGACCAGGGCGCCGTCGGCCCGGATCTTCTGCTCGGCGTCCGCCCGCATCCGGCAGCCCAAGAAGACCGCGCCCGCGGTGTCCGTGGTCAGCAACTCCCTTGTCCGGTCCGTCAGATCCACGCCCTGTACGCGGTGGCCGGCGAGGGTGCCGCGGGCCGAGACCGTCGCGTCGAAATCCTCGAGCGTCTCGATCTCGCGCTCGTCGTGGTGGGCCGCATGGGCCGGGCTCGTCTGCACGGGCCCATGCTAGGCACCCCGTGCGTTCAGCTCTGGACCGCCGCCGGGTCCATCCACACGACCTCCCAGGAGTGGCCGTCGAGGTCGTCGAAGGAGCGGCCGTACATGTAACCGTGGTCCTGGACGTCGTCGTTGGCCCTGCCGCCCGCGGCGACGGCCTTCTCGACCAGCTCGTCGACCTTCTCGCGGCTCTCGGCGCTCAGACAGATCAGCACCTCGCTGGTCCGCGTCGAGTCCGCGATCTCCTTCTTGGTGAAGTCGGCGTAGCGCTGCTTGCTGAGCAGCATCGTCACGATGGTGTCGCTGATCACGACGCAGGCGCAGTCGTCGCCGCTGAACTGGGGGTTGATCGTGTAGCCGAGCTCCGTGAAGAACTTCTTCGACGCGTCGACGTCGTCGGTGGCCAGGTTCACGAAGATCATCTGCTGGTACATGCTGGTCTCTCCCATCGGGCGGGGTGTGCTGTTCGGTGGGGTAGACCGGGGGTCTCGGCGGAACTCATCGGTGGCAGGGAGATTCGTTTGCCGGGTGCGCTCAGCGGGTGAGGGGGAGTGCCGCGAGTTCGGCCACCAGCAGGGTCAGGGGGGTGAAGAGGGTCAGCAGGGCGGCGGCGCGCAGGGCGGCGGCGGTGCGGAGCATCGTGGCGGGGGCGCCGAGGCGGACCAGGGCAGCCGTGGTGTCGGCCCGGGCCTGTCTGGCCTCCACGGCGGCCGTCAGGAGGGTGGCGAGGGTGCAGCCGGCGACCAGCAGCGTGCCGAGGGTGGCGAGGGGCCCGAAGGAGGGCTCCGAGGGGTCGTACAGGGTGGTCATGGCGTACGCGGCGGAGGTGACGGCGCAGACGATGCCGAGGGGGCGGCCGATGCGGGTGGCCTCCTCCATGAGGACGCGGCCCGCCAGGAGGCGCAGGGCGCCGGGGCCGGCGGACTGGAGCAGGCGGCCGGTGAGATGGGTGAGGGCGGGGGCGGCGAGGGCCAGACCGAGGACGCTCAGGGCGAGGCCGACGAGGACGGCGGGGGTGGCGGTGGTGAGGCCGCCGGGAAGTTCGACGGTCCGGTTCTGGGTCGTGCGGCTCGCGTAGGCCTCCACGGCGAGGCCCGCCGCGAGGGTCGCGATGCCCCAGGGGAGGCCGGAGGGGGCGGTGCGGGGGGCCGGGGGCCGGGTGGGGTCCTGGTCCTGCTCGGGTGTGTCCGTGACGGTTGGCGTTTCGCCGGTCCCCGCCGGTGCGGCGCCCTCCGCGTCGTGCCCGTCCGTGGGCGGACGTGACGCGGGGTGGCCCCCTCGGAGGTGGGCGCCGAAGCGGCCGTACGCCCCGAACGTCTCCCGTGCGGCCGATCTGCCGTAGGCGCCGAAGCGGCCGTACGAACGTGCCGTGCCGCGTGTGGCGCTCTGCCGTGCGTCACGGGGGCGCAGGACGAGCGCCACCGCCGCCGACGCCAGCGCCGGGACCAGGCACAGGAGCGTCACGGTCGCCGGGATGGGCAACGGCTGGTCCGCCGCCAGGGCGTCCGCCGCCGCGCCGTCGAAGGGGATGCCCGTCAGGTCGCCCCGCAGATGCAGGAAGAGCAGGAGGGCCAGCAGGGAGCCCAAAGTGGTGGACAGGGCCGTCGTCGTGGCCGCGATGGTCATCAGCCGGGCCGGGCCCAGGCCGATGGAGGACAGGCCCGGGCGGGGCTTCGTGGCCGGGTCGGTACGGGAGACCGCGACCGCCAGATGGACCGTGGCCGCCAGTGGCGTCAGGCACCAGGCCAGGCGGAGGGCCGAGGCGGACGGGGAGTCGGGGTGGCTCAGGGCGTGGCCGAGGCTGCACAGAAGGAGGAAGCCGGTACCGCCCGAGGCCAGGGTCACCAGCAGACGGCGCAGATGGACGGCCGGACGGGCGGTGCGGGTCAGACGGAGAGCGAGCACGCGGCCCCCTGGCCTTCGGACCCGGTCCCCCGGCCGCCCGGCCCGCTCCGTCGGCTCTCCGGGCCCCGCGCCTCCGCCTCCGCCATCGGCGGGAGGTGGACCGTGTTCACGCGACGGCCGTCCAGCAGAGCCACCGTGCGGTCGGCGAGAGCCGCAGTCTCCGCGTCGTGGGTCGCCAGGACCACCGTGATGCCGTGCGAGCGGGCCGCGGTGGTCAGCGTCCGCAGGACATGCGCCCGGTCCGCGCGGTGCAGCGGGGCCGTCGGCTCGTCGGCGAACAGGACCGTCGGCGCGGGGGCCAGGGCGCGGGCGATCGAGACGCGCTGGCGTTCCGCCTGGGTCAGTTCGTGCGGACGGTGGCGGGAGCGGTCGCCGACGTCGAGGCGTTCCAGCCACTCCAGCGCGGCCGTCCTGGCCCGGCGGCGGCTCGTGCCGCGCAGCATCAGCGGGAGCGCCGCGTTCTCCCAGACGTTGAGCTCGGAGACCAGGACCGGCGCCGGGTCGATCCAGCTGAACCGGTCGCGGCGCAGCCGTTCCCGGGTCAGCGGGCCCATCGTGTGGACGGGCGCGCTGTTGAACCAGACCTCGCCGCGCTGGGCCGGCACCAGCCCGGACAGACAGCGCAGCAGGGTCGTCTTGCCGCTGCCGCGCGGGCCGCTGACGGCGAGGATCTCGCCCTCCTGGACGCCGATGGAGACGCCGAGAAGCGCGGGCGAGCCGTCGCTGTGCTGGAAGTGCAGGGTGCGTGCCCAGAGCACGTCGTTGTCCGGCGGGGCCACCATGGGCGTACACCTCGAGTCAGATCCGTTTGTGCCGTGCCGATCCCCCGTGCGGGGGAACGAAGACAGGGCCGATCGGTCACTCGCACGCTAGGCAGGCATCGCCCGGAGGACGGACAGCACACGGCCCCGGGCGCCCGTTTCTCACTCGAACGGGCGGCACCGGGGCCGTTGTTGATCACAGAGTCAGCTCATCAGAGCTTCGTCCACGCCTCCGTCAGCGTCGCGCGCAGGATCTGCTCGATCTCGTCGAACGTGTCCTGGTTGGAGATCAGCGGCGGAGCGAGCTGGACGACCGGGTCGCCGCGGTCGTCGGCACGGCAGTACAGGCCGTTGTCGAAGAGGGCCTTGGAGAGGAAGCCGTACAGGACGCGCTCGGTCTCCTCGTCGTTGAAGGACTCCTTGGTGGCCTTGTCCTTCACCAGCTCGATGCCGTAGAAGAAGCCGTTGCCGCGGACGTCGCCGACGATCGGCAGGTCGTGCAGCTTCTGCAGGGTGGACAGGAAGGCGCCCTCGTTGTCCAGCACGTGCTGGTTGAGGCCCTCGCGCTCGAAGAGGTCGAGGTTGGCCAGGCCCACCGCGGCGGAGACCGGGTGGCCGCCGAAGGTGTAGCCGTGCAGGAAGGTGTTGTCGCCCTTGTAGAAGGGCTCGGCGAGGCGGTCGGAGATGATGCAGGCGCCGATCGGGGAGTAGCCCGAGGTCATGCCCTTGGCGCAGGTGATCATGTCCGGGACGTAGCCGAACTTGTCGCAGGCGAACATCGTGCCGAGACGGCCGAAGGCGCAGATGACCTCGTCCGACACGAGCAGCACGTCGTACTGGTCGCAGATCTCGCGCACCCGCTGGAAGTAGCCGGGCGGGGGCGGGAAGCAGCCGCCGGCGTTCTGGACCGGCTCCAGGAAGACCGCGGCGACCGTGTCCGGGCCCTCGAAGAGGATCTGCTGCTCGATCTGGTCGGCGGCCCAGCGGCCGAAGGCCTCGGGGTCGTCGCCGAAGATCGGGGCGCGGTAGATGTTGGTGTTCGGCACCTTGTGCGCGCCCGGGACCAGCGGCTCGAACGGCGCCTTCAGGCCGGGGAGACCGGTGATGGACAGGGCGCCCTGCGGGGTGCCGTGGTAGGCGACCGCGCGGGAGATGACCTTGTACTTGGTGGGCTTGCCGACCAGCTTGAAGTACTGCTTGGCCAGCTTCCAGGCGGTCTCGACCGCCTCGCCGCCGCCGGTGGTGAAGAAGACCTTGTTCAGGTCGCCCGGGGCGTGGTCGGCCAGCCGCTCGGCCAGCTCCACGGCCTTGGGGTGGGCGTAGGACCAGACCGGGAAGAACGCCAGCTCCTGGGCCTGCTTGAAGGCGGTCTCGGCGAGTTCCGTGCGGCCGTGACCGGCCTGGACCACGAACAGACCGGCGAGACCGTCGAGGTAGCGCTTGCCCTTGTCGTCGTAGATGTAGGTGCCCTCGCCGCGCACGATCGTCGGGACGGGGGAGTTCTCGTACGAGGACATGCGGGTGAAGTGCATCCACAGGTGGTCGTACGCGGTCTTGCTGAGGTCCTTCTGGCTCACGGTTATCGGGTTCCCCACATGTAGGTCTGCTTCTTGAGCTTGAGGTAGACGAAGCTCTCGGTGGAGCGCACGCCGGGCAGTGACCGGATGCGTTTGTTGATGACGTCCAGCAGGTGGTCGTCGTCCTCGCAGACGATCTCGGCGAGGATGTCGAACGAGCCCGCGGTCATCACCACGTACTCGACTTCCGACATGTCAGTCAGCGCTTCGGCGATCTTCTCGACATCGCCCTCGACGTTGATCCCGACCATCGCCTGCCGGCGGAAGCCCACGGTGAGCGGGTCCGTGACGGCGACGATCTGCATCACGCCCTGGTCGAGCAGCTTCTGCACGCGCTGGCGCACGGCCGCCTCGGACAGGCCCACGGCCTTGCCGATCGCGGCGTACGGACGCCTGCCGTCCTCCTGGAGCTGCTCGATGATGGCGAGGGAGACGGCATCCAGATGGGGAGTGCCGTTCCTGGACTCGCGGGTGGAGTCCCTCTGCTCTGCGCTTCGACTGGCCACGAGGTCACTGTGCACGACGTCTCGACAGTTCCGCAAGCCATGAACAATGAAATTCGTTGTTTACGTGAGTGAGATCTGCGGAATTCGCAGGATCGGTGCGAGCGGGGGTGTTGAAAACGTGGGCTCGCGGATTAGGGTGGTGTCTCAGGTAATGGACACCGAACTTGGAGGGCCGGCAGTGAGCACCGAGCTGCGTCGTCTGCGCAACTACATCGACGGTGAGTTCCGGGACGCCGCCGACGGACGGACCACCGAGGTGGTCAACCCCGTGACGGGCGAGGCCTACGCGACCGCGCCGCTGTCCGGTCAGGCGGACGTCGACGCCGCGATGGCGGCCGCCGCCGCTGCCTTCCCGGCCTGGCGCGACACGACTCCGGCCGAGCGGCAGAAGCACCTGCTGAAGATCGCGGACGCCTTCGAGGAGCGCGCCGAGGAACTCATCGCGGCCGAGGTCGAGAACACGGGCAAGCCGATCGGGCTCACGCGGTCCGAGGAGATCCCGCCCATGGTCGACCAGATCCGTTTCTTCGCGGGCGCGGCCCGGATGCTGGAGGGGCGCTCGGCCGGCGAGTACATGGACGGGCTCACCTCGATCGTCCGCCGCGAGCCGGTCGGCGTCTGCGCGCAGGTCGCGCCGTGGAACTACCCGATGATGATGGCCGTGTGGAAGTTCGCGCCGGCGATCGCGGCCGGCAACACGGTGGTGCTGAAGCCCTCCGACACCACGCCCGCCTCGACCGTGCTGATCGCGGAGATCGTCGGGGAGATCCTGCCGAAGGGCGTCTTCAACGTCATCACCGGCGACCGGGAGACGGGTCGGCTGATGGTCGAGCACCCGACCCCCGCGATGGCCTCCATCACCGGGTCCGTGCGCGCCGGTATGCAGGTCGCCGAGTCCGCGTCCAAGGACCTGAAGCGGGTCCACCTGGAGCTGGGCGGCAAGGCGCCCGTCGTCGTCTTCGAGGACACGGACATCGCCAAGGCCGTGGAGGGCATCTCCGTGGCCGGGTTCTTCAATGCCGGGCAGGACTGTACGGCGGCCACGCGCGTGCTCGTACACGAGTCCATCCATGACGAGTTCGTCTCGGCGCTCGCGAAGGCGGCCGGCGAGACGAAGACCGGGCAGCCGGACGACGAGGACGTGCTCTTCGGTCCGCTGAACAACCCCAACCAGCTCAAGCAGGTGACCGGGTTCATCGAGCGGCTGCCCGCGCACGCCAAGGTCGAGACCGGTGGCCACCAGGTCGGTGACAAGGGCTACTTCTACGCGCCGACCGTCGTCTCCGGACTCAAGCAGGACGACGAGATCATCCAGAAGGAGGTCTTCGGACCGGTCATCACCGTCCAGTCCTTCCGGGACGAGGACCAGGCTGTGGAGTGGGCCAACGGCGTCGAGTACGCCCTCGCCTCCTCGGTGTGGACCAAGGACCACGGGCGGGCCATGCGGATGTCGAAGAAGCTGGACTTCGGGTGCGTGTGGATCAACACGCACATCCCGCTGGTCGCGGAGATGCCGCACGGCGGCTTCAAGAAGTCCGGCTACGGCAAGGACCTGTCGGGCTACGGCTTCGAGGACTACACGCGGATCAAGCACGTGATGACGTCGCTGGAGGCGTGAGCGGCAGGGGTGCACGGGGGTGCACGGGGACCGGCCATCGACAAGGTGTCCGGTCCCGCCGCCTCCCTCCTCGACGCGGCGTCGATTGTCGCCGCGCGGGCGGGGGCGGGATGCTGCGCCCATGCCCCTGACGACGAAGAACCTTTCGCTTCCCCGTCGTTCACTGCTGCTCGCGCTCCTCGGCGGAGTGGCCGGCTGCGGAGTGCCCGCGGCCTATGTACGGCCGGGTGAGCGCGCCGTCGCGGACCTGTCGGCCCGTCAGAAGAGACTGACCTGGGCGAACTGGCCGCTGTACATCGACGTCGACGACTCCGACCCGAACCGGCGGCCCACGCTCGACGCCTTCGAGAAGCGCACCGGGATCTCCGTCAAGTACACCGAGGAGATCAACGACAACGACGAGTTCTTCGGCAAGATCAGCCCGGCGCTGATGAACCACCAGCAGACCGGACGGGACCTGATCGTCATGTCCGACTGGATGTGCGCGCGGTTCGTCCGGCTGGGGTGGGTCCAGCAGATGGACCGGACCCGCCAGTCGAACGTGGCCAAGTACCTTGACCCCCAGCTGAGTTCTCCCGCCTTCGACCCGGGCCGCAGGTACACCGTGCCCTGGCAGTCGGGGATCACCGGCATCGCGTACAACCGCAGGAGGCTCGGCCGGGAGATCCGTCATGTCTCCGACCTGTGGGCGAAGGACCTCAAGGGCCGGGTGACCCTCCTCTCCGGTCTGGACGAGGCGTTCGCGCTGCTGATGCAGGGCAACGGCGTCGACATCACCCGGTGGACCGCCGCCGACTTCCACACGGTGTGCGACCAGGTGGAGAAGTACGTCAGCGACGGCCAGATCCGCCGCTTCACCGGCAACGACTACACGAAGGACCTGGTGACCGGTGACGTCCTCGCCTGTCAGGCCTACTCCGGTGACGTCATCCAACTCCAGGCCGACAACCCCGACATCCGCTTCGTCGTCCCCGAGGAGGGCGCCGAGCTGTGGTCGGACTCCCTGATGATCCCCGACCGCGCCCTGCACAAGCGCAACGCGGAACGGCTCGTCGACTACTACTACGACCCCGAGACCGCCGCCGAACTCGCCGCCTGGGTCAACTACGTCTGCCCCGTCCCGGCCGCCCGTGAGGTCCTGGCCTCCGCCAAGGACAAGGACACCGCCGCCCTCGCCGAGAACCCGCTGATCTTCCCCGACGCCAGGATGCGCCGACGGCTGGTGATCGCACGGGACATCACGTCGAGGGAGCGGGTGGAGTTCGCGAGGCGGTGGAACGCGATCGTCGGGTTGTAGGGACCACGGCACTCCGTGTGACAAGGATTTTTGGTTGGCACAAAGGAGGGATAGTTGGCACCAAAGGTCACGGCGCTCTCAAAGGTGACGGTGCATCACCTCGATGCACGTGGCTCGATGGCGGATCCGACGATCATGGAAGAGACATCAAGTGACTTATACCGCCGTGGAGTTGCAGACCGTGGAGCCTGTCGAGAGTGCCCAGTTGGGGCAGCCTGTGTCCGTGTCCGACGCGCAGCTCCTCGCGATGCTGGTGGAGCGTGCCCGGTCAGAGGGGCTGCAGCCGACCGGGGAGGGCGGGCTGCTGCAGCAGTTTCGTGTTCGGTCGTCAGCTTCTTCCCCCGGGCTGTTGCCGGTCAGCCTGGGTCCAGGAAGGTGCCGGGCCGAGTGATCGTGTCGGTGATTTTTTCCGTCCATGGCCAGTGGCGGGCGCATCGCAGGCGCCGCCCGCGTGCGGTTGCGATGAGTTGGGCAGGGGCGGAGAACAGCTGCGGCCTCCCCCGGCAGCAGTGACCGGCAAGTCAGGGTCCGTGGCTTCCAGGTCGAGACAGCGTGACGGCGGTGGTGCCGGCGGGCCGGCACCAGTCGCGGTCACCTCGTTACCCCACCGCTCGCTCCCGGGCTGTTGGCTCGAGGACCGGCCTTCGGAGGCGGGACGTCGTCCCGGACATAGACGGTGACTCGCGCCCCGTTGACATGGGTCGTTCCGTACTCACGGAAGTAGCGCCGCAGGGTGCTCGTTTTCGCTTCCTCCTGCAGGTTGGTCGGCGAGTTCACACCCACCGCGCGGACCGCGACGATCCGGTCGAATTCCAGCATGCGTGCCGCTATGTCCCGGGCGGGAAGCTCGGTACCTGCAAGTGTGTTCGACGAAACGGGATCCTGTGCCAGGGCGAGATCTGTCAGGAAACGGGTGTCCTCGGGGTTGGCCGCGGTCAAGGTCCGGTGCTGGCCGGGGAGATAGAGCAGCCCGTCGCCCGGACGGCCTTCCTCGCGTACTGCGGCGCCGATGGCGGTGGCGTCATTGCTCCGGCTCTGGGGGGTCCTCAGCGAGAGACTCGGCTGGACGAGCGCGGCCAGTACGGCGACCGCCGCGATCCACGCGGTGCGGGAGGACCGCTGCCGCCGGTGGAAGTAGTCCATCCAGGCGCCCAGCAGCAAGGCGATTCCGATATTGCTGTAGAGCACATATCGGTCGACGAAAAGGGGCCTGACCAGTGAGGTGATCAGCAGCAGAAGGCCCGGAAGCACAAGAATCGGCACCGCCAGCGCGGAAAGCCGTACGGGCCCCCTCACTGCCAGGGGCGCTCGGGCACACGCCACGCCCATGACCGCCACCACCAGGAAATATTGAAGCCGCACCGGTCCGCCGATCCAGGACACCTGCTCGGACTGTGCCGCGCTGCGGATCGCCAGTGGCAACAGCCCGGCCACAATGCCCGCGGCAGCCACACTCCACGCCCTCAGCACCGGTCGTGGAAGACGGGAGACGACCAGGGTGACGCCGTGTGCGACCAGGGCGAGGACCGCGAACTCATGGAGCAGACAGGCCAGCAGCATGGTGGAGCCGTAGACCGCCCACCGCCACCGGGCGCGATGCGGGACGCTGACCAGGAGCGCGTAGGTGGCCCAGGTGACCAGGGCACAGACCATGGCATACGAGCGGCCTTCCTGCGCGTACTTCTGGACCTGGGGAAGGAGCGGAAACACCAGCCCCGCCAGCAGCCCGGCACGGGGTCCCGCCAGGCGTAGCCCCAGAAGCCCGACTCCGCTCGCGGCCACGGACATTGCCAGCACAGACGGCAGCCGCAATGTCAGCAGTCCACCGCCGAAGAGACCGAAGATCTCATGCATCACGGCGTAGTAGAGGGCATGGACCAGATCGACATGCTGGGCGGTGTGCCATATCTGCGAAAGATCGCGGTGCGCGAGCTGACAGGTGATGGACTCGTCCCCCCACATGGTGTTCTGCCTGCGGATACCCCAGAGCCCCAGAGCGATGGTCAGCCATAAGGGCGCGATGACGACAACGGTTTTGGCCGGGCTCGGTGATTGCCGTCGGGCGGGTACGGGAGGGGAAACCGCCCGGGCCACGGCGGGGCCACGTTCAACAACGGACATTGACGACAGGGCCTTTCAGCAGCGGCGAAGACGTTCCGCCAGCGTGCCGGGACCTCGTTGACCAGTTGCTGACCCAACCTGACCGGCCGATCAGGAAGGTGGACTAGCGCTGTGCGAGGCTGCATCCCATGCGCATCCTGGTGGTCGAAGACGAGGTGGACCTTGCCCACACCCTGCACACCGGTCTGACCGCCGAGGGCTACAGCGTCGACCTCGCCCATGACGGCCGGCAGGGCCTGTGGATGGCCCAGACCGGCGAATACGCCCTTGTCGTACTGGACTTGATGCTGCCCGGACTCAACGGCTACAAGGTCTGCGCCCAGCTGCGCCGGGAGGGCAACGCGACTCCCATCCTGGTACTCACCGCCAAGGACGGGGAGTGGGATCAGGCAGAGGCCCTGGACACGGGGGCCGACGACTATCTGACCAAACCCTTCTCCTACCTGGTGCTCGTCGCACGGCTGCGGGCCCTGGTCAGACGAGCCGCCGCGGTCGCCCCGCCCGTCCTTGCCGTGGGCGACCTCTCGTTGGATGTCGCCGGCCGGGTATGCCGCCGGACCGGGGTCCGGGTGGAACTCACGCCCAGGGAGTTCGCCGTGCTGGAGCTGCTGGCCCGCCGGGCGGGCCAGGCGGTCTCCAAAGCGGATCTGCTCTATCACGCGTGGCCCGACGAGGCATGGGATCCCAACCTGGTGGAGGCGCGCGTCAGCGCCCTGCGCAAGAAGGTGGACGCCGCGTTTGACCGGCAGTCCCTGCAGACCGTGCGGGGTATCGGCTACCGCCTGGTGGACGACCGTGAACGCGACTGAGCCGCGACGCCGCCGGTGGCCGTGGCCGCGTTCGGTACGAGCCCGCACGGCCCTGGCCGCGGCCTCGGCCGCCGCGGCCATCCTGGTCGGCATCGGCTGGTGGGTCCACCACGACGTCTACCGCCAGAGCAGACAGATCGCCTACGGGCAGGCGCAGGAACAGCTCCTGGCTCTCGTCGATCAGCTGAAGGAGGGCGGGGTTCCCGCTCGCCGAAGTGCCGTGCCGTACGAGATCGTCGCGACCGGCCGACGCGCCGCTGTCGCCTACGGCGGAGGCATGGAGGAGTTCGATCCCGGCACCCGCCATGTGCTGCCCGCCCCACCGAAGGCCGAGCTGCCCGTCCCACCGGATGACGGGGCCGCCTGGGGCTATACGACCCGCCCCATCCACATACCGGCGCGCCAGGACTCCAAGCCCGGGGACCGGTTCGGCACGGACGGCGGGACCTACCTGGTCATGTACGACGACGTCAGGGCCGATGAACTGAGCCGTGACAAAGTCGCCGCTCTGGGCGTCGCCACCGACGCTCGCTTGCGGGTCTACGTGGTGGTGCTCCCGCACGCGGGCGAGGACATCGCCGGGTCAATCACCAAGGCCACCGACCGCCTGCTGCTGCGGGCCGGGCTCGTCAGCCTCGTACTCATCGCCGCCGTCGCCTACTTCGCCGTCCGCATCGCGCTGCGGCCGGTCGAAGCCATCCGTGTCCTCACCGCCTCGGTCACCGCGACCGACCCCCGCGAACGCGTCACCGTCCCCGCCACGGGACACGAGATCACCGCCCTCGCCACCACCATCAACACCACCCTCCAACGCCTCGACAACGCCGCCGCCCAGCAGCGCCGCTTCGTCGCGGACGCCGCCCACGAACTGCGCAGCCCCCTCACCACACTGCTGGCCAGCCTGGAAGTGGCGCTCGCCTACCCGGAACGCACCGACTGGCCCGCCGCGGTCACCACCGCCGCACGACAGACCCGCCGCCTCCAGGCGCTCGCCGAAGACCTGCTGCTCCTCGCGCGCCTCGACACCCGCACCCCCACAGCCAGCCCCGAAACCGTCGACCTGACAGCCCTCGCCTCTCGGCTGACCGAGCAATACCCCCCCACCGAACAGCCATTGACCCTCACCTGCGACAGCACCGCCCCCGCATACGTACACGGAAACCCCGACGAATACGAACGACTGCTGCGCAACCTCCTCGACAACGCCGCCTGCCACGCCGCGCACCGCATCCAGATCACCGTCCGGAACCAGGACGACTGGGTGGTCCTGACGGTGCACGACGACGGACCGGGCGTGCCCACCGAAGACGCCGAGCGCATCTTCGAACGCTTCGTCCGACTCGACGACGCCCGCTCCCGCGACCACGGCGGCACCGGCCTGGGCCTCGCCATCGCCCGCGACCTGGCCCACCGCCACCAAGGCACCCTAACCCTCACCCCCCGCACCCTCGGAGCATGCTTCCAGCTACGCCTCCCCCAAGCCCCCACCCCGGCCGAGAAATGACGCGCTTCACCACGGCAGCCCCCCGGAACCGGAAGACCACCGGATGACCACGCCCACCGCCACTGCCGCAGAAACGATCACCCACTTCACCCGCCAACCTGGCTGACCCCGCCTGCTGTGAACCTTCACCGCCCGACCCGCGTGCGGCTCGGAGATCACCGCCTGCCGCCACGACGACCTGGTCGGCCGACTCCGTGCGGCCGGCCTCGCCGCGATCGCCGACCTCGGCTTCGTCGGCCTCGACGGTGCTGGCGACGACAGCAGCGACCCGGCAGTGGCGGCTCGGTCGCCGTTGCCGGGTACCGACCTGGGTGACACGGCATTCACCGATCCCCAGAGCGGCACAGTCAGCGAACTACGTGCGGTGGTGCACTATCCGCGGCGCCTGACCGGCAGGTTCCCCCTGATCGTCATGGCGACGCACGGCTCATGGTGGGCCTGCGAGCCGAGGATGCCTCCACCCGGCCCTGTCCGGCCGGCTCGCACCCGTTCCCGAGTTACGACGGCTACGACTGTCTGGGCGCCGCGCTGGCCGCTCGCGGCCTTGTCGTTGTGTCGATCAGCGTGGACGGTATCAACCAGACGTCCTTCGACTACGGCGACCCGGCTGATCAACGAGCACCTGCCGCTGTGGCAGCAGTTGGCCGCCCACGGGGGAGGCCCGTTGGCAGGGCGCTTCCTCGATCCGTCCCGGCGGCCGGTCGTGCCGGACTTCACCGGCCATGTCGACACGACCCGCGTCGGCATCAGTGTTGCTTCCCGGGGGCCAGCCCCAGCTTCTGTGCGGTGCCGCCGGCGATCGCGGAGCGGTCGGCCGGGTCCAGTCCGGCGGCGTCGAGGCGGGCAAGCGGATCGGGCACGCCCATGTCGAACGGATGGTCGGAGCCGAGCACGACCCGGTCGGCGCCGACGGCGGCGACCAGCGTGCGCAGCGCCTGCGGGCTGTAGACGAGCGAGTCGAACCAGATCCGGCGCAGGTACGCCGAGGGTGCTTCGGCGCACTGCCGGGCGTCGCTGCGCACCTGCCAGGCGTGGTCGGAGCGGCCGAGGTAGGTGGGCAGGTAGCCGCCGCCGTGCGCGGCGATCACCCGCAGGTTCGGGTGCCGGTCCAGGACCCCCGCGAAGATCAGGTGCGAGAGGGCGACGGCGTTCTCGACCGGTTGTCCGACCGTGTTGGCCAGGTAGAACCGGTCGAGTCGCTCGTCGAGCGAACAGCCGAGGGGGTGCAGGAACACCGCAGCGGCAGTCTCGGCGGCCCGCGCCCAGAACGGGTCGAGCCGTGCGTCCGACAGCTCGACGCCAGGGGCGAACGAGGAGATCTCGACGCCCTTGAGACCGAGACCGAGAGCGTCGTCGAGAGCGGCGACGCACAGATCGGGATGCTGCAGCGGGACCAGTCCGAACCCCGCCAGCCGGTCGGGAGCCTGGGCGACGACGGCAGCCACACCGCGGTTCGCCGCTCGGCACACCTCGGTCGCAAGATCGGGGCGCGCCCAGTAGTGGTAGTGCGACGGGGACGGCGAAACGACCTGCACGTCCACGCCCGCCGCGTCCATGTCGGACAGGCGCCGCTCCACAGTCGTCAGCGCGGGCATGGCCGCCCGGACCATCTGCCCCGAAACTGTCATCGATTCCGCGCCGTGGCGCCGTGCCTCGAGCGCGTGGAGTTCGGCGAGCCCCGGCTCGTCGGCGACCAGCGCCTCGACCTCAGCGATGAAGCAGTGGGCGTGCACGTCGATCGCGAGGTCCCTGCCCGGGGCGGGCGCCTGCGGGGTGTTCACGGCTGCTCCACGAGCGGGGAGTCCTGCAGTGGCGTGTGCACGGTCGGCCCGGGACAGGAGAGGTCCCGGCGGCCGGGACCCCAGTGGAGATCAACGACCAGCGCGGGACGTTCCACGTGAGCGTCTACGACCGTGGCGAGAGCAAGAGGAGCAACCATGAACGGTCCTTCCGTTTACTGTGACGCCCCCACTGTCTGCCCGGCCGGCCACATCAGGGAAGCTGAAAAGGCTGATGCCCTATATAAGGCGGACGAATGTCGCGAGGGGATCACCACGGCGGCCGGGAACGTCATGTCCGCCGGTCGAGGTGCCGGCTCGTCTCGGCGAGGACCGACCGCAGCCACGCGTGCCCCGGGTCGCGAGTCTGCAGCGGATGCCACCAGAGCGCCTGCACCACCGGCACCACGTCCCAGGGACATGCGAGCACCCGGAGTCGGTGACGGGCAGCCAGTATGTCGGCCAGGTGACGCTGAATGAGTCCGAGTCGACGGGTCCCGACGATGTAGAACGGCAGGGCGAGGAAGCTCTCGACGACCGCCTGGACCCTGGGCTCGATTCCCAGTTGCTCCAGTTGCCGCACGGCGGAGAGGAAGCGGGTCGGTCCGTGGTGGGTGAGTACCCAGGGCAGTTCGGCGACGTCCGTCATGGTCAGGGCGGCAGCGACGGCGTCATTGTCCTGATCGACCACGCACACCCATTCGTCGGTGAACAAGTCGCTCGATGGCAGGTCGAACACGTATCCGCGTGGAACGATCATGCCGTCCATCCCGCGGAGCCAGTCGGTCGGGCTGTCCGTCACGGTGTTCGGGTGATTCTCGAACCGCAGCATGACACCGGGAGCCCGGTCCGCGAGCACCTGCGCGACCCGCGGACCGAGCACGGCCATGGCGTAGTCCGAGGCGTGCAGGGTGAAGGTCCGCGTGGATGTCGCCGGATCGAACACGGCCTCACTGGCGAAGACGCGCTCGACCTCCTTCAGCGCGTGAGCCGTGCGGAGCCGCAGGGCCTGGGCGAGTGGGCTCAACTCGGACGTGTTGCCTGACCGGACGAGCAGCGGATCGTCGAAGTGCCGCCGCAACCGGGCGAGCGCGCCCGAGAGGGCGGGCTGGGACAAGCCGAGGCGAGCGGCGGCCCGCGTCACCGAACGCTCCTCCAGCAACACGTCGAGCGATACGAGGAGGTTCAGGTCCAGGTTCGACAGCTTCACGGCGGCCTCCGCCTCGCTCTCGTCGATGTGAGACATCAGCGAATTCAACCTAACTTTTACTAGGACTCCGTCAGGTCTGTGTCGATCTTGATGTGCTGTGTGTCCGGCTGGGCAGGGGCTGATGGCAGGTGGTGCAGGTGCCGGTCCAACACCTCAGCACGTCCTGCAGTGCGTCGAGGACTTGGTGGAGAGTGAGACCGGTTCGGGCGCTTTGGGGCCAGGCGTTGTTCGGTGAGGAAAGCGTGGGCGGCGGTCACGAGGGTGACGTGGTGGTGCCAGCCAGGCCAGGACCGGCCCTCGAAGTGGTCCAGGCCCAGGCCGTGCTTGAGTTCGCGGACCCTCCGGCTTGGCCTCCACGACATGGAGTTCGGTGTCCGCTCGACCTGCCGTCTGGCGTGGCTCCAGCCCCGCGTTGACCGACTCGGCGGCCTCGACCATGATCCGTCCGGCCTCGGTCGGCGTGACCCCGCGGGTGCTGCGCGCACGACCTTGCTGCCGAGGCTCCGTTCGCGCCGCCACCTGAACCGCCCTCGAGGAGGGCGGGGTGCAACGCCACCCGGGTGAGCAGCGTCATCGCCTCGCCCCTCTCCACCAGCCCGGCCTGCGCCACGAGGCCCACGTGGCGGGCGAGGTGCCCCTCGTCGGCGGCGCTCCCGGCGCGACGGCCCGTTTACGTTCAGCGGTGGGCTTCACCGTGCGCGGCCAGCATGCGGCGGACGAACTGCTCACATGTGGTGGACGCGGCCTCCAGGGCGAACGCCTCGGGTGCCACCAGGAGTTGGGCCGCGGTGCCGCGCAGCATCCCGGTGATCGCGGCCGCCACGCCGGCCGGGTCGACGTCCGTCCTGACCGTCCCGTCCTCCTGACCGGAGCGCACGTACGTCTCGACCTTGCCCCGGATACCGCGGTCGAACTCCACGAACACCTCCCGCACGACCGATTCCTCGGGCAGGGACGCACCCCATAGCGCGAAGAAGGCACGGGCGGCCTCTGGCTCCCGGGCGACCCAGGTGAGGTAGGAGCGGACCAGCCCGACCAGCAATTCCAGCGGATCCCCGGTGAGGCCGTCGATGATCTCGACAATCCCCCGCTGACTCTCTCGCGCCACGCGTTGCAGCAGCACCACCTTGGATCCGAAGTGGTGGTTGACCAATCCTCGGCTGTATCCGGCCTCCGCGCCGACATCCGCCACCGAGGTCTGATCAACGCCCCTGCGCGCGACGAGCCGACTCGCGGCGTCCAGGAGTGCTCGTTCCGCCTGGTCGCGCCGCTCCTGCTTGGTGCGCGGCGGGGCGGGAGCTGCGGTTTCGGAGTTCAGCGGGGTTGACGGCATGTGCCGAGCTTACTATCTTCCAAATCATTGCTGAACGCTTAACAAGCGTCTTTGAGGGAGTCGCCTCGGTCTCATACGGCCCGACTCGGCGGGCCCCGCGGGAGCGTTGCGCCGGAGACGACGGCCGCCCGGTCCAGCGCCTTCCTCGCCCATCGGTGAACAAAGGAGTTCGGTATGGCTGCCACAGACAAGAGCCCGAAGACTGCCGGCCGGGTCGACCCGGTCGTCACCAAAGAGCGCATGCTCGGCACCGAGTCACGGTGGCGCCGGTTCGGCGAGCCGACCCCCGCGGGCGGCTCCCTCAAGGAGGACGGGACGCCGGACTACGGCGTGTTCGGGCCGGGCAGCATCGCGTGGGACGTGCTGCTGCACCCGGCCACTGTCTTCTTCCAGAGCCCCGCGCAGTTCGTGCTCCAGCTGACGTACAAGCCGATCCTGGCGGGCGTGCGCGACTGGGACCCGATCTCGCGCAAGGCGCGCAAGGGCGAACTCACCATCTTCGACCGCTTCGACCGGCAGCAGCGGAACTCCGGGATCCACGCCCCCATGTGGCTCGGCGACACCCCCACCGCCCGCCGCGTCGCCCAGCACCTGCACAACATCCACGCCAAGGTGGCCGGTGACGTCATCGACATCGCCCATCCCGAGCTCGGCGGCTACCAGGCCAACGGCCCGCGCGAGGCCATGTGGGCGGCGCTCACCGAGATGCACACCATGCTGTGGGTCTACGAGAACCTCGCCTTCCGCGACGGCAAGGCCCCGCACCGCCTCACCCCCGAGCAGCGCGACCAGTACATCGCCGAGGTGGCCGTGTACTGCCGCCTCTTCGACTCGCCCGAGGGAGAGATCCCCACGACGATGGCCGAGCTGAAGGCGCTGTACGAGAAGTACGACGACATGTTCAAGCCCAGCCGGACCATGGACGTCATCCCCGCGACCGGACAGAGCTTCCACAAGATCCAGCACGACTCGATCAAGAAGAACTTCCACGTCTCCCAACTGCGCATCCGGGCCCAGTTGCTGCTGAGTCAGAAGCTGTTCCGGTACCCGATCCTGGGCGCCGTCTCGGGCAAGACCCGGCGCAACATGGGCATCGGTCCGGTCAAGAACGCCATGGCCGTCGCATCGACCAAGACCATGCTGCCGCTGATCTGGCTGATCCAGCAGCCGCAGACGGAACGCCACATGATGCGGCTGATGTGGGGCCCCGACGCGGTGAAGCTGATCGAGTCGGCCCGCGAACTGCAGCGCCAGGCAAAGGCGGGGCTGCTCCCCGACGCACCGAACAGGACGGCGGCGTAGTCCGTCGCCCGTATCCCCTGACCCGCACCCTTTGATTTCCCTTGAAAGGCCGGGCTTCTCATGTCCCAAGCCGGGCCGGCGGGTTGAGGACGTCGTGACCCACAGCGGGGTCTTCTTCACCGTCATCGCTGATCCGGGTTTCGACAAGCCGGCCGACCCCAGCGGGCTCGCCCAGCGTGCAAACGATCTCGCGGTGCGGGAGCGGGCAGGTGGTCGACGCGTGAGGCGGCCGCCTCCTGCACGCTCCAGTCGGGGCGGCCGGACTCAAGACCCTGCAGCAGACGCAGCAGCCCCCGTTCCGCGACGCGACCCTCCAGTTGGCCGAACTCGGCGAGTAGCGCATCGCCCCTGTGCTCGTTGCCATCGACATCGTCTGGGCCGACGCCCGACGAACGTCCGCACCCCTGCAGTCCACCTCAGCGACATCACGGTCCGTGCCAGCGGCGAGGACTACGTCTGCTGACGAGGGCCTGCGATTCCGAAGGAGCATGCAAACAATGGAACACATATACGACTCTCTGTTCATCGGCGGCGACTGGATCGCACCGTCGTCGGCCGCGACGATCACCGTCGCCTCGGCGACCACCGAAGAGCCCATCGGACGGGTGCCGGAGGCGGTGTCGGCCGATGTCGACGCTGCCGTCGCCGCTGCCCGCAGCGCCTTCGACGACTCGACCGGGTGGGCGACATGGGAGCCGGACCGCCGGGCCGAGGCGATGGAACGGCTCGCCGACATGCTCGGCAAGCGCGGCGAGCAGTTCGCGCAGCTCGTCAGCCGTGAGAACGGCATGCCCATCGTGACCAGCCGCCGCTCGGAGGCCGTCATCGGCGCCGCCGTACTGCGGTACTACGCAGCCCTTGCCCGGCAAACCGGCGTCGAGGAGTCCCGCCCGGCGGTGGCCGGCAACGGCACCACCGTCGTACGCCGTGCCCCGGTCGGGGTGGTCGCCGCGATCGTGCCGTGGAACTTCCCGCAGACCCTGACCATGTTCAAGCTGGGGCCGGCCCTCGCGGCAGGCTGCACGGTCGTCCTCAAGCCCGCGCCGGAGACCGCCCTCGACGCCTTCCTGCTGGCCGAGGCCGTCAGGGAGGCCGGCCTTCCACCCGGCGTGGTGAACGTCGTGCCCGCCGACCGTGAGGCTTCCGGCTACCTCGTCGGTCATCCCGGCGTGGACAAGGTCGCCTTCACCGGCTCCACCGCCACCGGTCGGGCAATCGCCGAGCAGTGCGGCAGGCTGCTGCGTCCGGTCACCCTGGAGCTGGGGGGCAAGTCCGCCGCGATCGTCCTCGACGACGCGGACCTGGAGCCCAACCTCGACGCCTTCTTCCGCGCGACCTTGAACAACAACGGGCAGACCTGTCTGATCGGCACCCGCGTCCTCGCCCCGCGCAGCCGCTACGGCGAGGTGGTCGACCTGCTCACCGACTACTTCGGATCCCTCAGCATCGGCGACCCGCTCGACGAGGGGACGCGCGTCGGCCCGCTCGTCTCCCGACGACAGCGCGAGCGCGTGGAGGGCTACATCGCCAAGGGCCGCGCGGAAGGCGGGCGGATCACCACCGGCGGCGGCAGGCCGCAGGGCCTCGACCGCGGCTGGTTCGTAGAGCCGACGATCTTCGCGGACGTGGACAACGACTTCACCCCGGCCCGCGAGGAGATCTTCGGACCGGTCCTGTGCGTGCTGCCGTACCACGATGTCGACGACGCCGTCCGTATCGCCAATGACTCCGATTACGGCCTCGGCGGCACCGTCTGGGGCACCGACAGCGAGCGCGCCCTCGCTGTCGCCCGCCGGGTCCATACAGGAAGCGTCGGCATCAACGGATACGCGCTGGACCTCGGCGCACCCTTCGGCGGCGTCAAGGACAGCGGCCTCGGCCGCGAACTCGGCCCCGAGGGTCTGGCCTCCTACCAGCAGCTCAAGAGCATCTACGGCATCGTCTGAACCGGAGGTGACGAGAGCGACCGCGCGGGTAATCCCCCTGAAAGGGCTCATGCATGCGGATGGGGCGCTCCGGTCAGGAAGACGCGGGCGGTCTGACGAGAGCGCGCAACGAAGCGGCGACGAACGCCTGAGCGTCGTCCTTCCCCTGGAAGGCAGGCCGTTTCGTCGCATGGCCCAGGGCGACCCGGCCGTGAGCGATGACGAACAGCAGTACGGTCGTCGGGTCGACGTCGTCTTGCCCCAGAGGCATGACGAAGCCCGCCTCACGGCACCGTGCGACGGCCCGCTCCAGGGTGTCGTAGACCGGCCAGGGTGTGGCGTAGTCCTCCTGGACCACACGGGCGTGGTCGGGAGAGGCCGAGAACAGCAACTCGTAGTTGGTCGGGTTCCGGGTCGCGTATTCGACATAAGCGGCGAGCTGTGCCTCCAGCTGCGCGAACGGCCCCGCGCCGGCTGCCTTTCGGTCGGCCTGATCCATCACCTTCGCGAGTTCGCCCCACGCCCTGAGCAGAAGGTGCCACATCAGATCGCCTCTGTCCTCGAAGTGGAGGTAGAGCGCGGGTGCGGTCACATTGGCCTCTCTGGCCACCGACCGCAGTGTCACTCCCGAGGGCCCCTTCTCGGCCAGCACCCGGGCAGCGGCGTCGAGCAGGTCGCCCCGCAGGCGTCCGCCTTCGCCCTTTCGATTGGGCGTGCGACGGGAACCGCCCCGTGGGCCGACGGCCTGCTCAGCCGACTCGCCGGTCGATTTCTTCGTCACGCGTGGCCCCTCTTCGTCCGCTCCACCAGGCCGTCATTGTTCCATACACCCTCGCGCGAAATTATTGGTTTACAGGGGTTTACCAATCTATCCCGGCGCGTTACCTTCGTGACTGCCATCGAGGAAAATACACAGCGAGAGGCACTTACCATGCCGGTACCCACACACCTACGCCCGTTCACTACGGACAAGGACATATCGAGCGCCGAATTCTGGGCGCGGTCCTTCGTCGAGCGGGAAGAGACGTTCGGCTGGCTGCGGAAGAACGCACCGGTGAGCTGGCATCCTCCGCTGGAGACCCCCGAGCTTCCGCCCGAGGTGCACGGGGAGCCGGGTTTCTGGGCCGTGGTACGTGCCGAGGACGTCGCCTTCGTGAGCCGCAACCACGAATTGTTCAGCTCCGACTCGAAGAAGCACGGCCGCTCGGTCATGTTCCGGCCGACGGACCCCTCGCTCGTGCCGTCGCCGACCTTCCTCACCATGGACCCCCCGGAGCACACGCGCTACCGCCGCATCATGAGCGCAGGGTTCACCCCCAAGGCCGTGAACCGGCTGCGCGGGCTGATCGAACAGCGCGCCGCACGGATCGTCGACCGCGTCATGGGGGCCGGCGAGATCGACTTCGTCACCGAGGTCTCGGCGAAGCTGCCGATGATGACGGTGGCCGACCTCGTCGGCGTCCCCGAGGAACTGGTCGAGACGTTCGCCGAGGCCGGCGACCGCTTCGTCGGGGCCGACGACCCGGAGATCAACGGCGGCACGGACCGCACCCAGTTCGCGATGCAGCAGATACGAGTGCTGCGCGAGATCGGGCTCGACCTCGTCCGGCACCGCCGCACCCACCCCACGGACGACATCGCGACGGCGCTCGCACAGGCAGAGTTCGACGGCAAGCCGCTCTCGGACGACGACATCCAGTCGGCCATGCTGCTGCTCAGTGTGGCCGGGAACGACACCACCAAGCAGACCACCTCGCACAGTGTCGTCCAGCTGTGGAAGCACCCGGACCAGAAGGCCTGGCTGACGGAGGACTTCGACGGCCGTATCGCCGCCTCCATCGAGGAGTTCATCCGCCACGCCTCACCGGTCGTCGAGTTCGCCCGCACCGCGACCCAGGACCTGGAACTGGGGGGCCAAGAGATCCTCGCCGGCGACAAGGTCGTCGTCTTCTACGCCTCGGCCAACCGCGACGAGGAGGTGTTCGACGCGCCGCACCGCTTCGACCTGAGGCGGACGCCCGTCCCGCACTACGGCTTCGGCGGCGGAGGCGTCCACTTCTGCCTCGGCAACGGCATCGCGAAGGCGCAGTTGCGCGCCCTCTTCTCCAACATCCTCACCAAGCTCCCCGACATGCGGGTGGGCGAGCCGGAAATGCTCCAGAGCGAATTCATCCACGGCATCCGCCACCTGCCCGTCGTCATCCCCAACTAGCAATTCATAACCGGCAATTCAGTTCAGTAAGGACGCATGACATGAAGATCAAGGTGGACCGTGGCCGCTGCACCGGCATCGGCATCTGCGAGTCGGTCGCACCCGACTATTTCGAGGTGGGCGACGACGGCGGTCTCGTCCTCCTGCGCGAGCACATCGACGACCCACAGCGGGCGGAAGTCGAGGACGCCGTGCGCGCCTGTCCCGCGCTCGCCCTCTCGATCGTCGAGGACTGATGGCCATGACGTCGACCACTGGTGCCGGCCTCGTGGTGATCGGTGGCTGCCTCGCGGGACTGCGAGCCGTCCAGGCCGCGCGGCGAGGCGGCTTCTCGGGCCGGATCGTACTGGTCGGACGGGAACCTCAGCTGCCCTACGACCGCCCTCCCCTGTCGAAGTCGTTCCTCACCGAGCAGGACGCCGAGCCGACCTTCTACATCGACGAGGCGGAACTCGCCGGACTCGACGTCGAACTGCGCCTCGGAGCGGAAGCCACCGGTGTCGACCTCGCCTCCCGGACCGTCACCGTCGGCGGCGCGCCCCTCGCCTACGACAAGCTGATCATCGCGACGGGCGCGGACGCCCGCCCCCTGGCCGAGACACCCCCGCTCACCGGCGTGCACACCCTGCGCACGCTCTCGGAGGCGGCCGCGCTGCGCCACGCGCTGCGGGACGCGAAGAACGTGGTCATCGTCGGCGCGGGCTTCATCGGCTCGGAGGTCGCCTCCTCGGCGCGCACACTCGGCGCCCGGGTGACGATCGTGGAGGCGGCCGCCACTCCGCTGGTCCGCGCCCTCGGCGAAACCGTCGGTGCCGCGGTCTCCGGCCTCCATGGGCGCAACGGAGTACGACTGCTGCGCGGCACGGCGCTGGAGAAGATCGTCGGTGACGGGCACATCACCGCCGTCACTCTGAGTACCGGCGAGACCCTCGAAACCGATCTGCTCGTCATCGGCGTCGGCGCCGCACCGGCCACCGGCTGGCTCCGTGATTCCGGGCTGGAACTCCACCCCGTCGACGGCGGACTGGTGTGCGATGCCAACCTGCGCACGTCCAACGAGCACGTGTACGCCGCCGGCGACCTCGTGCACTGGCCGAATGCGCTCATGGACACCACCATGCGCCTGGAGAACTGGACGAACGCAGCCGACCAGGGGGCGCGTGCAGCCCTGAACGCACTCTTCCCCGAGAAGGCGCAGGGGTACGAGACGGTCCCGTACTTTTGGAGTGACTGGTACGGCCGGCGCATCCAGTTCGTCGGCACCGCGACCGCCGAGAGCGTCAAGTTCGTCGACAGCCTGCCGGACGACGACCGGTTCACCGCGCTCTACCGCACCGGCGACCGAGTGATCGGGGCCGCCACCCTCGACGAACCCCGACTGATCATGAAGTTGCGGCGGCTGATCGCCACCCGCGGCAGCTGGTACGAGGCCGTGGAACTGGTGCGGGCCAAGTCGGTGAGCACCCGATGACGGCTACCCGCGCGGCGGTCCTGCGCGGACACGACCACGCGTTCGCCGTCGAGGACGTCGAGCTGGGTCCGCTGCGCCCGGACGAGATCCTGGTACGCATCGCCGGTGTCGGCATGTGCCACACCGACATGATGCCCCGTGACCCCGGTTTCGCGGCCCAGCTGGGACCCGTCGTGCTCGGGCACGAAGGGTCAGGGGTAGTCGAGCAGGTCGGCGGCGCGGTGACCAGAATTCAGGTCGGCGACCATGTCCTGCTCAGCTTCGACTCCTGCGGCTGGTGCGCGACGTGCCTGCGTGGGGCGCCTGCCTACTGCACCGAGTTCTCGCAGCGCAACATGACGGGCCGGCGCACCGACGGCACCCACGGAGCGACGGACCGGGACGGTGCCCCGCTCGCGGTGCGGTGGTTCGGCCAGTCCTCGTTCGCCGGGCACGCCGTGGCCACCGAGCGCAACGCCGTCGTCGTGGACCGCGAACTCCCGCTCGAACTGCTGGGGCCTTTGGGCTGCGGGCTCCAGACGGGGGCGGGCGCGGTACTCAACGAGATGGCGCCGAGCGCCGGCCAGTCAATCGCCGTCTTCGGTGCGGGCGCGGTCGGCCTCGCCGCCGTCATGGCGGCCAAGATCGCCGGTGCGGCCGACATCGTGGTCGTCGACCTCGTCCCCGGCCGTCTCGACCTCGCCCTCGAACTCGGTGCGACACGCACGGTCCTGGGCGACACCGACGATGTACTCGCGCGGATCGTCAACGGTGGTCCGGGCGTCGACTTCACCCTCGACACCACGGGCGTCCCCGGTGTGATGCGCACGGCCGTGGCATGCCTGGCCCGGCCAGGCAAGGCCGTGCTGGTCGGTGTCGGCAGCAAGGAGGTCTCCGTCCCGCCCGCGATGCTGGCCGGGCGCACCCTCACCTTCTCCCTGGAGGGCAACTCCGTCCCCCAGCTCTTCCTGCCGAGACTGCTCCGCTTCTGGGAGCGCGGACTCTTCCCGTTCGAAAAGCTCGTCCGTACCTACTCCCTGGACGACATCAATCAGGCGGAATCCGACGCGATCGCGGGAACCACTGTCAAGCCCGTGCTCCTGCCGGCGCGACGCTAAGAGATCACACTGCGGTCGACCGCGAGTCGCCCCGATCCGTCGCGCCACCGAAGTACAGCTGGTGCGATTCGGAGAACGTGACCCTGCGGTCTGGCGCCGATACGGGGACATGGTGCTACAGGCGCTGTGCCACTCCCCACACTGCTGACAGGACAGTACCGATCTCATCTACTGAGGCGTGCTCAGGAAACCGTCCGGGCCGCCCGCGGCGAACTCGGTTGTCGCCACCGCCTCGCATGAGAGGTGATCAAATGAGGAGAGAAACCCATGGATCTGGGGCTGAAGGACAAACGCGCGGTGGTCACCGGTGGCAGCCGGGGCATTGGCCTGGCGGTGGGCCGGGCTCTCGCCCAGGAAGGTGCCGATGTCGCACTTGTCGGCCGCAATGCGCAGGCGGCGGCCGAGCAGGCCGCCGCGCTCGCCGCCGACACCGGGGCGCGCGTGATCGGGATCGGCGCGGACACCGGTGACGACGCCTCGGTAGCGACCATGGCCGCGGCCGCCATTGAGCAGTTGGGTGGCGTCGACATCCTGGTCAACAACGCGGCCATGACCAATCCCGGCGTGATCGCGGAGTCAGCGTTGGAGGCGGAGATCAACGTCAAGGTGCGGGGCTATCTGCGCTGTGCGAGGGCGTTCGCGCCCGGCATGGTCGAGCGCGGCTGGGGCCGGATCATCAACGTCGGCGGCGCTGCCGCGCGGCGCACCGGCTCGGTAACCGGCTCGATCCGCAATGTCGCCGTTGCCGCGCTGACCAAGAACCTCGCCGACGAACTGGGCCCACGTGGCGTGAACGTCACCGTCGTACACCCCGGCCCTACCAGCAGCGACACCATGGCCAAGGCGTTGGCGGCCAACGCCGAGTCCCGCGGGCTGACTGTGGAGGAGGTCGAACGCGAGTTCAGCGCGGCGATCTCGATCGGCCGGATCGTCACGCCGGGCGAGGTCGCCGCAGTGATCGCGTTTCTGGCCAGCCCGCGCAGCGTCGCGCTCAACGGCGACCCGATCATCGCCAGCGGTGGTGAGCTCGGTCCCATCTACTACTGACCGCCCCGACGGGATGAACTCCCCCTGGTAAGCCGGGAAGTCTGGCCGGCACCGTGTCCGTACAACGGCGGGGGACTCCCATGGCAACCGACCACGCGTCACTCCGCAGTTGTGAGAGGAGCCGGGGCGGCGTCCGACGCGGCGACCCCCTGCCGGCCGACCTCCGCGCCTGGGTCCGGCCTCATGAGATCCGGTATCGCACAACGAATCGATCTACGACGAGCGACCATCACTTCCCACTATCTGAAATGGTAGCAAATCAGAAAGAATGTAAAATTCTGCCATATATTTAGAGTATGGAGATGGACGTCGATGCCTTCCTTTGTGGTCTTGCTCGGGGTCTCCGGAAACGAGCTGATCAGATGGCAGCCCCACTGATCGAGAGCAAGCGCACCCACACCCCGACCGTCTGGGAGCACGACGATTTGGCCGCACTGGCGGCGCTGGAGGTGCACGAGCACATCGCTCTGATGTTGGACGTTCTGGAGAGCGGTCGCGGTGTCGCGGACGCGACCGTGCCGCCGACCGCCGTCGACTTCGCCAGACGTGTCGCCGAGCGCGGGATTCCGATCAGCGAGCTTCTGCGCACCTATCGGGTCGCCCATGTCGGTGCTCTCCAGACGGCCCTGGAAGAGGTGGCCCGTCTCACCCGGGACGCGGAACTGCGGACCGCGGCGGCCGCTGAGTTGATCCAGCTGACGTTCGACTACGTGGACCGTGCATCGGAACAGGTCGTCGCGGTGTACCAGGAAGCGCGTGATCGCCGACTACAGCGGCGCCTGCTCGTGATCAATGAGGCGAGCAGACGGATAGGGGGCACTCTCGATGCCGTCCGAACGGCTCGCGAACTGGCAGCAGTGGGCGTCGACCAGCTTGCCGACCTGGTCACTGTCGACCTGCTCGGCTCCGCGCTGCAGGAACAGATCCATGCCCACCCCGAGCCCGAAGCGTTTGTGCTGCATCGAGTTGCCCGGAAGTCGGCGTACGGAGGGAAGCCGGACCCGCCTGCCGTGGGGATGTCCTATCGATTGCCTGATGGATCGGAGCCGGCGCGCGCGATGGCGCAGGGCCGGCCCGTGCGTTACGCCATGACCTCCTCCGAACTGCCGGAATGGGCTGCGAGAACCTTTGCCGACAGCAACGACACGAGTACTTCAACCATTCGCTCGATCCTCCTGGCGCCGCTATGGGCCCATGGCAGTCCGCTGGGGCTGGCACAATTCGTTCGCCATCAGACACAAGCGCCCTTCGATGATGACGATCTGCTCCTGGCTCAGGAGATCACATCCCGAGCTGCGGTCTACATCGACAATGCGCGCCAGTTCGCCCACGAGCGTTCGACCGCACTGACTCTCCAGCACAGCCT
>NZ_JBEXPK010000065.1:0-46052 GCF_040612015.1 Streptomyces sp. NPDC006476 | reverse complement strand
ATGCAGTACCGCCCCCGCCTCATCGAGGGCCTCATCGCCAAGACCGGGCTCGATCTCCAACCGCCGTAACCTCAGCCGTTAAAGATCTCTAGCCGCCAGTGGCACAACAGGTCTGCCGGGCCACCCGGCCCGGCAGACCCCACTACACCCCGAGGACCAGCTCCACGGTGTGGTGTCCCGTCCCCTCGGCGGGTACGACGGCTTCAGCCGGCCGCCCGTCCACCGCGCACTCCAACACCCGGCCGCCGCCCCCGCTCAGCGCGATGTCGAGCGTCATGCGCCGGTAGCGGAGTCCGCGCAGGCTCACCGCGCCCCACTCGGGCGGCAGACACGGCCGCAGTCGCAGGGCGTCCTCGGCGAAGTCCAGACCGAACAGGCCGTCGTGGATGAGGCGCAGGTACGCCGTGACGGACCACGTCTGGTCGGGCTGTGACTCGAAGTGCTCGGCCCGCCCGCTGCCGCCCTCCTGCCAGCCGCCGTCGACGGCACCGCTGACGGAGTCGTACAGCTCGTAGAAGCCGTCGCTCGACGCGACCAGCGTGGCGAGCTGCTCGGCGGCCCGGGCGAACAGATCGCTGCGGCCCGCGCTCGCGGCCGCGTTGCCGAACAGGCCGTGCACCATCGGCCACACCATGACGTTGTGCCGCCCCGGCCTGGCGTCGTCGAAGCGCGGAAAGTGCGGCCAGACGTTGACGACGCCGTGCGGCTGCCAGTGGGCGTTCTCCAGGATCTGCTCCGCCCGCTGCCCATCGGCGGGCCCGCACAGCAGCGCGAGGGCGAGACCAGCTCCCTCCTGGGAGACGTCGACCGTGCCGTCGTCTTTGAGGAGGTAGGCGTATGTCCCGGCGTCCGCACGCCACAGATGCCGGTCGACCGCCTGGCGCAGACGTCGCGCGTCCGCCCGCAGGGACCTGGCCCGAGCCGGCTCGCCGAGACTGTCGGCCATGTCCGCGAGCGCCGACTGGGCGCCGAAGTAGAGGCAGTTCGTCGACAGGCACATCAGTCGCTCGGTGCCGGGATGGTCCAGTACGAAGGACGAGCGCACCCAGGCCGAGGCGGGCGGACTGGGATAGCCGGAGATGCCGTCGTTCATGAAACCGGCCCCGCGGAAGAGTCCGTAGGAGGTGTCGAAGTCGAGGGCCGTGCGCACGGCGAGGGTGCGGGCGGCCGTCCGGTACGCGCGGGCCAGGAAGACGCGGTCGCCGGTGACCCGGTAGTGGTGCCGGGCGGCAAGGATCCACACCACCTGGTCCCACCACTGGTCGTCCTGCTGCACGACGAGCCCGTCCGGGCCGCGGTCGACCACCGACCACAGCGTGTTGCGGCCGACGTCCGGCGCGAGCAGGCTCACCGCGTTCCACGCGTTGACGGCGGCGTCCCGGGTCCACCGCTGCGGCGCGGGATACCCGCCCCCGGCCCGTACGACCGTGCCGGGCGGGTAGGTCAGCAGCCCCGCCTTGTCGTAGACCGCAGGGTCGGCGGCGATCGTGTGGGTGTCGGCGAGAGCCGAAAGAGCCCTGGCGTACAGACCGCCGAGCCTGCGCTGGGTGGTGGGGTCGCTGAAGGTGAGGGAGGGCATGCGGTAGCCGTTCCCCTCGGCCGTGGCCCGGGCACTCGCCGTGCCGAGGGCCGCCACCGCGGCCAGAAAGCTCCGCCGCGTCAGCCGCCCTCGGTCGATCCGTCTTCCCACCGGCATGCTCCGCCCTTCCCGAACTCCCTGAGCCAGGATGACTCCGGGAGCTGTGGAACGAGCGAACCGGTCAGCGGTCGCGGGATCAGGCGCTCGGGTCGAACGCGATTCCGGACGGCTTGGCCGAGGTCAGGTGCGCGGTGAAGTTGGCGTCCTTCAGACCGAAGTTGGCGCTGCCGAAGTCGTACGCGCTCAGCTTGTCACGCAGGCCCGCGGGGTAGCCGTTCCAGCCCACCAGCGGCGGGTACTGCCAGGTGTGCTTGTCGTTCTCCGGCGGCTCGTCGTTCGTGTTGGCGAGACGGAAGTCGTGCGTGCCGATGCCGTCCTTGTGATAGACGATCTTGGCGTGGCTGCCGTCGAAACGGACCTCGGACGCCGCGTGCACCGTGAACGAACCGTGGTTCGACGTCGACACGTACTTGATCTGCCCGTCCTGCACCCAGACCACGACGTGCTCCCAGTCGTTGCGGTGCCCGCCGATGCTGCTGTTCGCGAGGGCCTGGTCCTTCTCGAAGTACAGGCCGTACATATAGGCGCACCAGCCGTTGTTGCACTTGTAGCGCGAGTAGCTGTTCGTGTTGTCCAGGTCGGAGGCGTCGTGGCACTCCCCGCTGAGCGAACCCGTGGGCTTGAGTCCGCCGTTGATGGTGCCGTCCGGGCCGATGGCCGGCGTCGGGTAGCAGCCGTCCGTGTCGTAGTCGAAGGCCGGCTGGTAGGTGAACTCGGTGGCCTCGGCGTTGGCGGGCAGCGCACTGGGCGGTGCCGCGAAGGCGGTGGTGGGGACGGCGAGAACGAGCGCGGCCGAACCGGCCAGGCCGGTCAGCCATCTCCTGCGGTGTGCCTTCAGCTTCGGTGACGACACAGCGTCCTCCTCCTGGTGGGGGCGCAGCCCAACGGCTGTGGGGGGCAAGGGAGTTCAGCATCCAGGGTTTTCACTTCCGGGCCAAGACGTCCCAGGCGTACCGGTGGTGAAGCGCAGCCCAATACTTGATCGGGGAGGGGCGGCGAGACGCGGTGAAGGGTGGTCAGGGGCGTGCGGGCGATGAGCAGGGGGCAGTGGGAGGCGTGCGGGTGAGGAGCAGAGAGGGCATCGGAGGCGGTCGAGGAGGTCAGGGGCGGTCAGGGGGCGGCGACATGCGACAGCGGGAGCTTCCGGGGGCTGTCGTACAGTGATGTGCGGTCCGGGGTGGCGGCGCGCGGTGACGGGCGGTCTGGCGTGTCGAAGGGCGGTGCCGGGTGGTCAGGGCCGGCGGTGTGCGGTGGCACGCGGTCAGGTGAGGTCTTCCGGCAGGTCGGCCGCCGAATTCTCCGGCGCGAGGTCGGGCCGCAGCCGTAGCCAGGACGGCTGGCGCAGCATGCCCGCCCGGGTACGGGTGCTGAACCGGACCTCCCCGACCAGCCGCGGTACCACCCAGTGCGCGCCCGCCACATGCGGCACCGGATCGAACGGGCATACGTCGGTCTCCGCGGCCCGCAACAACTCGGCCAGCCGCACCCGCTCGGCCTCGCTCCAGCCGGTCCCCACACCGCCCACATACCGCAGCCGCCCCGCCGCCCGCTGTCCGACGAGGACGGCACCCGGCAGCCCCTGCAACCGTCCCTTGCCCGGCAGCCACCCGCCCACCAACACGTCCTCGCTGCGCATGTTGCGGATCTTGATCCAGGCCCGCGACCGCACCCCGGCCTCGTAAACCGAGTCCAGCCGTTTGCAGACCAGACCTTCCAGTCCGTGCTCGACGGTGGCCCGCAGGGCCTCCTCGCCGTGGCCGACGAGCGCGGCGGGCGTGGACCAGTGGGCCCCGCCGAGACCGATCTCCTCCAGCAGCCCGCGCCGCCGGGTGTAGGGGAGCCCGGTGAGGTCCTGCCCGGCCAGGTGCATCACGTCGAACAGGACGAGGTGGACGGGCACCTTCGTCGCCTGCCGTGCCGCCTTGCCGGGCGCGTGCGCCAGGCCCATCCGGGACTGCAGCAACTGGAAGTCGGCACGCCCCCGTTCGTCCAGCGCCAGCACCTCCCCGTCCAGTACCGCTGCCGTCCTCCCCAGCGCCGCGCCGAGTGGCCGGAGCTCGGGATAGGCGGCGGTGATGTCCTCACCGGACCGGGCGCGCAGCAGCACAGTGCCGTCCCCTTCGAGATAGGCGACCACGCGCTGGCCGTCCTGCTTGGTCTCATAGGCCCAGCGGGCATCCTGGGCGACCGGCGGCAGCTTGCCCGGCGTGGCGAGCATGGGCGGGATCAGGGGGAGCGTCACGGGGTCACTTGTCGACACCTCGGCGCCCCGCCACGCGCCCAACCGACCGGTTTCGCCTGAACGGCGCTGCCTTCCGCCAGGCGAGCTGACGGTCCGTCTGCCGGCCGGGGTGCTCTTCTCGGGCCGCCCCCCGCTCCGCCTGAACGATGTTGCCTGCACGCAGTCGGCCCGCCACAGCGCTGCCTTCCGCCGGCGACCTGACGGGGCCCTGTGCTTGGCAGACGCCACTACCCTCACCCCCGTCCACCCCCCGCCCTCCCACAACGGCGCGCCCTACAGACTGCTCGCAGGCGTCAGCAAGTCTTCCAGGCCCACTCGGCGGAAGAATTCCACCCGGATGCGGTCGGCCACCGCCGAGACGACCGCGCTGCCGTCCCGGCTGGGGTCCACATGGACGCGGAACGGCCGCGTGCCGGCCGGGAGTTCCACCACGCGCACGACCGCGTCGGCCACCTCGGAGACATCGGCGTCCGGTGGTATCAGCCCGGCCAGCCGCTCGTTGACGTCGTCCATCAGCGCCTTGTAGCGGGCGTCGTAGGCGGCGGCCCGCTCCACGTCGGCGGGCGTGCCGGCGTGGGCGAAGTGGTTGGTGCCGGAGGTGAAGGCACCCGGCACGACGATCGAGGTGTCGATCCCGAACCGGATGACCTCGGCGGCGTAGCTCACCGCGAGGGCGTCCATCGCCGCCTTGGCCGCGAAGTAGGGGGCGAGGAAGGGCGGGCAGCCGCCGCGGGTGCTGGAGGAGCCGATCCACACGAGGTGGCCCTGGCCCTGCCGGCGCAGCTGTGGCAGTGCCGCGCGGTTGACGCGCTGGGTCCCCAGGACGTTGGTGTCGTAGACGTCCGCCAGCTGCTCCGGGGTGAAGGCCTCGGCGGGGCCCAGCACCATGTGCCCGGCGTTGTGCACCACGACATCCAGCCGTCCCTGCTCGGCGACGATCCGCTCGACTGCTGCGTCCGCGCTGTCCTGCGCGGTCACGTCGAGCTCCACGGCGCGCAGATCGACGCCGTGCTCCTCGGCGTGTGCGGCCAGGTCCGAAGCGGCTGACGCGTTACGGGTGGCGAGGGCGCGCATCCCCGCGTAGACGGTGTGGCCGCGCGCGGCGAGCGCGCGGACGCTGAGGGCGCCGAAACCGCTGGAGGCGCCGGTGACGAGGATGACCTTGCTGTCGTTCATGGTATTCCGTTCCTTTGTCAGAGCCGGCCGTCAGATGATTCCGCCGTTGGCCCGCAGTACCTGGCCGTTGACCCAGTGGCCCTCGGGGCCGACCAGGAAGGACACGACGCTGGCGATGTCCTCGGGCGTGCCCAGGCGCTCCAGCGGCGGCTGCGCGGCGAGGCGGGCGACGGTCTCCTCGTCCTTGCCGTCGAGGAAGAGCTCGGTCGCGGTGGGACCGGGGGCGACGGCGTTGACGGTGACGTCACGCCCCCGCATCTCGCGGGCGAGGATCAGCGTCAGCGCCTCGACCGCGCCCTTGGTGGCGGCGTAGGCGCCGTAGCCGGGGAAGGCCAGCCCGACCACCGAGGTGGAGAAGTTGACCAGCGCTCCGCCCGGGCGCAGCCGGCGCGCCGCCTGCTGGTCGACGACGAACGTGCCGCGGATGTTGGTGCGGTACAGAGAGTCGAGCTCGGCGAGGTCGAGGTCGGCGACGGGGGAGAGCGGCATGCGGCCGGCGGCGTGCACGACCGCGTCGACGCCGCCGTAGGTGGTCTCCGCGAGGTCGAACAGGGCGGCGATCTCGTGCTCGTCGGCGACGTCCGCACGCGCTGCCTGTGCGGTGCCGCCGGCGGCCTCTATGACACGGACGGCCTCGTCAGCCGCCTCCTTGTTGCCCGCGTATCCGACGACGACTGCGTACCCGTCCGCGGCGAGGCGCTCGGCGACCTGTCGTCCGATGCCGCGTGATCCGCCGGTCACGATCGCGACGCGCCGGTCCGCGGAGGTGGAGGTGTGAGTGGTCATGACTGCGTCCTTTGTTAGCGATGCTACGTTGTGCTCGTATCGACGATAACACGGCTTCGTAGCATCGCTACCTCTTATTCGTATCGACGATACGAATGGCGTACGGTAGACCCATGGATGCGAGGGAAAAGATCCTGGAAGCGGCCACGGACCTGCTGGCCAAGGCCTCGGTCGCCGATGTCTCCACGCGGGCCGTCTGCGAGGCGGCCGGGGTGGGTGCGCCGATGCTCTACCGGCTCTTCGGCGACAAGGCCGGGCTGCTGGCGGCCGTCGTCGACCGGGGTTTCGAGGCGTACCTCGCCTCCAAGCGGGCGGCCAGGCCGAGCGACGACCCGGTCGCCGACGTCAGGAGCGGCTGGGACAACCACATGCGCTTCGCGCTGGAGCACCCCAACCACTACCGCCTGATGTACTCAGTCGAGTTGACGGTTCCGCCGGCCGCGGCGCAGGAGGCGCACGCCCTGCTGCACGGGATCCTCGAGCGCTGCGCGGCCGCCGGCCGGCTTACCGTGCCGCCCGCGCTCGCCACGCAGATGATCATGTCGGCCAATGTCGGCGCGGCCCTGTCGATGCTGACCCGGCCCGAGCAGTACCCGGACCCGCAGTTCTCCGAGCGGCTGCGTGACGCCGTTCTCGACTCGGTGACGCGTCCGGCCGCCACCGACGAGCCCGCCGAACGGGACGATCAGGGCAGGGCGGTCCCGGTCGCCGCCGCCACACTCGCCGCGCGCCTGCGTGCCGAACAGTCGACGGTCTTCACCCCGGCCGAGTCGGCCCTGCTGGAGCAGTGGCTGGACAAGCTGTCGGCAGGCTGAGGGGCCCGCCCGGCCCTGCGGCGGCTGCACCGGCCCGACCGGGTGGGCCGACGACCCGCCGCTGTTGGGGGTCCCCTGGTCGGGCCGGCATGCGCCACCCCGACCGCCAGGCCGCGTAGAAACCGGCTCTCACCTGCCGGCGTGCCCGCATCGTCCAGACCGTCAGACCCTCGGCCCGGCTACCGCTCCCCGGCGCGCCAGGCCCACACCACCCCCGATGCAGCCGCCCAGCCGGGGCCACAGCCAGCCACCTTGCGGGGCCCGCACCACCCGATCGGCAGCCTCCACCGGGCCTGCCGCTGCCCGTCCTGAGTAGCCCGCACCACCCCGATCGGCACGCGCCCCACCTGACCTACCGCTCCCCTCCCTGCGGAGCCTGCACCAGACCCGACTGGTAAGCCATGACGACCAGTTGGGCGCGGTCGCGGGCGCCCAGTTTCGTCATCGCCCGGTGCACGTGCGTGCGTACGGTCAGCGGGCTGACGTACAGCTTCTCGGCGATCTCCTCGTTGGAGTGCCCCTCGGCCACCCACGCCATGACCTCCCGTTCACGGGCGGTCAGGCCGGTCAGGTCGTCGGAGCCGGGGAGCCGGTGGCCGCGGGCCGGGGTGGTCAGGAAACGGGTGATCAGCGCACGCGTGGCGAGTGGCGAGAGCAGGGAGTCGCCGCGGGCCACGGTCCGGATGCCGTCCAGAAGCGCGTCGGCGGTCACGTCCTTGCCGAGGAAGCCGCTCGCGCCGGCCCGCAGTGCCTGGGCGACGTACTCGTCGATCTCGAAGGTGGTGAGGATCAGCACGCGCGTGTCCGCCAGGTCGGGGTCGGCGCAGATCGTGGACGTGGCGGCGAGCCCGTCGGTGCCCGGCATGCGGATGTCCATCAGCACGAGACCGGGGCGGTGTTCGCGCGTGAGCGCCACCGCCTCACGGCCGTCGGCGGCCTCGGCGACCACCTCCATGTCGTCGCAGGACTCGATCAAGATGCGGAAGGTGGCCCGCAGCAGGGCCTGGTCGTCGGCGAGCAGCACGCGGATGGTCATCGGGCCCGTTTCTGTCGTCTCATCGTGATACCGCCTCATGGCGTTGCCGGGTACAGAGGCAGTCGGGTGGTGACCTCGAAGCCGCCCTCCAGGCGGTGCCCGGCCTGCAGGGCGCCGCCGACGGAGTGGGCGCGTTCGCGCATGCCGATCAGCCCGAAACCGCTGCCCGGCGCGGGCGAGGCGGTGGCGTTGCCGTCGTCGGTGACGGTGATGGTCATGTGGTCGTCGCCGTAGCGCAGCCGGACGTACGCGGCCCGGGCAGCGGCGTGCTTGGTGACGTTGGTCAGCGCCTCCTGCACGATGCGGTACGCGGTGAGGTCCACGCCGGGTGTGAGCGGCCGGGGTACGCCTTCCGTGCTCACCTGCACGGTCAGGCCGGTGGACTGCAACGCCTCCGTCAGCTCGCCGAGTTGGCCCAGTCCCGGCGTCGGGGCGAGAGGAGCGTCGGGGTCGTCCTTCTGGCGCAGCAGGCCGACGGTGGCCTTCATCTCGCGCAGGGCCGACGACGTCGTACCGGCGAGGTCGGTGAGTATCTTCTGCACCTGTTCGGGATGGGTGCGCGCCAGATGGGCCGCCGTACCCGCCTGGGCGTTGGCCAGGGCCAGATGGTGGGCGACGACGTCGTGCAGCTCACGGGCGATGCGCATGCGCTCATCGGCCACCCGGTGCCGGGCCTCCTCCTCGCGGCTGCGTTCGGCGTACTCGGCGCGCGCCTGCACGGCCTGCAGATACGCGCCCTTCATCCGGACCGTGCTGCCGGTGGCGACCGGCAGGAGCAGCCAGGCGGCAGGGCCCAGGGTCTTGAGGGGCCAGGGGTTGTCGTTGGGGTCGACGGCGAAGGCGGGGACGACCACGAGCACGAGCGTGGCGAGGAAGAAGGTCCGGGTGGTGCGGCGATCGGTGCTGACGGCCAGCCGGAACAGCGCCAGCATGACCGGGCCCAGCATCAGCGGGGTGAGCAGATGCCCCAGGGCGCCCGCTCCGGCGGCCCCCAGCGCGGTGACCGCGACGACGGTGCGGGGGTGGCGGCGGTGCCAGAACAAGGCCCCGCAGGAGACGGCCGCCAGCGCGAGGGTGGGCATGACGCGGTCGGAGTGGTGGGTGCCGGGCACCTGGATCTCGCTGCCGAAGGGGAACGCGGCGAACAGCAGCGCCGCCGCCATGGTGTCGACGACGCGGACGTGCTCGTCGTCGTAGCGCTGCCAGGGAATGCTCATCGGTTCTCTCCGGTCGTGGTCCTCACGTCATGGTGGGCGATGCCCGCCGGAAACGACGGGAGACCCTCTGGGGGAGGGGGAGATCAAAAGCCCGGGCACACGGATACCTCAGACTCCCCGAGCGGGCTCGCCACGTCGTCGTGCGGCTGCCGACAATCGCCGCTACTGAGAACGCAGTACGAGGTCGGGCGCTCTCCTCCCTGGGCAGGAAGGCGGGATCGGCGTCGCGATGGTGCAGCGGGCTACACCCCGGGTCCGGGAGTGCGCTCCATCGAGGGGAGTGGACCGCGGACGGCAGTGTTGAACGCGTTCCCACCGTCACCGTTCTGGTCCGACCATCACCGTTTTGGAAGGAAAACCGATGAACTCCCCGCTGGTCTCGCGGCCCGTGCTCTGGTTTCTGTTCGTGTTCAACCTGGCGGTCGCCGTGGTGGCCCCTTTCGCCGTCGACGGCACCCAGGGCGTTTTGACCTGCGTCGGCCTGGGTGCCGTCGCGCTCGGCGCGGGTGTGAGCCTGCTGCGGACGCGGAGACGGCCGGCCTGAGGGCCGCCGGGGGCGGCCTTCAGGCGGCTGGGGTCAGCTGACCGGGGACGCGTCGGACGACGGTTCGGCCGACGATTCGGCGGTCGGCACCGGCGCGGTCCCCGTGACGGGGCGTCGGCGCGGGATGAACGACGCGACGGCGAAGGCGAGCAGGGCGGCACCCGCACCGAGGGCCATGACGGACTTGAAGCCGTTCTCCGAGGGCAGCGCGTAACCGCCCAGGCTGATCGTCATCTGGGACAGGATGACGCCGGCGATGGCGCTGGCGCAGGACGTACCGATCGAGCGCATCAGCGTGTTGAGGCTGTTGGCGGCGGCGGTCTCGGTGGGGTCCACCGCGCCCATGATCAGGGCGGGCATGGCGCCGTACGTGAAGCCGATGCCGGCGCCGATCACGCAGGACACCAGCACCAGGTGCCAGACCTGTGACATCGCCACGATGTTCAGTCCGTACCCGGCGGCCACGATGAGGGCGCCGATCATCAAGGTCACCTTCGGTCCCTTGGCCTTGGAGACGGCGGCCGAGACCGGCGCGAAGGCCATCATCACCAGGCCGGACGGCGCCATCACCAGGCCGGCGGTCAGCAGCGACTTGCCGAGACCGAAGCCGGTCTGGGTGGGCAGCTGCAGCAGCTGGGGCAGGACCAGGGACATCGCGAACATCGAGAAGCCGATCGCGATGGAGGCGAGGTTGGTCACCAGCACCTGACGGCGGGCGGTGGTGCGCAGGTCCACCAGCGGCTCGGTGGTGCGCAGTTCGAAGAAGCCCCAGGCGAGCAGCACCACGACGGCCGCCGCGAACAGGCCGAGGGTCGTGGCGCTGGTCCAGCCCCAGTCGGCGCCCTTGGAGATGGCGAGCAGCAGGGAGACCAGCCCCGCGGCCATGCCGAGGCCGCCGACGACGTCGAAGCGGCCGCCCGACCGCACCTTGGACTCGGGCACGAACAGCAGAACCAGGACCAGGGCCACCGCGCCCATGCCGGCCGAGCTCCAGAACAGCACGTGCCAGTCGAAGTGGTCTGCGATCAGGGCCGCCGTCGGCAGGCCCAGCGCGCCGCCGACCCCGAGCGAGGCACTCATCAGCGCCGTGGCACCCGCCAGCCGCTCGGTCGGCAGTTCGTCCCGCATGATGCTGATGCCCAGCGGCACCACGGCCGATGCCAGACCCTGCACCGCCCGGCCGACGATCATCGGTACGAGCGAGTCGCTGAGCGCGCACAGGATGGACCCGGTCACCAGCAGCACCACGCTGACCAGCAACATCCGCCGCTTGCCGAACATGTCGCCGAGCCGGCCCACCACCGGAGTCGCCACCGCGGCGGCCAGCAGTGTGGCGGTCACGGCCCAGGCGGTGTCCGACGCGGGCGCGTCCAGCAGTTTGGGCAGCTCCGGGACGATCGGGATGACCAGCGTCTGCATCAGCGAGACGACGATGCCGGCGAAGGCCAGCACCGCGACCACGGCGCCCGGCCGGGGAGCGGCCGGATCGGCCGCGTTCGCGGGTCCGGGAAGGGCGTCGGACATGAAATAGCCTCCAGGCACAACGGGACAGGCGAACAGCTTGCCAGTTTTAAGGCAGGCGCCTGACTTACTGTAAGGGCTCGGTTTGCCTGATCGCGCCGGGACCGCCGGATCTCAGGAGGGCGTATGCACCCGCGTGCGGACGATCTGCTCCCGAGGTATCCCTTCCACGGCGATACGGCACTGGAGGCACCCGGAGAGTGGGCCGCGCTGGGGCAGCGGTGCCCCCTCGCGCGCGTACGCCTGCCCAGCGGGGACGAGGCGACGCTGCTCACCCGGCCCGAGGACGTCCGCCGGCTGCTGTCCGACACCCGGTTCGGCAATGTGCTGCGCGCGGACGGCGCCGCGCGCCTCGCCGACGAGGAGGCGGGCGGGGTCTTCGGCAGCGACATGGCGATGGCCATCCCGGCGCACGGCAGGGAGCACGCGCGGTGGCGGCGGACCGTGGGCCGGTGGTTCACCGCCGAGCGCATGGCCGCGCGGCAGCCCGGCATCGAGGCCGTGGCGGAGAAGCTGGTGGACGACATGGTGTCCCACGGTCACCCGGCGGACCTGCGGGCGCACCTGGCCTTCCCGCTGCCCGTGTGGGTGATCTGCGATCTCCTCGTTGTCCCCGCCGCCGACCACGACCGGTTCGCGGGGCCGTCCCCGGACTCGGCGACTCCGCCTACTGGTCCGACGTCATTCTCAACCTCGCCCACTACGCCCAGGACGTGTCGACCTGCTCAGCGATCTGGCGACCGCGTGGGACGACGACGAACCGCCCCTGTCCGAACGGGAACTGGTCTTCACCGGCCAGACCCTGCTGATCGCCGGGCACGAGACCACCACCAACGTCATCGGCAAGATGGTGGCCCTGCTGCTCGCCGACCGCCGCCGCTGGGAGCGCCTGCTCGCCGACCCCTCCCTGGTGCCGCTCGCGGTCGAGGAGGCGCTGCGCTTCGACGCCGAGCCCGGCATCGGCGTACCCGCACCCGGCGAGATGCGGCTCGATCGCAGCCCCAACCCCCATCTGGCGTTCGGCGCCGGCCCGCACGCCTGCCTCGGTCAGGAACTCGTCCGTACCGAGCTGCGGACCGTCCTCCATGTGCTGTTGCGTAGGCTTCCGTCGCTGGAACTCGCCGCACCGACGGCGGACCTGCGACGGCTCGAGGGGCTGGCCGTCGGAGGGCTGAGCGAAGTCCCGGTGCGGTGGTGAGCATGGCGAGCAGGACGGCACGGGCGGAACAGGTCAGCGCGACCCGTGAGCTGATCCTGACCGCGGCGGAGCGGCTGTTCGCCGAGCGGGGCGTCAACGCGGTCTCCAACCGTCAGGTCAGCGAGGCCGCCGGCCAGGGCAACAACACGGCCGTGGGTTACCACTTCGGCACCAAGGCCGACCTGGTCCGCGCGATCGTCCGCAAGCACGCCACCCGCATCGAGGAGATCCGCGCCCGGCTGCTGGCCGGCATCGGTGACTCCACGGACGTACGCGACTGGGTGGACTGCCTGGTGCGGCCCATCCCCGAGCACCTCGGCGCGCTGGGCGGACCGACCTGGTACGCACGGTTCTGCGCGCAGGTCGTCACGGACCCCGCGTTGCACGAGATCCTCGTCGAGGAGTCCCTCGCCTCCCCGACCCTGCGCCAGATCATCGACGGGCTGACGCGCTGCCTGCCCGAACTGCCCCCCGAAGTACGGGCCGAGCGTGCCGAGATGGCGCGCCATCTCATCGTGCACATGCCTGCCGAGCGGGAGCGCGCGATCGCCGAGAACCGGGCCACGCCCCGCGCCAACTGGGACGGTGCCGCCAGTGGCCTCGCCGACGCCCTCGTCGGCCTGTGGCTGGCCCCGATCTCGTCCCGTTCCTGACGGGAGCCCGTTCACCCCGTGACGCCGAAGGCCGACAGTGTCGCCCCGGCCATGCCCCGTTCCCCGCGCTCGTTGGGGTGGACGGCAACGGCCGGGGCGAGCGGGACGAGCGGCTCGATCCAGCGGGTGTCACGGGCCGAGCAGGCATCGTGTCCCACGGAGGGGGTGTACGTGTCGACATAGCCCGCCCCCGCCGCTTCGGCGCGCGCCCGCAGCATCGCATTCAGCTGCCGCTCCGTGGCATGCAGATAGCCGACGTCTCCGGGCGCCAGCCCCATCGCCCGCCCGCAGTTCGATCCTTCGGCCGGCAGGATCGCCGGATATCCGACGACGTACACCCGGGCCCGCGGTGCCCGGCGCCGGACCTCGCTCAGTGCGCCGGTGAGCCGCTCGCCCGCCGCGCGGATCTTCTCCTCCGTCTGGTCGGTGCCGCCGGCTCCATAGCGTTCGCGGCAGGGTGCGCCGTTCGAGGCCCGGGTGCCGCCGAGCGCGTAGTAGACGACTCCGCGCTCCACGCACTGCCTGATCATCGAGCTGAATCCGATGTCGTTGCCGCCGATGCCGAGGGTCACCAGACGTGTGCGGCTGGAAAGGGCGTCCAGCTGCGCCGGGTTGGCCCCGTCGTCGGTGCCCTGGGCCAGGGAGAGGTCGCCGATGGTGGCACCGCTGCAGCTGACGTCGCGGAAGTCGGTCGCGTCGAGGCCCAGTCGGCGGGCCACCAGTGAGGGGTAGTTGCGGTCCGAGCGGTCGCAGCCGGCCGGGCTGCCGTGCTGGTCCGGGATTCCGGGGCCGGCGGTGTAGGAGTCGCCCAGGGCGACGTAGGGCCCCTTGGGCGGGGCCTGGCCGGGGCTGTCGCCGTGGTGGGTGACGCCGAGCGTGATGCCCAGCGCCCCGAAGGCGAGCAGCCCGGCCAGCAGGGCCCGTACGGAGGTCTTCATCGGTGTCCTGTCCTTCATCTCTCTCGAGTCCGGTGAGGCGCGTCCGGACGTGGCCGGAGCGTCGCTCGGCCGGGGGAGGGGCGGCTGGACAACCGAGCAGTGGGCGGGGGCGGTGCACGGCACGCGGGGTCGCCTCCGCTTAGGCGGCCCCGGTCGGAGGACGGGACGCGGGTCCCGTCCGACAAGGGGTTGCTTGCGTCAGGCAAGCACGGATATATTACTTGAGTCAAGCAATAGAAGTTTTACTTGAGTCAGGCAGGCAGAACAACAGGGTGGCCGACCTGCCCCACGGCGGCCTGCTCGGACACGACGAAGTCGCCGTCGTCGACGGCGACTTGGCCGAGCAGCGGTTCGTCGCCGCGTACCGCACCGGCGACACTGCCTTCCGTCAGGTCAGGGTGAGCTCCAGGACCGTGACGGACAACGGTGGCAACGTACTGGTGAACGCCGCTGCCGCACCGGTGACCGTGCTCGTGGTGGGCACGAGGGCATGCGGGTCGGTCAGGGTGTTGGTGGTGGTGCGTGACGCTCCGCTCAGCACGGTGGCCGTCGCCGTCTTCTTCACCCCCTTGGGCAGCCCCGTCAGCTCGATGGGCACGCTCGCCTTCTGCGTGCCGGAGTTGACGATCGCGAGGTAGAGCCGCTTCCCGGCGCGGGTTGCGACCGTGGCGACGGCAGGCAGCGCACGCGCGGTGGCCGGCAGGACGGTGTCGCCGAGCCGGCTCGTCAGCATGTGCTGCGCCCAGTAACTCGGTGAGGCGTAGCTGGTCAGGTTGTCGTAGGCGATCAGGTTGGTCGCCCAGACGTTGTTGTTGACGTTGGAGAAGAGGGGTGCGTAGCACTCCATGAGGACCTGGTCGGAGTTGCGGATCAGTCCGGCCAGCCAGGCGGCGTCGCCGAGCGCCGCGTTGAGGTCGGGGGTGGGGCGGCCTTCCTGGGCGGCCCACTCACCGACGAACACCTTCGTCGAGCCGCGGTCCCGGTTGTCGTACTTGTGCGTGGAGGCCTGGGCGGCGGACGGCGCGAGGTAGTAGTGCTCGTCGATCAGATCCGGGGTGCGGCTCGTCACCGTCGTCGAGGCGATCAGCTTCAGATGGGGGTACTTGGCCTTGATCGCGTCGTAGAAGGCGGCGAACCGCTCGTCGTAGGACCCCGAGGAGTCGAACCAGTCCTCGTTGCCGATCTCCACGAACTCCAGCGGGAACGGCTTCGGGTGGCCGTCGGCGGCCCGCTTCGCGCCCCAGGTGCTGGTGGCGGGACCGGTGACGTACTCGATCTCGTCGAGGGCGTCCTGGATGTACGGCTTGAGGGCGTCGCCGGTGACGTGTTCGCCCCGGAGCGAGTAGCCGGCGAAGACGGCGAGCACCGGCTGGGCACGCATGTCCTCGACCCACTCCAGGTATTCGAGGAGTCCGAGGCCGTCGGTGGACCAGTAGCCCCAGGCGTCGTCCATGTGGCCGGGGCGCTGCCAGACCGGGCCGATGGTGTTCTTCCAGTTGAACCGCGTCGCGATGGTGTTGCCCTCGAGGAAGTTGCCACCGGGGAAGCGCAGGAACTTCGGCTTGAGGGCGACCAGTTTCTCCATCAGGTCGACCCGCAGACCGTTCGGGCGGTTGTTGTAGGTGGGCGGGAAGAGGGAGACGTGCTGCAGCCAGAGCGTCTGGCCGGCGGCGGACGGGTCGTCGGTGGTCACGGTCAGCCGCGCGTCACCGACCACGGGAACGCCCGAAGGGGTGCGCAGGGTCAGCTCGAAGGGCCGGTCCCGGAACGCGGTGCCCACGTGGGGAAGGCGCGCTGAGGCGTACACGGTCGAGCCGTCCGCGGACTCGATGGCCACCCTGAGCGGGCCGAGGCGTCGGGTCGCCTTGGCGAACAGCCGGGCGGTGTAGGTGGTCCGGGGCCGCACGGGTATGCCCCAGAAGCCGTCGTTGGCCACGCCGGCCCGGTTGCCGGCTCCAGTGGTGGTCGGCAGGACGACCTTGAGGGACCGTGTGAGGACGTCGTTGAGCGGCGTGGAGGTGTCCAGCGCGAGAGTCGTCCCGCCCACCGCGGACCAGTGCACGGGGGAGGTGTCGCTGGCCATCATCGAGCGGTTCTGCACGAGCTCGGCATAGATGCCGCCCTCGCCGGAGTGGTTGATGTCCTCGAACATCAGGCCGGGCAGGATGGGGGAGACGGCGTGCGCCGGGTGGGCGACGTCCACGCTCAGCAGCGGTGTCGTGCTCTCCACCGGCACCCCCGCCAGCGTGGCGACCTGGTCGGAGGTGAGGGCGGTCGGGAACAGCCATACGTCGTCGATGAGACCGTGCCACTGGTCGACGTGACCGCCGCTGTAGAGCGCCCGGCCGACGGCGGTGTCGCCGGTGCCGGCCCAGCCGGAGGTGTAGTCGGCCTGGCCCTCCAGCACGCCGTTGACGTAGAGGCGGGTGACGCCGGCCGAGGGGTCGCTGACGCCGACGAGGTGGGTCCAGGTGCCGGTGGTGGGAGCCGAGGCGGCGGCCGCCACGGCGGCACCCTGATCGGCGTCGGAGTCGAGCCGGGCGAAGGCGAAGGTGCTGGTGTCGTCGCGCAGCCCCAGGTAGAAGGCGCTGACGACCTTGCCGTCGATGCTGAGGGCGGTCTGGTAGCCGCCCAGCTGGCCGAGGTTGACCCAGGCGGCCACCGTGAACGCCTTGGAGGTGTCGAGGACGGGCCCGGACGCGGTGGCGTTGCCGCCCGCCGTGAGGCTCAGGCTGTGGGCGCCGACCTTGCCGGTGTCCCAGCCGGCCGCGCCCTGGAGGGTCACGGTGTGGGCGTTGCCGGACGCGTCGGCGGCGGAGGTGCCGGAGCCCTCGTCGAAGGTCCAGTGTGCGGCCGCGGCGGGCAGGTCCGTGGCGGTTGCGTCCGCTGCCGTGGCGGAGCGCTCGGCGGCGCGGGCGGGAGCGGCGGCGACGAAGGTGCCGGCCAGGGAGGCGGCGCCGAGGGCGGTCAGAACGGTTCTGCGGGGCAGTCCGGCTTCCGAAGGCATGTGGGGTTCCTTTGTGAGACGAATCGGCCGGGAGAACGGGGAGGGAGGTGGTCGGGGAGGAAGGACGGAGGCGCACAGGCCCGTCGGCGGGGAGGACCGACCGGCCGTCGGTGAGCGGTCGTTGAGGTCAGGGCGCGATGTCCCACTGCTGGCAGACGTTGTCCAGCTGCGCCCACTGGCGCACGGTCGTGCCGTTGGCGGTGCCGCAGTTCGCCACGTCGAGGGTCATGCCGCTGTTGACGTTGGTGATCGTGTAGTGGCTGCCGGCCGGGGTGACGTCCCACTGCTGGCAGGTGTTGCCCAGTGACGCCCACAGCTGCGCCGCGGTGCCGTTGCCGATGCCGCAGTTCTTGTCGTCCAGCACCGTGCCGCTATTGACGTTGGTGATGGTGTAGTGGCCGTTTCCGGCACTGGTGAACTTCCACTGCTGGCAGGTGTTGCCGAGGGAGGACCACAGGTCGACGGCGGTGCCGTTGGCGGTGCCGCAGTTGACGGCGTCCAGCACCTTGCCGCTGTTGGGGTTGGTCAGCCGGTAGGCGGTGCCGGTGACCGGGAAGGTCTGGGCGGCCTGGGTGTAGCCGACGGAGACGATGTCGGCCTGCACCGCGTTGTCGGCCGTGTCGGTCGGGTAGCCGGAGGTCATGACGCCCTCGAAGAACGAGCCGTCGGACCAGTTGCTGTCGTCGCCGCCGGTGCCGAGGACGATGGCGCCCTCCTTGTGCATCGGCATGTAGCCGGTGGTGGTCGGCAGACTGCCGCTGTAGTCGGTCTTCAGGGTGCCGGACTGGGCGTTGCCGTCCTTGATGGCGTAGGTGGTGGTGCCGTTGTTCTTCTCCAGCGCCGTGACGAACGTGCTGGAGTTGCCCGTGTTGTTGCTGTTGGTTCCGTTTCCGCCGGCGAACAGGCCGTTCTCCAGGTCCGCCATGACCCATGGGCCGGAGCCGGAGCAGGGCGTGAACCAGCACTCCGTGCCGAAGTTGACGGCGTCCATGTGGCCGTTGCCGGTGTCCTTGCTGTTGGTCTCGGCGTTGCCGTAGTCGAAGCAGCAGTTGCCGTCGACGTGGTGGCCGCTGGTGACCATGTACGTGCCCTCCGGCTGGCTGCCGGTGGCGATCCCGGTGGTGCTGTTGTCGCGGTAGCCGACGCCGGCCTGCACGGAGACCCCGTACACCTTGTGGCCGCCCGCCGTGACGGGCAGGGCGTTCGCGATGGCGCCGACGTCCTGCCCGCCGTTGCCGCCCGGGCCCTCAACGGTGAGGTTGTTGCCCTTGCCGCTCTGGTCGAAGATCTCGGTGATGACGCACTCCGTGCCGGAGCAGAAGGAGTCCTGGGCCGCCGCGTTGGCGTAGCCGCCGGCGGTGAGCGTCCCGATGTTCGTGGTGGTGTTGTCGGACAGACGCTTGACCTGGTAGAGCGCGCCGCTGTACGAGGCGAACAGCGCCCGCGTGGTGCTGTGCGCGGCAACGCAGGGCGTGCCCGCGGAGGCGTAGATGTCACAGGGGAAGGACGACGCGGCCTGGGCCGTGCCCGCGGCACCGAGGGCCGCGGCCAGGATGCCGGCGAGGAGGGCGAGGACCGCGCCCACCACCCTGAGCCGGAGACCTCTCAGGTGTCTGACTGTCACTGTGAACCTCTTCCGTCGTGCGTGCCGGCCCCGCGGCGTGCGCAGGGACGGGGAGGTCCGCTGTCTGCGGACGAGCGGATTGTGAGCGTTAACAAGCGAGCACGTCAGACGCCGTCACTCATCCGGAAGTGTCGGGGAAGCGGGGGTGCGGGGTGCGGCTGTGGCGGGTCACGTGCGGCTCTGTACTCGGGCGATTGGGGTGATCGCCCGGTCTCGCGACTCCGTCTTTCTACGCTGGGATGAATAGCCGGTCAACTCTCTTGAACGGTCAAGAGAGTGGAAACAAAAGCTTTGAACTCTGCTTCCTCTGCCGTGCATTGATGGCTCGGCGGCGGATCGCATCGGGGGAAAGCCGCAGTTCGTGAGGGGTTCCCCGCCCATGGCAACGCTGTCGGAGCATTCGACGACAGGTCTGTCTCATGTCTTGACCCCTCCGGATTGTGTGCGTTAACAATTCCCACGACAGCCAGTGAGGAGGTGGAGCATGGACACGGAACGCGCACCGGTGATGGCGGACGTGGCCCGGCTCGCGGGCGTGTCGCACCAGACGGTCTCGCGGGTCCTCCACGACCACCCGAACGTACGGGCCGCCACCCGCGACCGGGTCCTGGCCGCGGTCCGCGAGCTCGGCTACCGCCCCAACGCCGCCGCCCGCACCCTGGCGACCCGCCGCACCCGCACCCTGGGTGTGATCAGCTTCAACACCACGCTGTACGGCCCCGCCTGCATGCTCTACGGCATCGAGCAGGCGGCCCGACAGCACGAGTACTTCGTCACCGTGGCCGCCGTCGGCACACTCGACCGGCGGTCCGTACTGGACGCCGTGGACCGGCTGCGCGACCAGGGCGTCGAAGGAATCATCGTGATCGCGCCGCAGACCTCCGCGATCGCCGCACTGGCGAACGTCCCCTCGGACGTGCCCCTGGTCGCGGTGGGCTGCGGGACCCACGCCGCGCTGGCCTCGGTGGCGGTGGACAACGAGGCGGGTGCCGAACTCGCCACCAACTACCTGCTGGACCTCGGCCATCGCACGGTGCACCACCTGGTCGGACCGCGTTCCTGGCTCGACGCGCAGGAACGCGAGGCTGGTTGGCGCGGCACCCTGGAAAAGCGGGGCGCCGCGGTGCCCGAGCCGCTCGCGGGTGTCGACTGGACGGCCCGCACCGGATACGAGCTCGGCCGGCGGATCGCCGCCGACCCCGATGTCACGGCGGTGTTCTGCGCCAACGACCACATGGCACTCGGCCTGCTGCGGGCCCTGCAGCAGGCCGGGCTGCGGGTGCCCGAGGACATCAGCGTGGTGGGTTTCGACGACATGCCGGAGACCGAGTACTTCGGCCCGTCGCTGACCAGCGTCCGCCAGGACTTCGACGAACTCGGCCGGCGCGCCCTGCGGCTACTGATCGAGATCGTCGGAGACCCCGACGCGGGGCTGGAGATGGCCGACGAGATGCACCACATCGTCATCCCGCCCACCCTCGTGGTGCGCACCTCGGCGACCCGCCCCCGACCCTGAATGAGGGAGTCCGTATGGACTGCTGCCAATCAGCATGACCGAACGTCAACTCAGCTGTTGCCATTGCCAGTTGAGTGAAATGCCTGACTGACCGTCAGATACCTGTCACCGCGCCGTAGGCCCCGCCCCACCGCCGCGACGTGCGCTTCCTGAGCCTCGTACCGCTCTGCCGTGGACCCACCCATCCCCCTCGCCGGGACGCTCCGGCATGCCCGTTCGCGGCCCCGTCATCCCCACCCCGCCCACCTCCGCTCCCGGCCGTGGGCTCCGCCACCCCGAAAACGCCTAGAAGGGCGCAGATCAATGATGATCCGTAGCAGAAGGTCCCGCACCGTGATCGCCGCGACAGCGGTGCTCATCTCGCTCGCCGCCGCCGGCTGCTCCAAGAACTCCGGCGGCTCCTCCAGCCAGGCCGGCGCCGGCTCGGCGAGCCCCAGCGCGGCCCCGGTCGCCCTGTCCGGGTCCGTCACCTTCAACCAGACGAGCCTGGCCAAGCTCGACGCGGAGCTGAAGTCCGCCCTGGCCGGCAAGGACCTGTCCAAGGTCGACATCGCGATGGTCGTGAACGTGGCCGCCGACTACTGGAAGGCTGGCCAGGTCGGCTTCCTCAAGGGCTGCTCCGACCTCGGCATCGCGAAGAGCAAGTGCACCTACTTCGCCCCGCCCAACGGCAAGTTGACGGAGCAGAACTCGGAGCTGGAGACCCTGCGCTCGCAGGGCGTCACCGGTTACTCGATCTCCGCGATCGACCCGACCTCCGCCGCCGGGACCATCCACACCGACGTGCAGAAGGGCATCGGCGTCCTGGCGATCGACTCGCCGCTGCCGGGCACCGACGCCGCCTCGCTCTACCTGGGCACCCCGAACTACACCGCCGGCTTCCAGGCGGGTACCGCGATGAAGCAGGTGCTCGGCGGCAAGGGCAAGGTGGCGATCCTGGTCGGCTCGCTCACCGCGTCGAACGCCACCCAGCGCATCGCGGGCTTCGAGGCCGCCCTCAAGGGCACCCAGATCACGGTCGCGCAGAAGGTCAACGACAACCTGCAGGCCAGCACGGCGACTTCGGACGCCGAGACCATCCTGGCCAACAACCCTGATGTGAACGGCCTGTACGGCGTGTACTCCTACGACGGTCCCGCGCTCGCGCAGGCGGTCACCTCGGCGGGCAAGACCGGGTCCGTGCACATCGTCTCCGACGACTCCGACGCCCAGACGCTGAAGTTCATCCAGTCCGGCGTGATTTCCGGAACCGTCGTGCAGATGCCGTACCAGCAGGGCTACACCGGGGCGTACCTCCTGGCCGCGGAGAAGGTGCTGGGCAAGGCCAAGACGATGGCGATCGTCAAGCCGTACCTGGAGAAGGACGGCTCGACCCTGAGCTCCGGCGTGGGCCTGGTCACCAAGTCCGACCTCAGCGCCTACCAGTCCCTCGAGTCGCAGCTCGGGATCGGCTGAGCATGACGGCCACCCAGAACGCCCCGGGCCGCGCGATCACCGCGCGGCTGCGGGGAGTCCACAAGTCCTACGGACCGGTCCGCGTCCTGGACCTGCCCGAACTCGACCTGTACGCCGGTCAGGTGATCGGCGTGGTGGGCGAGAACGGCGCCGGAAAGTCCACGCTGATGGGGACGTTGGCCGGCTCGGTCCACCGGGACGGCGGCGAGATCCTGGTCGACGGCCAACCCCTCGTCGCGGGGTCCACCGAAGCGGCCGGGCAGCTCGGCATCGCCATGGTCTCGCAGGAGTTCCCACTGGTCGGACAGCTGTCCGTGGCGGAGAACCTGCTGCTGGGCCGCCGGCCGCGCAAGTCGAAGCGGCGGCTGCTGGTGGACCGTGCGGCACAACGGGCCGAGGCGGAGGCGATGCTGACGGAGATCGGCCTGTCCGCCAGGACGATCCCGGTCAGCCGGGAGGTGCGCACCCTTCCGGTGCCGACCCGCCAGATGATCGAGATCGCCAAGGCCTGGGGCCGCGAACCCAAGCTGCTGATCCTGGACGAACCGACTTCCTCCCTGGGCCCGGTCGAGGCCGAGATGGTCCTGGGCCTGGCCCGGCAACTCGCCGAGCGCGGCGGCACGGTGCTCTTCATCGGGCACCGCCTGGACGAGGTCCGCGACATCAGCGACCGCGTCCTGGTGCTGCGCAACGGCAGGCTGGTGGCCGACCTCGAACCGGCGGAGGCCACCGAGGAACGGCTGATCCGGGAGATGGTGGGCGGTGAGGTCGCCCAGGGCGAGCCGAAGGCACCGCCCGCGACCAGCCCCGTCCTGCTGCGGGTCGAGGGCCTGACCGCGGACGGTCTGGGACCGGTCGACCTGGAGGTGCGCGAGGGCGAGATCCTCGGCGTGGCCGGGCTCATGGGCTCCGGCCGCAGCCGCCTCGTCCACACCATCGCCGGCGCGCAGCCCTCCACGGGCGGCCGGATGCTGCTGGGAGGCGAGCCCTACCACCCACGCGGCGCGGGCGACGGCGTGGCGGCCGGGATCGCCCTGATTCCCGAGGACCGCAAGGAACAGTCCCTCGTCCTGTTCGCGTCGATCCGCTCCAACGTCCTCGTCTCCGTGCTCAAACGGATCAGCACCCGGGGCCTGCTCGGCCCGGGACGCGAGCGCGCCGAGGCCCGGAAGATCGCCGAGAACGTCAACGTCCGGATGCAGTCGGTGGAGCAGCCGATCGGCTCCCTGTCGGGAGGCAACCAGCAGCGTGCCATCTTCGGCCGCGCCTTCGCCGCCGAACCACGTCTGCTGCTGCTCGACGAGCCCACCCGCGGCGTGGACGTGGGCGCGAAGGCCGAGATCTACAAGCTGATCGACCGGGCGGCCGAACAGGGCCTGGCGGTGGTGGCAGCCTCCTCCGAACTGGAGGAACTGCTGTGGATCTGCCACCGCATCGCGGTGATGAACCACGGCCGGGTCGTCACGGTCATCGACCGGGCCGACGCCACCAAGGAACGGATCATGACGGCCGCGGCCGGCACGTCCGCGCTCCACCGGAAAACCCCCGACCAGGAAGAACTGACGAACGGAGCCACAGCATGAGCGCGCAGAGCACGCTCGCACCCGAGGAGGCCGCGCCCAAGTCGCGTCCGGCCGCAGCGAGTCTCGCCCGTAAGCTCGCCGCCTCTCCGGAGGCCGGAGTCATCATCGCCTGCGTGCTGGTGTTCGTCGGGATCGCGGCCAACGCCGACACCTACACCGCGGTGGGCAACCTCCAGGTGATGGGGCGCGACCTGGCGCAGGTCGGCATCCTCGCCATCGGCGAGTCGCTGGTCATCCTCACCGGCGGCATCGACCTGTCGGTGGGCGCACTGGCCGGCCTGGCCGGCATCCTCGCCGCCTGGATGAATGTCAACGCGGGCATGCCCGCGCCCCTCGCGATCCTTCTCACGCTGGTGATCACGGCCTGCGTCGGCCTGTGGCACGGCATCATGGTCACCCGCCTCAACGTGCCGCCGTTCGTGATCACCCTGGTCACCTACACCGTCGCACAGGGCATGGCGCTCGCCATCACCAGCGGCTCGCCCATCAACAACCTCGACCCCATGTTCAGCAACCTCAGCCAGTACTACATCGGCCAGATCCCGGTACCCGCCCTGTTCTTCGTCGGCGCCGCCGCCATCGCCTGGTTCGTCCTCGAACGCACCTACGTGGGCCGCCAGATCTACGCGGTCGGCGGCAACAAGGAAGCCGCCCGTCTCGCGGGCATCCCGACCGCCCGCCGAATCACCTCCACCTACATCGCCAGCGCCGTGCTCGCCGGTGTGGTCGGCATCCTGGTGATCGGCCGTATGAACGTGGCCGACCCCTCGGTCGGGGCGGGCTGGGAACTGACCGCGATCGCCGCCGCGGTGGTCGGCGGGATGTCCCTCTCCGGCGGCGAGGGCCGCATCGCCGGCATCGCGGCCGGCGCGATCCTGCTGGAGTTCATCACCAACGGACTGCTCGCGCTCAAGGTCAGCCCGTACGACCAGCAGGTCGTCCAGGGAGCGGTGCTCGGCGTCGCCATCCTGCTCGACCGGGTGCGCGCCCGCTACTTCGGCAGAAGCCGGACCTGAGCGCCCGACGCGCCGGTCGAGTCGCCCGCCGAGGATCCTGCCACCCTCTCGGCGTCTTCGGAAACTCGAACGATGGTCGGCATATCGAATACGTCTGTGAGGAGGAGGCTGATGATGAACACCGGAGACGAGGAATCCGCGAACTCGGAACCCTGTGTCGTGGGTGTTGACTTCGGAACCCTGTCGGGCCGCGCCGTGGTGGTCCGGGTGCGTGACGGGGCGGAGTTGGGAACGGCGGAGCACGCGTACCGGCACGCGGTCCTGGACCGTGAGTTGCCGGACGGGACGCGGCTGCCCCCGGACTGGGCGTTGCAGGTGCCGTCGGACTACCTGGACGTGCTGCGCAATGCGGTGCCGGAGGCGCTGGCGGCTGCCGGTGTGCGGCCGGCGCAGGTGATCGGCATCGGCACGGATTTCACGGCGTGCACGGTCCTGCCGGTGCTGGCGGACGGCACGCCGCTGTGTGAACTCCCCGAGTACAGCGCCCGCCCGCACGCCTACGTGAAGCTGTGGCGCCATCATGCCGCGCAGGGCCAGGCCGACCGGATCAACGCGCTGGCCGCGGAGCGCAAGGAGCCGTGGCTGGAGCGCTATGGCGGCAAGATCTCCTCGGAGTGGGAGTTCGCCAAGGCGCTGCAGGTGCTGGAGGAGGACCCGGAGATCTACCGGCGCACGCAACGCTGGGTGGAGGCGGCGGACTGGATCGTGTGGCGGCTGTGCGGGAGTTACGTCCGCAACGCCTGCACAGCCGGGTACAAGGGCCAGTACCAGGACGGCACGTACCCGTCCCGGGCCTACCTGGAAGCACTCAACCCCGACTTCGCGGACTTCGTCACCGACAAACTGGAGCACCCCATCGGCCAACTCGGCGATGCGGCAGGCGTGTTGACGGCCGAGGCGGCGGCCTGGACGGGGCTGGCGGAGGGCATCGCGGTGTGTGTCGGCAACGTCGACGCCCATGTGACAGCCCCCGCCGCCGGAGCGGTGGAACCAGGCCAGATGGTCGCCATCATGGGCACCTCGACCTGCCACGTGATGAGCTCCGACCAGCACGGCGTGGTGCCGGGCATGTGCGGGGTGGTGGACGGCGGGATCCTGCCGGGCCTGTGGGGGTATGAGGCGGGACAGAGCGGAGTCGGTGACATCTTCGCCTGGTTCGTGCGCACCGGCTTCCCCGCCGGGTACGCCGAGCGGGCCGCTGCGGCCGGCCAGAGTCCGCACGAGTACCTGACCGACCTCGCGGCCGGGCAGAAGGTCGGCGAACACGGCCTGGTGGCCCTCGACTGGCACAGCGGCAACCGCTCCGTCCTGGTCGACCACGAACTCAGCGGTGTCATCGTGGGCCAGACCCTGTCGACCCGACCGGAGGACATCTACCGGGCGTTGCTGGAGGCCACCGCATTCGGCACCCGGACGATCATCGAGGCGTTCGAGAAGTCCGGGGTGCCGGTCGACGAGCTGATCATCGCGGGCGGTCTGACGAAGAACGCACTCCTCATGCAGATCTACGCCGACGTCACCCGCCGCCCGCTGAGCATCATCGGCTCCACCCAGGGCCCCGCCCTCGGTGCCGCCATGCACGCGGCGGTCGCCGCCGGGGCCTACGGCGACATCCAGGCCGCCGCAGCGGCGATGGGCAAGGCCGACCGGGGCGTGTACCAGCCCGACCCGGAACGCGCCCTGGCCTACGACCGCCTCTACGACGAATACCGCCTGCTGCACGACTACTTCGGGCGCGGCGCCAACGACGTGATGCACCGTCTGCGCGGTCTGCGCGCCGAGGCCTCCGCCTGAACCACCCTTGTGAAAGGAAGCGTCATGACAACACATGCTCAGCCCTATGACAGCCACGAGGTGTGGTTTCTGACCGGCAGCCAGCACCTGTACGGCGAGGAGACCCTGGCACAGGTCGCCCATCAGTCCCGGCAGATCGCCGAACGCCTCGACGCGGCCGCGGAGATCCCGCTGCGGATCGTGTCGAAGCCCGTCCTGACCGACGCGGAGTCGATCCGGCGGATGTGCCAGGAGGCCACGGTCTCCGACACCTGTGTCGGCGTGATCGTGTGGATGCACACCTTCTCCCCGGCCAAGATGTGGATCGCCGGCCTGAGCGCGCTGGACCGGCCGGTGCTGCACCTGCACACCCAGTACAACCTGTCGCTGCCCTGGTCGAGCATCGACATGGACTTCATGAACCTCAACCAGGCCGCCCACGGCGACCGCGAGTTCGCCCACATCGAGGCGCGGGTGGGTGTCAACCGCAAGGTCGTCGCCGGGCATGCCACCGATCCCCGGGTCGTCAGACGGGTCGCGGCGTGGTCCCGGGCCGCCGCCGGCCGGCACGCGGCCCGCTCCCTGCGGCTGGCGCGGTTCGGGGACAACATGCGCGAGGTCGCGGTCACCGAGGGCGACAAGGTCGAGGCCCAGCTGCGTTTCGGCTACTCCGTCAACACCTACGGCGTCAACGACCTGGTGGCGGTGGTCGACGCCGTCGAGCCCAAGGCGGCGGCCGAACTGGCCGAGGAGTACGTGGAGTCGTACGACGTGGTCCCCGCGCTGCGTCCGGGCGGCATCCGTCACGACTCCCTGCTGTACGCGGCGCGCCAGGAGCTGGGCCTGCGCGCCTTCCTCACCGAGGGCGGCTTCACCGCCTTCACCACCAACTTCGAGGACCTCGGCGGCCTGCGCCAACTCCCGGGGCTGGCGGTACAGCGGCTGATGGCCGACGGCTACGGCTTCGGCGGCGAGGGCGACTGGAAGACCTCCGCGCTGCTGCGCACCCTGAAGGTCATGGGCCACGGACAGCCCGGCGGCACCTCCTTCATGGAGGACTACACCTACCACCTCGGCCCCGGAGAGCCCCGCATCCTGGGCGCCCACATGCTGGAGGTCTGCCCCTCCATCGCGGCCGGCCGGCCCAGCCTGGAGATCCACCCGCTGTCCATCGGCGGCCGTGAGGACCCCGTCCGGCTGGTCTTCGACGCCGCGCCCGGACCCGCCGTGGTCGTCGGCCTGTCGGACGTGGGCGACCGCTTCCGCCTCACCGCCAACGCCGTGGACGTGGTCGCCCCGAGCCAGCCGCTGCCCCGGCTCCCGGTCGCCCGGGCCGTGTGGAAGCCGCGTCCGTCACTGGCGGAGTCGGCCGAGAGCTGGCTGCTGGCCGGGGCGCCGCACCACACGGTGCTCAGCTCCGCCGTCGACCTGGAGACGCTGAGCGACTTCGCCATCATGACCGGTGTCGAGCTGCTGACCATCGACGAGAACACCAGCACCGAACAGTTCGCCAAGGAAATCCGCTGGAACGCCGCCTACCACCGACTGGCCCAGGCCCTGTGATGGCGAGCTTGCACGAAGAGGTGCTGGAGGCCAACCTCGCCATCCCCCAAGTGGGCCTCGCCACTCTGACCTGGGGCAACGTCAGCGGCGTCGACCGTGAGGCCGGGGTGTTCGTCATCAAGCCCTCGGGTGTGCCGTACGAGAGCCTGACCCTCGAGGACCTGGTGACCGTGCGGCTGTCGGACGGCGCCGTGGTCGCAGGTCACCTGCGTCCCTCCACCGACACCGAGACCCACCGCAGCCTCTACCTCGCCTTCCCCTCCATCGGCGGCGTCACCCACACCCACTCCACCCACGCCGTCGCCTTCGCCCAGGCCCATCGGGACATCCCCGTCCTGGGCACCACCCACGCCGACACCTTCAACGGCCCCATCCCCGTCACCCGCGACCTCACCCCCGACGAGTGCGCGACGGACTACGAGTACAACACCGGCCGCGTCATCGTCGACCTCCTCCACGGCGACGACCAGCGGGCCCTCGAGGTCCCCGCCGCGCTGGTCGCCGGGCACGGCCCCTTCACCTGGGGCACCAACGCCCGCAAGTCCCTGGAACACGCCATCATCTGCGAGGCCGTCGCCGACATCGCCCTGCACACCCTCTCCCTCAACCCCACCGACCCACCCCCACCCCACCTCCTCCAACGCCACTACACCCGCAAACACGGCCCCAACGCCTACTACGGAAACCCGGACAAGACGCCGACCTCCGGCTGAGCCGGCGCGGGCGTACGTAGCGGCCCGGCCGACGCCTGCCCGCAGGGGCTCGTAGTTCGATCGTGTACATCCCGGGGCGGAACACCTCTCCCAGGCGTGCCGGTTTCTCCCGTCCGCCGCACCGGATGGTTTCGTCTGGGAGGGCTGGGCACCGCATGGCACGTGTGTGTCCGTCCTGGTGGACCGCCGGCACTCGTTCGTCCTCACGCGCTCCGCCCGTTCTGGTGGCCATGACGTCCGAAACGCCGAGGGAGTGACCGTGGCGGCGATGAATGCCGACGATCGCGAACCAGTGTCCGCGCAGCTTCTCAAGGGCCAGAAAGCGCTGGGCTCTGCGGTCGTATGCCGTAGGTGAACGCGCCGTGATCGCCGGATTCGCCGAGCAGGCCCTGATCACCGGCGGGCACGGCCAGATCCTGGTGCCGTGGCCCAACCGGATCGGTGACGGCCGGTACTCCTGGCACGGCGAGGACCTGCAACTGCCGCTCAACGAACCGACTGCCGGGAACGCCATCCACGGACTGCTCCGCTGGGTCGCGTGGCGTGTCGTGGAGGCGACCGACAGCCGGGCCGTTCTCGAAGTCACGCTGTGGCCCCAGCCGGGCTATCCGTTCCACCTGGCCGTCCGCGCCGCGTACATCCTGGGCGAGACCGGTCTCGAGGTCGCCGTCACAGCGCGCAACCTCGATGTTCGGGCCGCGCCGTACGGCTTTGGCCAGCACCCCTACGTCACCGTCGGCACGGCAGTCGTCGACGAGGCGATGCTGACCGTCCCGGCACGGACGTGGCTGCGCACCGACGAGCGCGGGCTGCCGGTCGCCGCCGAGGCGGTGGCCGGGACGGTGTACGACCTGCGTGCGCAGAAGGTGGTCGGAGACCTCCGGCTGGACACACCGTTCGGTGACCTCGACCGGGATGCGGACGGGCGAGCCGTCGTCCGTCTGGCCCACCCGTCGGGTGAGTTCGGTACGGACGTGTGGCTCGGGGAGGGCGCCGACTACGTACAGCTCTACACCGGCGACACCCTTCCGTCGGAGGAGCGCCGTCGCGCCGTCGCGATCGAGCCGATGACCTGCCCGCCGGACGCCTTCCGCAGCGGCACCGGACTCATCAGCCTCGGCCCCGGCGAGCGGCACACCGTCCGCTGGGGGATCACGCCGTGGGAAGCCGCCCACGGGGTCACGATTCCCCCGGAGTGATGTTCGACGGCGCCGGATCCACCCAGCGAGCCGCTCTCCGACGGGTTTCGCCGCAGTCGCAGCCCGCGCTTGACACAGCCGAGGAGGCGCGGGCCGCGGCGCCAGGAGCGGTGCTCGGGTCGCCGCGCAGCACGGGGCCCGAGCCCCCGGCCGCAGGTGTCGTCCCGCGCTTCGGGCGCGGCGCACGGCGCTGCGTTTGGGGCAGCCGCCGTTTCCCGGCTTTCCCGCGGTCGCCCGTCCCGGCCCCGGCTTGTTCATCCCTACGCCCCGAAAGAGCCTTCATGACGACCGACCAGGTGCTCCATCCCCGCGCTCGTCGTCCTGCTGCCGGTGGGTTTCGCCGCCGGCGCGCTGACCGACGACGTCGACCCGGGGCGGCTCCTGGGAGCGGCCTTCTCACCGCTGGTGTCCCTGGCCGTTGCCGTGATCCTCTACGACGCGGGCCTCGGGCTCGACCTGGCGAAGCTGAAGGGGCACACCCGCCGTGTCGTCGTCCGGCTGATCTGGATCGGCGTGTTGATCACCTGGCTGCTCGGCACGCTTCTCGCCGCGCCGCTCCTGGGGATGTCCCAGCGGGCGGCGGTCATGACCGGCGCGATTCTCGTCGTCTCGGGGCCGACGGTCGTCGGACCGCTGCTCAACGCCGTACGGCGGAAGGACCGGCTCCAACGCATCCTGATCTGGGAAGGCTCCCTCATCGACCCGGTCGGCGGCATTCTGGGAGCCCTGGTTTTCCACGGGGTCGTCTCGAGTACCGCCCATCACCTCGGCACCGCGACGGAGCACTTCCTGGGGAGCCTGGGCATCGGCGCGGCCGGGGGAGTCGTGGGGGCGGCCGCGCTGTGGGTGCTGTTCCGGACGTTGCGGCCGGGTGAGGTCCTCGGCACCACAGCGCAGCTCGCCGCGGTGATCGGTGTGGCGGCGTTCTGCGATGTCCTGCGCGACGACACCGGCCTGATCGCCGCGGTGGTGATGGGCCTGGCCGTCGCCAACCTCGGCGGTATCGACACACCGGTGCGACGGCCGTTCTTCGAGACCCTGGTGAGCCTGGTCATCGGCCTGCTCTTCATCACGATCTCGGCCACCGTGACTCCGCGGTCGCTGGACCATGTGCTGTTGCCCGCGCTGGGACTCGCGGCCGTTCTGGTGCTGACGTCAGGCCGCTGGTCGCCGTCGTGTCCGCGTTCGGCACCGACCTGACGGGCGGTGAGCGCGGTTTCATCGGCTGGATGGCGCCACGTGGCATCGTGGCGGCGGCGACCGCGTCGACCTTCTCGGCCGCCTTGGTGGCCAAAGGGATCGGCGGCGCTTCGAAGATCCTTCCGGCCACGTTCGTGGTCATCGTGGCCACCGTCACGCTCTACGGTCTGACCGCCGCGCCCGTGGCCCGGCGTCTGGGCGTCGTACGCCCCGCCCGTTCGCGTCCGCTGCTGGTGGGCGGGGACCCTTGGGTGGTCGACCTGGGGGTGGCACTGCGAGCGGCGGGGCTGGAGGTGCTGATGTGGGCGGGGGAGCATGAGCAGCGTGAACGGATCGAGCAGGCCGGGATCGAACTCGCGTCCGGTGAGATGCTGGCGGCCGCCACGGGCGGAGCCGCCGAGCTGGAGGGTGTCACGGCGGTGTACTTCCTCACGGCGGAGGACGACTTCAACGCTCTGGCGGCAACGATTCTGCGCGGCAGCGTGGAGGAGGCGGTCCATCGACTCGGCGCACCGCCCGACAGCCAGGGAGCCGTGGGGCCGTTCATCGGCGGGGAAGTCCTGTTCGCCCGGGGGCTGACATGGCCGGCCCTGACCCGCAGGTACGACGACGGAGCGGCCGTCCTGGCTCGGCCCGCCGAAGGTGATCTACCGCCGGGCAGCGATGTGCTGTTCCTGGTACGTCGTGACGGCCGTCTGGTTCCGGCCCTGGAGGACAGGAAGCCGCCGTCACTCCCGGGCGACACGGTCGTCCTGCTGACGGCGGGCGGTCGGCCCCGGGACCTCCCAAGCCCCTGACACCAACGGGCCAACACTGTTTGCGGTGCGCGCCGCCACCCTCCCTGAATGGATCTCATGCAGAGAGACATCCCTTCGCAGGATGAGGCCGTGCCGCCCATGGAGCGTTCGCACTGGGTGGCCTTCGCCGGGACCCTGCTGATGATCGCGGGGTTCTTCGATCTCCTGAACGGTTTTGTCGCCATCCTGGACCACGGCTACTACGAGACGGTGGCGGACCACGGGAACCGCCTGCTCATCTTCAACTACACCGCCTGGGGATGGATCTGGATCCTCGTCGGCATCGCGCAGATCCTCGCGAGCGTCGGGGTCCTGGTGGGCTCCCGGGCGGCGCGGCGCACGGGGATCGTGCTGGCCTCGCTGTGTCTGGTCGGCCAGATGATGTTCCTGCCCACCTTCCCCTGGTGGTCACTGGCCACCATGGCCATCTCCGTCCTGGTGATCTTCGGGCTGCTGGCGGAACCACGGCACGTGCCGTCGATGCGGGTCTAGCCGACTTCCCCCGGACGGGTCGGGGTTCAGGAGACGGCGGGGCCGGTGATGTACCGGCCGTGCTCGTCGTACGGCCACACGTTGGGCACGCAGCCGTGCATGCCCTTGATCTGCTGCATCATCGCGGGCGCCGGCTTTCCGGGGCCCGGGCAGCCGGCGTGGCCGTGGCCGAGGAAGTGGCCGACCTCGTGGTTGATGATCAGCGCGCGGTAGGCGGTGACGTCCTTGGCGTAGACGGGGGTGGCCAGCAGCCAGCGTTTGAGGTTGACCATCACGTCATTGGACACACGGCAGTTGACCTCGCCCTCGGTCTGCAGTCCGTACGCACCGCAGATCTTGTCCACGGTCCCGGGTGTCGCGATCTTCACGGCGAAGTCGGCGGTGCCGCCGGAGACGCGCTGGAACGCCGAGTGGCCGTCGGCCGTCCAGCCGCGCCGGTCGGCGAGGACGCGCTCGACTTCCTCGGCGGCGGCCCGGGGAGACACGTCGAGGCCGTCCTCCACCTCGACCCGGTAACGCCATACCTTTCCGGTGCCGACCTTGGGGCTGGTGCCGGGTGCCGTGGTGAACGTGCCCGGGCCCGTGGCCGGGATCGCCTGCGGGGAGGGAGATGCCGAGGGGCTGTGGCTGGGGGAGGGCTCGCCACTGTGGGACTGCGTTGGGGACTTGGACCCGGCCTGGGTGCGTTCGCGGGGCCGGGCGTCTGCCTGGTCGTCACCGTGGCCGGGGGCGGTCCAGCCCACGGCCGCGAAGCCCGCTGCGCCCAGCACGGCGATCGCGGCGACACCTCCCCACAACCGTCCCTTCCGTCCGCTCGCCACGGCGTGGGCGGGGCCACTGGGACGGCGGCGGCTGCTGGATCGAGTTGCTTTGTGCGCGGTCATGGGGGCTTAGGTTGTGACCGCTTTGTGATCGAACCTGGCCCGAGAGATAACGAACAGATAACGCCCGTCTGGTTGGGTGCTCATGTGATCATCCGGTAACAGCACCCCGGCCGGGCGCGGGACGTGCTGATACTGAGCCCATGCCACGTGTACTGCTGATCGAAGACGACCGCGCCGTGCGGGAGGGTGTCGCCCTGGCCCTGCGTCGGCAGGGTCACGAGGTCGGTACCGCCGTGACGGGGGAGGAGGGGCTCCAACAGGCCCGTTCCTTCCGGCCGGACGTCGCGGTGCTGGACCTGATGCTGCCCGGCATGCCCGGCCTGGACGTCTGCCGTGCGCTGCGTGACCTCGACCAGACGCTGCCGATCATCATGGCCACCGCGCGGGGCGACGACGAGGACATCGTCGTGGGGCTGGAGGCCGGAGCCGACGACTACGTGGTCAAGCCCGTGCAGGCGCGGGTCCTGGACGCCCGCATCCGCGCCGTGCTGCGCCGGGCGGCCCAGGCGTCCGGCGACGGCGGCATACCGAAACTCGACACGTACGGGGACCTGACCATCGACCGGGCCGGCTTCTCGGTCGCCCTGCGCGGTGTGCCCGTGGCGCTCGCCGCCTCCGAACTGCGCCTGCTGCTGACCTTGTCCGCCTCGCCCGGGCAGGTCTTCAGCCGGCAGCAACTGCTGGAGGCGGTCTGGGAACACAGCTACCACGGCGACGCACGTCTGGTGGACGCCTGCGTCAAGCGGCTGCGCGCCAAGATGGGCGAGCCTCGTTACATCGAGACCGTGCGCGGCTTCGGCTACCGGTTCGCCGCACGGTGACCCGCGCTCGCAGGGCCCGCGTCCGCGGGCTGTCCGCCCGGCGCTCCAGAGTGCCCCAACTGCTCGGCCTGCGCACCCGGTTGGTTCTCGCGTTCGCGCTCGTGGCGGCGCTCACCGCGACCACGACCGGCGCCCTGACCTTCCGCGAGGCGCGCACCGGTGTGCTCCAGCAGAGCCAGGACGCGGTGATCTCACAGCTGCGCGCCCAGGCGAACCGGCTCGCCCCCGACCTCGACATACCGCCCACCCAGGACGGGCTGCGGCGGTTCGCGTCCGCCGTCGCGGCCTCCGAACCGTCCGGTGCCTGGCGGGTCATGGTGACCTACGGCGAGTTGAGCGCGACGTCCGCCGCAGGCGATCGGTTCGCGGAACTGACGCCCGCGCTGCGCGAGGCCGTGCGGTCCAGCGTGGCGACCGTCTTCCAGCGGGTCCGCACCGGCGACCACACCTCCCTCGTCGTCGGCATGTCCGTGGCGTTCACCACTGGCGCCGCGTCGGGCCTGCGGATCTTCCTGACCGTCCCCCAGGCCACGGAACAGGCCTATGTCGACGCCCTGGTCACGGCCGTCGAACGGGCCACCGTGCCCGCCCTGGTACTGGCCGTGCTCCTCGCGCTCCTCGCCGCCCGAGGGGTGCTGCGCCCGGTGCGCGCGTTGCGCAGCGCCACCCGCAGCATCGCCGAGGGACGTCTCGACACCCGCCTCGCCGTCAACGGCTCCGACGAACTGGCCGACCTGTCGCACACGTTCAACGAGACGGCCGCCGCCCTGGAGGCGTCGGTGGCCGAACTGCGCGGCATGGAAGCCCGAGCCCGCCGGTTCGCCGCGGACGTCTCGCACGAACTGCGCACCCCGCTGGCCGCCATGTCGGCGGTCACCGACGTCCTCGACGAGGATGCCGCCCGCCTCGACCCGGACACCGCCACCGCGGTCCGCCTGATCAGCGAGGAGACCGTGAAACTGGCCCGCCTGGTGGACGACCTGATGGAGATCTCCCGCTTCGACGCGGGCGCCGCGGTCCTGCACCTCGACGAGATCGACCTCGCCGAGTCACTGCGCCGCACGCTCGCCGCCCGCGCCTGGACCGACCTGGTGGACACCGAACTGCCGCCGCCCGACACCCTGCGCGGACGCGTCGACCCGCGCCGCCTCGACGTGGTCGTGGCGAACCTCGTCGGCAACGCCCTCCGGCACGGCGCCCGCCCGGTCCGACTGCGCCTGACCGGCTCGACCGGAACAGAGCCCCGTGCCGTCATCGAGGTGCTGGACAGCGGCCCCGGCATCCCCGCCCACGTCCTGCCCCACGTCTTCGAACGGTTCTACAAGTCCGACGCCGCCCGCACCCGCACCGAGGGCAGTGGACTCGGCCTCGCGATCACCGCCGAGAACGTCCGCGTCCACGGCGGGACCGTGCGCGTCGCCAACCGGCCGGAGGGCGGCGCGGTCTTCACCGTCGAACTCCCCCTGCGGAGCGAGGAGAACCGGTGACCAAGCCCGTACGCCGCTGGGCGTCCGTGATGCTGATACCGGCCCTGGGCCTGCTCGCCTCCTGTGGCATCCCCACCACCGGAGTGGTGCAGTCCGGCGTCCCCGCGAGCGGGCTCGTGCCGACCATCCGGGTGTACTACGTCACCGGCGACGTCCTCTACGGCGTCTCCCGCCGGACCGCGGCACCCCCCGACGTCGAGTCGGCGATCCAGGTGCTGCTCAAAGGTCCCAGCCCGGTCGAACAATCGGCGGGCCTGATGTCGCTGCTGCCCTCCGTGGCGTCCCCTCCCACGGCTCTCTTCCCCACCGCGGCGCCCACCCTGGACCAGAGAGCGGCTGCCCAGACATCGAAGTGGGTGCAGGTCACCTCCCGCAGGGACCGCGTGGACATCCGGCTCACCGTCGCCATGGGCGGCAAGACCGACCTCGCCGCGGCACAGCTCATCTGCACGGCCCTCGCGGCCGAGCGCGTCGGCGCCCCCGGAACCAGGCCCCTGCCCGTCACGGTCACGGCCGCGGAGGGCCGCGAGATCCGGTCCTCCGACACCGAATGCCCGGACTGAACGAAGGGCCGCCGTACGGTCGGCATCATGCGTCCGTAGTACACGAAGCGAACGTACGCAGTAGGTTACTTGAGTTACGCAACAAGATGGTAAAGTGGATCGCATGGCCACTCCACCGCTCCCCGAACTCCCCGACACCCCCGCGTCCGAGGAGGTCATCGAGATCGAGCGCGCGCTCACCCGCATCACCTACCTGAGCACCCGCGCCCGCCAGCACGAGCGGCTGATGGCACTGGCCGGCGTGCCCCTCGACCGCGCTGCCGTGGCGCTGCTGCGACAGGTCGCCGACTCCGAGCCACTGCGCCCCGGCGAACTCGCGACCCGCCTCGGCGTGGAGGCCTCGCACGTCACCCGCACCGTGCAGCAACTGCAGAAGTCCGGTTACGTCACCCGCGTCCCCGACCCCGACGACCGCCGCGCCCAGCGGATCCAGCTCACCGACAGGGGACAGCAGGCCATCGACCGCGTCCGCGACGCCGGCGCCCGCGGCATGCAGTTCGCCCTGTCCGACTGGTCACCGGAGGAGCTGCGCCAGCTGGCCACGCTCTTCCACCGCATGGTCGACGACTTCCTCACCTACGCCATCGACGAGGAAACCGAGCACACCACCGTCTGACGCCCGTCACACCGACAGCGCACGCCGACCGGCCGGCCGCGCCCCCGCCGACGGTTCCCGCAGACCGCACAGCAGCAGCCGGCCCAGCGCCGGCAGCGCGACCAGCGGAAGCAACGCCGTCCGCAGCGACGTCACGTCGGCCAACGCCCCCAGCGCCGGCGCGGCCAGCTCACCCACACTCATGGCCTCGACGCCCCCGCCGCCCTCGCCGTCAGCCTCCTCCTGCGCGAACTGATCGTCGCCTACACCCACGACCCCGACGACGACACCCCCGAACGCCACCGCCTGCTCGCCGTCCTCCGAGACCAATTGCGCGTCTCAATCCAGCAGCCCATGCGCCTGCCCACCCCCACCGACCCCCCTCTGACCGCCGTCTGCGCCCTCGTCCACGCCAACCCCCGCACCCTCGCCGCCCTCAGCGCGGCAACCGAGTGGCGCACCCAGTCCCGCCTCTACCACGCCTTGCGCCTGCTCGCCGACGACATCCCCTTCCGTCGCCATCTCGGCTACACCCCGGGCACCCACCACCGCCGCCCGTATAACCATGGGCCCGCGCAGAGGCGACAATTACCGTCCGGCTAGTATGCCGCGGCAGGCCCCCCAGAGGAGGAACCGTGCCACGGTCCGAACGCTCACCCCTGCTGCTCGCCGGCCTCTTGGCCACCGCCGGAGTCGCCCACTTCGCCTCACCACGCCCCTTCGACGCCACCATCCCCGACGCCCTGCCCGGCACCCCGAGGACCTGGACCTATGCGAGCGGCGCCGCCGAACTCGCCCTGGCCGCCGGCCTCGCCCTGCCCCGCACCCGCAAGACCGCCGCCCTCGCCGCGGCCGCGTTCTTCGTCGGTGTCTTCCCCGCCAACGTCAAGATGGCCATCGACTGGCGCCACCGCCCCACCCCCCACAAGGCCGCCGCCATCGGACGACTGCCCCTGCAACTGCCCCTCGTCCTGTGGGCCCGCAGCATCGCCAGGAGTGGGGAGAGCCAGGCATGAGCGAGCGCATCACCATCGGCGACAAGGTCGACGACTTCGAACTGCCCGACGAGACCGGCACCCCCCGCACCCTCTCCGCACTCCTCGCCGGCGGACCCGTCGTCCTCTTCTTCTACCCCGCGGCCCTGAGCGCCGGCTGCACCGCCGAGGCCTGCCACTTCCGCGACCTCGCCGCCGAGTTCGCCGCCGTCGGCGCCCACCCCGTCGGCATCAGCGGCGACACCGTCGAACGCCAGCAGGAGTTCTCCGGCCGCCACACCCTCGGCATGCCTCTCCTCTCCGACGCCGACGGCACCATCCGCGAGCGCTTCGGCGTCAAACGAGGCTTCAACCTCGCCCCCACCAAACGCGCCACCTTCGTCATAGCCCAGGACCGCACCGTCCTGGACATCATCCGCAGCGAACTCCGCATGAACACCCACGCGGACCGCGCCCTTGCAGCCCTGCGGACCCACCAGAAGTGACACCCGCGCAACGCGCGACCCCCCGGGGTCGCGCGTTTCGGTTGAAGCGGTGCGACAAAAGAACCATCCTGAACTATATGGAGCACGGCTCTGCTGCGGTGATCGTCGATGCCGGGGGCATGGTGACGGGGTGGAGCGAGGGTGCCCGGCGACTGACCGGATACACCGCCGACGAAACCGTGGGGCGGGCTGTGCGGGAGTTGCTCGTCGAGGCGCCGTCGGCCGAGGCCCTGGCGACGCTCGCCGGAAGGGTGGTGGTGCGGCATCGGGACGGCTCCAGCGTCAGCCTCGATGCGCGGGCCTGTCCGGTCACCGGTGAGGGCGGTGCGGCGGCGGGGCATGTGATCACGGTCGAGGCGGCCGGCGGGCCGCGGGAGTCGGAGCTGCTGGCCGCCCGCGCCTTTCAGCAGGCCTCGATGTCGATGTCGGTGTTCGACACGCGCCAGCGCTATCTGCGGCTCAATGACGTGGCCTGCCGGGTCATGGGAGTGTCGGAGGACGTCCTGCGGGGCCGGCATTTCTCGGAGACCGTGGAGGACGCCGAGCACAGCCGTGGCTTCCTGGCCCATCTGCGGCAGGTCGCCGAGACGGGCCGGCCCACCCGGTACGAGAGCTACACCGGCGCCCCCGCACTCAACCGTGATCACGCCTGGACCACGGACATGTGGCCGCTGCGGGACGCCTCGGGCGCAGTCTGCGCGGTCGCGCTGGCGGCCTTCGACAGTACCGAGCAGTACTGGGCGCGTGAGCGTCTGGCGCTGCTGAACGAGGCGGCGGCATCGATCGGGACCACGCTGGACGTGGTCCGTACCGCGGAAGAGCTCGTGGAGCTGCTGGTGCCGCGGTACGCGGACTTCGCAAGCGTGGATCTCCTCGACTGGGTGCTGGCCTCGGAGGAGCGGCCCGCACTGCCGGACATCGACATCATTCTCCGCCGCGTCGCGCACGGCTCGGTGACGGAGGGGACGCCGGAGGCGGCGGTGCGTATCGGGGACGCGGACTTCTACCCGTCGTTCTCGCCGCCGGCGATGGCTCTGCGTGCGGGGCGGGCCGTCGTCAGCCAGGCGGGGGAGCCGGAGTTCACGCGGTGGGTCGCCGAGCGCAATGCCCGCGCTCCGGCGGGTCGCCCCCAGCGCAGGGGTGTGCACTCGATGCTGGCGGTGCCGTTGCGGGCGCGCGGCACCACGCTGGGTGTGGCGGTGGGCGTACGGATCGCGAATCCGGACGACTTCGGGGGCGACGACGTCGTACTGGCGGAGGAGCTGGCCAGCCGGGCGGCCGTCTGTATCGACAACGCCCGTCGGTTCGCGCGCGAGCGCAGCACGGCGTTGGCGCTGCAGAACAGTCTGCTGCCGAAGGGGCTGCCCGGACAGGCGGCGGTGGAGGTGGCGCACCGATATCTGCCCTCGGGGGCGCTGGTCGGGATCGGCGGCGACTGGTTCGACGTGATCCCGTTGTCCGGCAGTCGTGTCGCTCTGGTCGTCGGGGATGTCGTGGGGCACGGCATTCCGTCGACGGCGACGATGGGCCGGCTGTGTACGGCCGTACGCACACTGGCGGACGTGGATCTGCCGCCGGACGAGCTGCTCACCCACCTCGACGACCTCGTCACCCATCTGGCCTCGGGCGACAGCGGTGACGAGGTCGCGGAGCTGGGGGCCACCTGCCTGTACGCGGTCTACGACCCCGTCTCGCGGCGGCTGAACGTCGCGGCCGCCGGCCATCCGGGGCCGGCGCTGTTGTTGCCGGACGGTACGGCGAGCCTGATCGAGATGACGGCCGGCCCCCCTCTGGGCGTCGGCGGTCTGCCGTTCGAGGCGATGGAGCTGGAAGTGCCCGAGGGCGCGGTGGTGGCCCTCTACACCGACGGTCTGATCGAGGACCGCGACCGGGATGTCGACCATGCCACCGCCGAGCTGTGCCGTGCGCTGACCGCCCGCGTCGACACATTGGAGGCGCTGTGCGACACGGTGCTGAAGGCGGTGCTGCCGGAGGATCCCAGTGACGACGTGGCGCTCCTGCTGGCCCGCACCCGGGCCCTGGGCGCGGACCAGGTGGCCACCTGGGACATCACGCCGGACCCGGAGCGGGTGGCCGCGGCCCGACAAGCCGCCACTGAGCAGTTGTCGGCGTGGGGTCTGGACGAGGCGGCGTTCGTGACGGAGCTGGTGGTCAGCGAGCTGGTCACGAACGCCATCCGCTACGGCGCCCCGCCCGTCCAGTTGCGGTTGATCCGCGACCGCACGCTGATCTGCGAGGTCTCCGACGGCAGTTCCACCTCACCGCATCTGCGCCGGGCCCATGCCTTCGACGAGGGCGGCCGCGGACTGCTGCTGGTCGCCCAGCTCACCCGCCGCTGGGGCAGTCGGCAGACCGGCCGGGGCAAGACGATCTGGGCGGAGCAGCCGCTGCCTCCGGGCTGATCACTGGAAGGAGCAGCCGGGGTTGGGCACGTCCTCCGAGTAGGGGGCGCCGTGCGGGAGGACGTAGAGGACGTCGAGGACGAGTGGGGTGGCGCCCTCGTTGCGGCCGAGGTGGACGTCGCCGGGGCCGCCGGGTTCGCGGACGGTGCTGCCCGTCGGGTAGACGCCGTCCTCGGCACAGTCGGAGTGGTAGTGGCTGAGGGTGCCCTGGCGGACGAAGCCGTAGACGGTGCCGTCGTGGTAGTGCCAGCCGGTGGCCTGGCCGGGCGGGACCGTGATCTCGCGCAGGACGTAGTCGGTGTCGCCGACGGTGGTCTTGCTGATGAGCTTGGCGGTCACCCCCGGGCCGGGCGGTGTGGCGCCTGCCGTGCCGCAGACGGAGAGGGTGGTGCCGGTGACGATCGCGCCGACGAGGGCGGAGCGGAGCGCGGTGCGCATGCGAGGGGCCTCTCTGGACATGGGGGGAAGATCGAGTACCGCCGTGAACATAGAGCCCCGGGAGGGTGGTTGGGGCCGGAACGGATCAATCCGGCGGGGACGTGGGCTGGTGGGCCCGATTCCGTGCCGACTGGTCCGTGCGTGCACCCCGGATTTAGAAAATTGCCGCTTTGGGAACACGTAGCTGCGTAATTCGACGACCTGCGGCGACGTGAGGCGGTGACGTGCAGGTGAGCGACGCCCTGCGTCGGTCGCGCCGACATCCCGACACCGGACCCGGCGGCAGCCGCGGCCCGCGCCGGATGCGGTACGTCGTGCTGGGCAGCCGGCCGGCCCGCGGATACGGGACGGTGGCCCGTGCGCGCAGGGCGTCGGCGTCCGCGCCGGGGGACGGGAACGGCGTGGACGTGCACCACGGGCTGAAGGTCAGTGCCGCCTATGCCTGGCGGCTGCTGGTGCTCGGGGCGGCCGTGTACGCGGGCTTCGTGATTCTGGGACGGCTGCAGCTGGTCGCTGTCGCGTTGTTCCTCGCCCTGGTCGTGACCTCCGTACTGCGTCCCCTCGCCGATCTGCTGGCACGATGGCTGCCGAGGTCGCTCGCGGTGGTGGTGAGCGTCGTGGGAAGCCTGGTGCTGTTCCTGGGACTGCTGGCGCTGGTCGGTGAGCTGGTGGCGAGCGAGTGGGACCAGCTCGGGCGGGAGTTCAGCGGAGGCATCGGACGCATCGAGCGGTGGCTGCAGGGAGCACCGTTCCATGTGAGTCCCACGGTGACGTCAGATCTTCAGGGCAAGGTCAACACCTTCGTGTCGGAGCACCGCTCCACGTTGATCACCAGCGCGGTGAGCGGTGCCGGGCGGCTCGTGGAGGTGCTGACCGCGGGGGTGCTGGCGCTGTTCTGCTCCTTGTTCTTCATCCATTCCGGCGACCGGTTCTGGCGCTGGTTCCAGGAGTTGCTGCCGCAGTCGGCCCGGGCCCCCTGGAACCGTGCGGGTCGCGCGGCGTGGCGGACCTTCGCCGGGTACACGCGGGGCATCGTGATCGTGGCGGCCACCAACGCGGTGCTGGTCGGCATCGCCCTGTTCGTGCTGCGGGTGCCGTTGGCCCTGCCGCTGACGTTGCTGGAGTTCTTCGCCGCGTTCATTCCCCTGGTCGGATCGCCCATCGCGCTGGGCGTGGCCACGGTGGTCGCGCTGGCGTCGCGCGGGCCGGTCATCGCGATCGTGGTCCTCGCGCTGATCGTCGTCGTCGGCCAGATCGAGGGCCATGTACTGCATCCGCTGGTGATGAGCTGGGCGGTGCGGCTGCATCCGGTCGTGGTGGCGGTCTCGGTGATCGCCGGCAGCATCCTGGCCGGGGTGATCGGCGCGGTCGTCGCCGTGCCGATGGTGTCGGTGGCCTGGGCGGTCCACCGCGAACTGCGCGCCCCCGCCGACCCGAGGCAGAGACGAGCGGACACCTAGCGACCCGCTACTCCTGGCCGCCGTCGTCGGCGGCGACCTGCGCGAGCGTACGGCCGCTGCTGACCGAGCGCGCCCGGCGCGGATCCGGCGTGCCGTGCCCGGGGGCCTTCGCACTACCGGTCCTCACGAGCAGCCAGGCCTCTTCCCGGTCGCCGTCCTTGCCGCCGCGAAACCGGGTGAGGGCGTACTCGCCCTGCAGTTTGGAGCCCTTGAGACGGAAGCGGGCGTGCCCGCCCTCCAGGGACTCCTCGAAGTCGACGGGCCGCCCCTTGCGGTCGTGGCTGAGCGGTTCGTAGGTGCCGTGGTCCCACACGATCACCGTGCCCCCGCCGTACTCGCCCCGCGGGATCACGCCCTCGAAGTCCTCGTACTCCAGGGGATGGTCCTCGGTGGGCACGGCGAGCCGCTTGTCGTGCGGATCGTCGGAGGGGCCCTTGGGGATGGACCATGATTTGAGTACGTCGCCGACCTGCAGCCGGAAGTCGAAGTGCAGGGTGCTGGCGTCGTGGATCTGCACGACGAACCGCGGCTCGTCCCCCGAGGCAGCCGACTGCCCCCGTGGCTCCCCGGTCCGCTGGAAGTCGCGCTTGTCGTGGTAGTCCCGCAGCCGGTCCCGCTCACCCACCTTGGGCTCCTTCCGCCCGCCCTGTTCCTCGCGGCCGCCCGAGTACCCCGCGCGGTGGCTCAGAACTCCTCGTGCACCGTCGGGTCGCCGCCCAGGCGGCGGTGGGCGCGGTCGGAGACGGCTGCCAGCTGGGTGGCGTCGAGCTCGAAGCCGAAGATGTCGAGGTTCTGCCGTTGCCGCTCGGGGTCGGAGGACTTCGGGATGGGCAGCGCGCCGAGCTGGGTGTGCCACCGCAGGACGACCTGCCCGGGTGTCACGCCGTGGGCCTCGGCGATGGCGACGAGGGCCGGGTCCTCGAGGAGGCTGCTGCCACGGCCGAGCGGGCTCCAGCTCTCGGTGACGATGCCCCTGGCGCTGTGGAAGGCGCGCAGCTGTTCCTGCGGGAAGAGCGGGTGCAGCTCGATCTGGTTCACCGAGGGCAGCACACCGGTCTCCTTCTCCAGCCGTTCGATGTGTTCGGCGGTGAAGTTGGAGACGCCGATGGAGCGGACGAGTCCGTCCTCGCGGAGCTTGATCATGGCGCGCCAGGAGTCGACGTACTTGTCGACGCGGGGGAGCGGCCAGTGGATCAGGTACAGGTCCACGTACTCGAGGCCCAGCCGACTGCGGGACTCCTCGAAGGAGGCCAGCGTCTCCGCGAGGCCGTGGTGGCGGCCCGGCACCTTCGTCGTGACGACGACCTCCTCGCGCGGGATGCCGCTGCGGGCGATGCCGCGGCCGACTCCCGACTCGTTGCGGTAGTTGGTCGCCGTGTCGACCAGGCGGTAACCCGTCTCCAGAGCCCCGGCCACGGCGCGTTCCGCCTCCGCGTCGCTCATCGGCCAGGTGCCCAGGCCGATGGCGGGGATCGTCGTGCCGTCGTTGAGCGTGTAGGTCGGGATGCTGACCACGTCGGGACCTTTCCTCGACTGCGCCGGACCTCCAGCCTCACGGATGAGGTGCGGTCTGATCAAACGCGGTGGTCGGGGACGTGGGAGGGCGACCCGAGGCCGATGGGCGTCGGCCCGGGCCGCCCGGGCTGTCACCTGCCGTAGCCGGCGGCGGTGATGTTGGCCTGTACGGCGTTCTCGGTGGCGTCCGAGGGATAGCCGGTGGTCATGACGCCTTCGTAGAAGGTGCCTTGGGCGCCCTTGCTGTTGTCGCCGCCGATGCCGAGGATGATGGCTCCCTCCTTCTTCATCGGGTTGTAGCCGGCGACGTTGGGGCGGGCCCCGTTGTAGAAGGTGGACAGGGCGCCGGACTGGGCGTTGCCGCCGCGGATGGCCCATTTGTTGGGCCCGCCCTTGATGACGGCGGTCGTGTAGCGGTAGTTGATGGTGGGGTCGTTCGCGTTGTAGTGCTGGTTGACGCCGGAGAACAGGCCGTTCTCGAGGTCGGCCATGATCCAGGGGCCGTTGCCGCTGCCGTATCCCCAGACCTTGATGTTGCCGAAGCAGATGGCCTCCATGGTGCCGTTGCCGTTGTCGCGGCTGTTGGTCTCGGCGTTGCCGTAGTCGAAGCAGCAGCCACCGTTGTAGTGGGTGCCGTCGAGGACGGCGTACAGGCCCTCCGGCTGGTCGCCCTTGGCCACGCCGCTGGTGTTGTTGTTGCGGTAGCCGGTGCCGGGGGCGACGTAGACGCCGTAGGCCTTGTGGCCGGCGACCGTGGTGGGGGCGGCGGTGGCGTTGGCCAGGTTGTCCGGACCGCCGGCGGCACCGCCGCCGGGCGCCTGGGTGAGGCGGTTGCCCCGGCCGGACTGGTCGTAGATGACGGTGATGACGCAGGACGTGCCGGAGCAGAAGGAGTCCTGGGCGGCCGCGTTGGCGACGCCTCCCGCGCTGAGGACGCCGATGTCGCGGGTGGCGTTGTCGGAGGCGCGGCGCACCTGGTACAGCGGGCCGTTGTAGGAGGAGTACAGGGCGCGGGTCGTGCTGTGGGCGGCCACACAGGGTGTGCCGCCGGAGGCGTACAGGTCGCAGGGCAGTGATCCCGCGGCATGGGAGGACGGGGCGGTGCCGGTGAGGATGCCGGCGCCGAGGGCGACGGCCGCTCCGGTGGCGAGAAGGGCGCGCCGGGAGGGACGTAACGACTGTCGGACGATCACGGGAAGCTCCTCTGCTCGTGCGGGTGAGAGATGAGGGCGGTCGGCGGTCAGCAGGCGGAGTTCGTCTGGGTGAGCAGGCCCAGGCGCCAGGGCAGGCTGTTGTAGTCACCGCTCGCGTTGGGGTTGAGGCCCTGGTAGAGGTACTGGAGCCTGCAGGAGGGGATCGTCAGCGTCTGGTCGTAGCCGGCGCGGATCATCTCGCCGTGGCTGATGTCCTTCGTCCAGGCGCCCGCCGGGAAGCTGACGTTCGTGGCGCGGGCGAGGGGATTGCTCTCGGTGGCGGCCAGCGGGGTCCACGAGCCCGCGATACTGCCGGAGGTCCAGGAGCGGAAGTAGCGCCGCCCGTCGGAGCCGATGGCCTCGACGATCAGCAGGTACTGGTTGCTGCCCTGCACCTTGTAGACGTTGCTCGCCTCGAACAGGGCGTACTTGTTGGAGTCCTGGGCCGCGATGACGGTGTTGGTGAAGCCGTTCGGGAACTGGGACAGGCTGGTCTGCGAGCGGTACAGGTGGCCGTTGTCGTCGGAGGAGAACAGGTAACAGGTGGCGCTGTCGCAGATCACCCACATGTCGACCCAGTAGCCGCCGCCGATGTTCTGCTTGATGATGTCCGGCATCGAGGCGTAGAAGTTGCGGGGCGCGCTCCAGCCGTTGGGGTTGCTGATGTCGGCGTTGGTGGAGTACGAGGCGTTGCCGGTCTGGTAGACGAGGTACCAGAGATTCTGCGGCGCGAAGTAGAAGATCTGCGGGGCGGCCCGGTAGCCGCTGCCGATCGCGCCGCGGTCCAGGTAGTGGTGCGTGGCCGAGCCGGCCTGCGACCAGTCGCTGAAGCTGAGGTACACCAGGCTGTAGCCGGAGGAGCTCGCGACGCTCGCGAAGACGTGGTACTTGCCGTTGTAGTACACGACCGAGGGGTCCTTGATCCCTGCGATGTTGTGTGTCGAGTCGGGCTTGGGCGCGATCATCGCGCCGCTCGAACTCCAGCTGAAGCTCGACGGGAGGGCGGCGGCGGAGGAGGCTCGGGCGGTGGTCGCGGGTGTGCCGCCGAGCGCGGTCAGTACCGCGTTGTACGCCGCCTTCTTGTTGCCGCCGTTGTCGAACAGCAGTGGGTTCTGGCCGGTGCGCCAGGAGTCGCTGTCCCGGATGCCCCACACGGTGATGCCCTTGCAGCGGGCCACGTTCATGCACGCTTTGACGGTGTTGGCGTAGGCCGTGGCGGGTGCCTGGGCGATGTCGAGTTCGGTGATCTGTACGTCGACGCCGAGCGCGGCGAAGTTCGAGAGGGTGGTCTGGAAGCTGGCGGGCGGGCCGCCGGTGCCGAAGTGGGACTGGAAGCCGACGCAGTCGATGGGCACGCCGCGGGACTTGAAGTCGCGGACCATGTTGTAGACGCCCTGCGTCTTGGCGTCGGTCCAGTTCTCGATGTTGTA
>NZ_JBEXPK010000064.1:0-46775 GCF_040612015.1 Streptomyces sp. NPDC006476 | reverse complement strand
CCGTTCTTCGGCATCATCTCCGAGGTCATCCCGGTCTTCTCGCGCAAGCCGATGTTCGGCTACATGGGCCTGATCGGCGCGACCATCGCCATCGCGGGTCTGTCCGTGACGGTGTGGGCGCACCACATGTACGTCACCGGCGGTGTGCTGCTGCCGTTCTTCTCCTTCATGACGTTCCTCATCGCCGTCCCCACCGGCGTGAAGTTCTTCAACTGGATCGGCACCATGTGGAAGGGCTCCCTGAGCTTCGAGACACCCATGTTGTGGGTCATGGGTTTCCTGGTGACCTTCGTCTTCGGCGGTCTGACCGGCGTGATGCTCGCCTCTCCGCCCGTCGACTTCCACGTCTCCGACTCGTACTTCGTGGTGGCGCACTTCCACTACGTCGTCTTCGGCACCGTGGTGTTCGCGATGTTCTCCGGCTTCCACTTCTGGTGGCCGAAGATGACCGGCAAGATGCTCGACGAGCGGCTCGGCAAGATCACCTTCTGGACGCTGTTCATCGGCTTCCACGGCACCTTCCTGGTCCAGCACTGGCTGGGCGCCGAGGGCATGCAGCGCCGTATCCCCGACTACCTGGCGGCCGAGGGCTTCACCGCGCTCAACACGGTCTCGACCATCTCCTCTTTCCTGCTGGGCTCCTCGATGTTCCCGTTCTTCCACAACGTCTGGAAGACCGCCAAGTACGGCGAGAAGGTCGAGGTCGACGACCCGTGGGGCTACGGCCGCTCGCTGGAGTGGGCGACCTCCTGCCCGCCTCCGCGGCACAACTTCGGCCGACTCCCCCCGATCCGCAGCGAATCCCCGGCGTTCGACCTCCACCACGGCCGGACACCCATTGCAGAGAGGGAGTTGACCGCCCCATGAGCAGCGAGGACACCCGGACGCTTCTCAACGAGATCGAGGGGCACCTCCTGATCGCCGCCGCCCGGCAGGATGGTCGAAGCGCCGCCGCCCGCTTCAGTGCTCCCTTCGACTGGCTGACCGGGGCCCAACGGGAGGAGGTGGAGGGGCGGTTCGAGGCGGAGTACCTCGCACTCGCTCGCGCCTCCTGGCAGCACACGGCGGAGCGTGCCCGTCAGATACGGGGCGAGTACGAGGCGGCCTACCGCGGCCTGCGCAACCGACTGCTGGCCGGTTGGCTGCTGGCCTGTGCCGGTGTCGTGGCCGCGGGTCTGGTGGTGTTGGCAATGCACCTGGGCCGGCGCTAGTTCAGCGTCCACTTCTGGTTGTCGCCGCCGTTGCAGCTCCACAGGTCCAGCAAGGTCCCGTTGGCGGTGCCGTTGTTGTAGGCGTCCAGGCACAGCCCGGCGTTGACATTGGTGATCGTGCCGTCGCTGCCCACGTTCCACTTCTGGTTGTTCTGGCCGTTGCAGTCCCAGATGACGACCTTGGTGCCGTTGGTGGTGCCGAGGTTGTAGGCGTCGAGGCACTTGTCGCCGTACACGACGAGTTCCTTGCGGGAGGTGTACGTCCAGGCCTGGTTCTGACCGCCGTTGCAGTCCCAGAGCTCGGCCTGGGTGCCGTTGGTGATCGTGTTGTTGTAGACGTCGAGGCAGCGGCCGGACTGCTTGCCGACGGCCTGGGTGCCGTTGGCTCCGGGCAGCGGACGGACCGTGATGTCCGCGAGGGTCGGCGCGCCGGTGAAGGCCAGGGTGTTGGCCGAGCCCTTGGACAGGCCGACCATCACCGAGACGGTGCCCTGCGAGGAGCCGGTGGGCGGGAAGGAGACAGTCGTCGAGCCCTGGCCGTTGACCTTGAGGGTCGCGGTGCGGGCGCTGGAGGTGTTGTTGGTGTAGGCGACGTCCACGACCTTGACGCCGGTGTTTCCGGCGGCCACGCCCGAGAAGCTCGCCGTGCCGGTGTAGGTGCTGCTCGCCGCTTCGGTACCCCCGGTGACGGTGAGCATCACCGAGCCGCCCGCCGGGACGCTTGTGGTGTAACTCGTGCCGTACGAGCCGAGGTTGGTGCGGGCCCACACATCACGGACGGTCGCGGAGGCGTTGGTCAGGCCCAGGTCCGACCAGCGCACGGTGATGTTCTGGGCGGAGGAGGTGCGGTTGAGCAGGACGACGGCGCGGTTGCCGGTGCCGGACAGGACCTTGCCGTAGACCTGCAGTCCGCTGCTGTCCTCGGCGACCTTGACGCCCTGGAGGCCGCGCGGGTCCTGGTCGACGGCGATGACCTCGGGGTTCTTGAGGATGCCGGCGGTCTCCGAGGTCATGGTGGCGAGGTTGTTGCCGGCGAGGAGGGGGGCGCCGGAGATCGCCCAGAGGTTCATATGGGTGCGGTTCTGGGCGGCGGTGAAGCCGTCCATGCCGACCATCAGCATGTCGGGGTCGTTGTAGTACCCGGTGTGCTGGGCGAGGGGGTGCAGGGTCTGGTCGAAGTTGGACAGCAGGTTCGTCATCGAGGGCGAGTCGCCGTAGTAGACGATGTCGGTGCTGGTCCGCCACATGGGGGCCTGTCCCGGCGCCCAGTTCCAGGGGTTCTGCTTGCCCCAGTTGCAGATCGAGAGGGTGAGCGGACGGCCGGTGGTGGCCGTCGCCCTGGCGACCGCGTCACTGATCGACTGGTACGTCGACGCGGCGTCGAGCCCTTCCGCGTCACCGCCGCACCAGTCGACCTTGACGAAGTCGAAGCCCCACTGGGAGAACTGCAGCATGTCCTGGTCGTAGTGGCCCTCGCTGCCGGTGTCGGGCGCGGCGGGACGGCCGGTCGGGTAGTAGTAGCCGCAGCCGTTCCTGCCGGCGTCGGTGTAGATGCCTGCCTTGAGGCCCTTGCTGTGGATGTAGTCGGCGATGGCGCTCATGCCGCCGGGCCACTCGGACTCGTCGACGGTGATGTTGCCCGCGCTGTCGCGGGTGCCCTGCCACCAGCCCTCGTCGATGTTGATGTACTTGTATCCGGCCGTCGGCAGGCCGGCCGCCACGAACGCGTCGACCTGCTGCTTGATGACGTTGTAGTCGATCTTCGCGGCGAAGCTGTTCCAGGACGCCCAGCCCATCGGGGCGGTGGGCACGGCGATCTGACGGCTCGTCGCCGCCTGAGCGGGGCCGGGGCCGGCGAACAGCAGGGCCGCGGTCGCGGTGAGGAGCAGGGCGAGGAGGCGTACGGCGGCGGATCTGAGGCGCACGTGGGCACCTCTGCGGAGCGGGTGCGGCGGGGGGAACATGCGGCTCCTCCGGTGTGAGGGGATCTCAGCAGACCAAGGCACTTATTCGAGATACCGAACGAGGATCGGTTAACCGAACGCATCGCGCGCCGAAAGTAGAGCCACCGGGAGAGTGAAGTCAACGGATGCGACAGGGGTGAAGTGGCCGTTGTGCACGGGTCGTTGTCGCCGTACGACCTGACACGGCGTCATACTGGCCGTCGTGCGCGTAGCGATCATGACGGCGGGATCCCGGGGCGATGTGGCCCCGTACACCGGACTCGGGCACGGACTGGTCCGTGCCGGGCACGAGGTCACCCTGGTCACCCACGCCCGGTTCGAGCCGCTGGTGGCCGGTTCGGGCGTCCGCTTCCATCCCCTGCCCGTCGACCCGCGGGCCGAGCTGGAGTCCGCACGGGGACGCGGGCTGCACCGCAGCGCCACCGGGGTGGGCAAGCTGGTACGCGTGGTCGCGATGGCGCGGGCGCTGGTCGGACGCATGGCGGACGACCTCGTGACGGCCGCCCGGTCCAGCGAGCTGCTGCTCCTGTCCGGTTCCGTGGGCCCCCTCGGCCGCACCATCGCCGAGGGCCTGTCCCTGCCGTATCTGGACGTTCCCCTGCAACCGCTCGCCCCGACACGGGAGTTCGGTCCGCCCATGCTCGGAGTCCGCTCGCTCGGAGCGGTGGGCAACCGGATCGCCGGGCACGGGGTGACCCTGGCCGTGGAGCAGGTCTTCGCCGGGGCGCTGCCGGCCGTACGGCAGCGGCTGGGGCTGCCCCCTGCGAGCGCCGCCGCGGCATGGCGGGACCGGGAGCGGCAGGCGCGGCCGGTGCTGCACGGCTTCAGCGAGCTGGTGGTGCCCCGACCGGGCGACTGGCGTGCGGGCCTCACCGTGGCCGGCTACTGGTGGCCGTACGACGGCGACAGTGAACTCCCCTCCGCGCTACGGGACTTCATCGAAGCGGGACCACCGCCCGTGTACGTCGGCCTGGGCAGCGCGACCGTGCCCGACCCCGAGCGGCTGAGCGGGGCCGTGGTGCGCGCCCTGCGCCGGGCCGGGCTGCGGGGCGTGATCCAGCGCGGTTGGGCCGGTCTCGAAGCCTCCGACTCGGACATGATGACGATCGACGAGGTCCCCCATTCGGTGCTCTTCCCCCGCATGGCCGCCGTGGTCCACCACGCGGGCGCGGGTACGACAGCGGCCGCCCTGCGCGCCGGCGTGCCGACGGTGCCGGTACCGATCCAGTTCGACGAGGGCTTCTGGGCCGCGCGCCTGGTCGCCCTGGGCGTCGCCCCCCGCGCCCTGCCGCTGCGCCGCCTGACGGCCGACACCCTGGCCACCGCCCTGATGCGGGCCACCCGCGATCCGGCGTTCGCACGGCGCGCCGCCGATCTGGGGGCGCGCATCCGCGGGGAGGACGGGGTGGCTCCGGTGCTGTCCGCGGTCGATCGGTGCGGCACGGCGGGCTGACCGAGGTCAGCGAGGCGTCCCAGAACCCCGGATGCGCTCCGGATGGAGGAAGCAAGCCCGCGGAGGACGGCGAAACGCCGCCCGGGTCCTTCTCGCCCCCCGGCGCACCGACGATCATGCCGCGTCATGGACATCTTGCTCGTCGCCAGCGCGTTCAACAGCCTGTCCCAGCGCGTGTACGCGGAACTGTCGGACGAAGGGCACCGGGTCGACGTCGTTCTCGCCTCGCACGGCACCGAGGCGATCAGGACCGCCGTACAGGAGGTGCGTCCGGAACTGATCATCGCCCCGATGCTGAGGACGGCGCTGCCGGAGGACGTCTGGCGGGCGCACACCTGCCTCGTCGTGCATCCGGGGCCGCCCGGCGACCGCGGCCCGTCCTCCCTGGACTGGGCCGTCGCCGAGGAGGCGCCGGAATGGGGCGTCACGGTGCTCCAGGCGGAGGCGGGCATGGACGCCGGTGACGTGTGGGCGTCCGAGTCCTTCCCGACGGCGCCGGTCGGCAAGAGCGACCTGTACCGCAACGAGACTTCGGACGCCGCCGCGGCCGCCGTCCGCCTGGCCGTACGGCGCTACGCCGAGGGGGCGTTCAAGCCGCAGCCGCAGAGCGATCCCTCGGTCCGCGTGGTGTGGCGCGACTTCTTCCGCCAGGAGCGGCGCGGGATCGACTGGGAGAACGACGGCACCGGGACGGTGCTGCGCAAGCTCCGTGGGGCCGACTCGCAGCCGGGCGTCCTGGACGAACTCCTCGGCCACGAGGTGTTCCTGCACGGCGGCCACCCCGAGGACGAACTGCGCGGAGCCCCCGGGGAGTTGCTCGCCACCCGCGCCGGGGCGGTCTGCCGGGCCACCCGGGACGGCGCGGTGTGGATTCCGGAACTGCGGCCCCGCAAGAGCTCCGGCGACCCGGCGCCGTTCCGCCGTCCCGCAGCCTCCGTGCTCGCCGCCTTCTCCGCTCCGTCACTGCCGGAGGTACCGGCCCCGCTCGAGCTGCCCGCCGGCCGCAGGACCTGGACCGACATCCGGTACCGGCAACACGGCGACATCGGCTTCCTGACCTTCTCCTTCCCCGGCGGAGCGATGAGCACCGACCACTGCCGCAGGCTGCTCGCCGCCTACCGGCAGGCGCTCACCCGGCCCACCCGGGTGCTGGTGCTCGGCGGATGCCGCGACTTCTTCTCCAACGGCATCCACCTCAACGTCATCGAGGCCGCCACCGATCCCGCCGGTGAGTCCTGGTCCAACCTCAACGCCATGGACGACCTGGTCGAGGCGGTCCTGCGCACCACCGACCGGCTGGTGGTGGCGGCGCTCGGCGGCAACGCGGCGGCGGGCGGCGTCATGCTCGCGCTGGCCGCGGACCAGGTGTGGTGCCGCACGGGCACCGTCCTCAACCCGCACTACCGGCGGATGGGCCTGTACGGCTCGGAGTTCTGGACGTACACGCTGCCGCGCCGCGTCGGAGGCGAGATCGCGCGGCGGCTGACCACCGAGGCGCTGCCGGTGAGCGCGGCCACCGCCGCACGGCTCGGGATGGTGGACCGTCTGCTGCCGGTGCCGGCCCAGGCGTTCGCCGCCGAGGTGGAGAAGCTGGCCACCGCGCTCGCCGGTGCCCCGGACCTCGCCCGGCAGATCGCCGCGAAGGCCGCGACACGCCGGGCCGACGAGGAACGACGACCGCTCTCCGACCACCGGCGGGCCGAACTCGCCCGGATGCGGGCCATCTTCTTCGATGCGCGGGCCCCTTACCACGCCCTGCGCTCGGCCTTCGTGCGCAAGCTGCCGGGCGGCTCGGCCCGGCCCCTCGCCCCGGTCGGCGAGCCCGTCGCCGGGGGTGACCGGTGACCGGGTCCGGCACCCGCCTGCTGGTGGCAGGCGTCGGCAACATCTTCCTCGCCGACGACGCCTTCGGCCCCGAGGTGATCCGCGCCCTGGACCGGCGGCCGCTGCCCGCCGAGGTGCGGGTGCGGGACTTCGGCATCCGCGGCCTGGATCTCGCGTACGAACTGCTCGACGGCTACGACACCGCCGTCCTCGTCGACGCGGCCGTGCGGGGCCACCGGCCGGGCACCCTGTCGCTGATCGAACCGGACCTCCCGGACGGCGGCGAGGGCGCCGCCCCGCCCGAGGCGCACGGCATGGATCCGGCCAAGGTGCTGGCCCTCGCCGCCCACCTCGGCGACGAGCCGCTGCCGCGCGTCCTCGTCCTCGCCTGCGAGCCCGAGCTGCGGCCGAGCGGCGACGAGGACATCACCCCGGGCATCAGCGCGACGGTCCGCGACGCGGTCGAGCGAGCCGTCGAGGCCCTGCACACCCTGGTCCCGGTCCTGCTCGCCGACCCCCTGGCCACACCTGCGTTGGGCCGCCCGGACGAATCCACGGGCCCGTCCGCGGCCGGGCTCCCGCTGCCGGTGGCCGGCGGCGCCGAGGATCGGTGACGCACCGACATCCCGGTCCCTCCCCACACCGACCGCGAGGAGCACCGCCCATGTGCGAGTCCATGGAGGACGTCACCCAGGCCGTCCTGGCGAAGAACGACGGCCTGGCCGCGAGCCTGCGCGAGGAACTGGCCCGGCGCGGGGTGGGCGTCGTCAACCTCCTGTCCAGCCCGGGCAGCGGAAAGACGGAGCTGCTGGGACGGGTGCTGGCCCTCGCGGTGCAGCGGCGCGTCCCGGTGGCCGCACTCACCGCCGACCTGGCGACCGAGAACGACGCCCAGCGGCTGGCCCGCTCGGGGGCACCCGTGAAGCAGCTGCTGACGGACGGGCTGTGCCATCTGGAGGCCCGGCAGCTGAGCAGCCATGTGCGCGACTGGCTGCCCGAGGACACCGCGGTGCTGTTCGTGGAGAACGTCGGCAATCTCGTCTGCCCGGCCTCCTACGACCTCGGCGAGAGCCTGCGCATCGTGCTCATGGCGGTGACGGAGGGCGAGGACAAGCCGCTGAAGTACCCCACCGCCTTCGGCTCCGCCCATCTGGTCGTGCTGACCAAGACCGACCTGGCCGAGGCCGCCGGTTTCGACGAGGCCGCCTTCCTCGCGCATGTGCAGCGGGTCAACCCGGGGGTGGAGGTCGTCCGGTCCTGCGCGCGGGACGGCGACGGCGTCGGCGCCGTACTGGAACGGGTGCTCGCCGCGCGGGACGGGGCTCCCGTGCACCGTCCGCCCCTCGCCCCACACCCCCACCGGCATGTGCGGAAGGACCCCGGCCTCACGGCCGGCCACGCCTCGTGACCGCGCCCGCCGCACAGGCGGTGCGCCGTCGCGTCACCGTGCGCGGCACCGTGCAGGGCGTGGGCTTCCGCCCGTTCGTGCACCGTCTGGCGACCGGCCTCGCGCTCTCCGGCTTCGTGAGCAACACGGCGAGCGGCGTCCTCATCGAGGTGGAGGGCCTGCCGGAAGAGGTCGATCGTTTCTGCGACCGGCTGGCCGCCGAGCCCCCGCCGCTGGCCACCGTCACCGGCGTAGGAGTCGAGGAGCTGCCCGTCACCGGCGTCGACGACTCCTTCACCATCCGTGCCACCGAACACTCCTCCGGGCGCACCCAGCTCCCGCCCGACACCGCGACCTGCGCCGACTGTCTGCGGGAACTGGCCGATCCGGCCGACCGCCGCCACCGCCACCCGTTCGTCACCTGCACCCACTGCGGCCCCCGCTTCACCATCGCCACGGGGATGCCCTACGACAGGGCGCTCACCACGATGACCGGCTTCCCGATGTGCCCCGCCTGCGCCCGGGAGTACGGCGACCCCGCCGACCGCCGCTTCCACGCCCAGCCCGTCGCCTGTCCGGACTGCGGCCCCCGGCTGCGCCTGGTGCCCGCCCCCGGCAGCGGGCAGCGCCCCGCACGGGACGGCGACGCCCTGGCGGCGGCGCGGGCTCTGCTGGCGGCCGGACGGATCCTCGCCGTCAAGGGTCTCGGCGGCTACCACCTGGCCTGCGACGCCACCGACGCACGGGCTGTCGACACCCTGCGCGCACGCAAGGAACGCGGCGGCAAGCCGTTCGCGGTCATGTGCGCCGACCTCGACACCGTGGAGCGGATCGCCGAGGTCTCCTCGGCCGAGCGGACCGCCCTCACCGGCCCCCGCCGCCCCATCGTCCTGCTGCGCCGGCGGACGGCGGCCGCGGGCCTCCCCCTCGCCACCGGCGTCTGCCCGGGCAGCCCGCACCTCGGTGTGATGCTGCCCTACACCCCCGTCCACACGCTGCTGCTGGGCCTGCCCGGTGACCCTCCGGGCCCTCGGGTGCTGGTCATGACGAGCGGCAACCGCTCCGGCGAACCCATCGTCACGGACGACGAGGAGGCACTGACCCGCCTCGCCGGGCTGGCCGACGCCTGGCTCGCCCACGACCGGGTCATCGCCTCCCCGTGCGACGACTCCCTGCTGCGGGTGCGCGCCGACGGCACGGAACAGGTGCTGCGGCGCTCCCGCGGGTATGTGCCCCGCCCGCTGCGCCTGCCGGTCGCCGTGCGGCCCACGCTCGCGGTGGGCGGCGACCTCAAGAACGCGCTCTGTGTCGGCGAGGGCGACCAGGCCTGGCTGGGCCCGCACATCGGCGACATGGGTGACCTGACCACGCTGGAGGCCGCCCAGCGGGCCGAGGGACACATGCGGCGGCTCAGTGGCGTCACCCCCGAGCTCGTCGCCGCCGACCGCCACCCCGGCTACCACTCCTCCCGCTGGGCCCGTCGTCGCGCCGCCCAACCGCCCCTCTCAGCACCGGTGTTCGTGCAGCACCACCACGCGCACATCGCCTCGGCGATGGCCGAGCACGGCCTCGACGGCACCACACCCGTGATCGGCGTGGCCTTCGACGGCACGGGCTACGGCGACGACGGCACCGTCTGGGGCGGCGAGTTCCTGCTCGCCGACTACACGGGCCACCGCCGCTTCGCCCACCTCGCCCCGGCCCCGCTGCCCGGCGGTGACGCGGGGGTGGCCAACCCGTGCCGGCTGGCCCTGGCCCGGCTGTGGGCCGCGGGGCTGGCGTGGGAGCCGGACCTGCCCTGCGTCGCCGCCTGCTCTCCCGCCGAACTGAGCGTCCTAAAGCGCCAGTTGACGCGCGGAGTGGCCTGCGTGGCGACCTCAAGCATGGGCCGGCTCTTCGACGCGGTCTCGTCCCTGGTGGGTGTGTGCCATCGCGCGGGATACGAGGCCCAGGCTGCCCTGGAGCTGGAGGCCGCGGCCGCCGCGGCCCGGTACGCCGACGACACGGCGTACACCTTCGGCCTGGTCTCCGGCCTGTGCGACCCGGCACCCGTGCTCGGCGCACTCGTCGCCGACCTGCGTCGCGGCACACCGGTCCCGGTGCTCGCCGCGCGTTTCCACCGTGGCGTCGCGCGGGCCGTGGCGGAGATCTGCCGGCGGGCGCGCCGGGAGACCGGAGTGGCGACCGTCGCGCTGAGCGGCGGGGTGTTCGCCAACGCACTGCTGGAGGAGGAGTGCGCGCGGCTTCTCGCCCAGGACGGCTTCGCGGTGCTGCTGCACGGCGAAGTCCCCCCGAACGACGGCGGTTTGGCCCTTGGACAACTCGTGGTCGCGGCGCACGAACGACAGGAGGAGTGACCCATGTGTTTGGCAGTGCCCGGCAAGGTCGTCTCGATCGACGACAGTGCCGACCCGCTCACCGGGCTGATCGACTTCGGCGGTGTGCAGAAGCAGGCGTGCCTGGAGTACGTGTCGGACGTGCGGGTGGGTGAGTACGTCATCGTCCACGTCGGGTTCGCACTCCAGCGACTGGACGAGGAATCGGCCCTGGCCTCCCTGAAGCTCTTCGAGGAACTGGGGCTGCTGGAGGAGGAGTTCGGTGACGCCTGGGAACAGGCGGCGAAGGAGGCGGGAACCGCGTGAAGTACATCGACGAGTTCAACGACCCGGACCTCGCCCGGCGGCTGCTGGACGAGATCCGCTCCACCGTCACCCGACCCTGGGCCCTGATGGAGGTGTGCGGCGGCCAGACCCACTCCATCATCCGCCATGGCATCGACCAACTCCTGCCCGAACAGGTGGAGTTGATCCACGGCCCCGGCTGTCCGGTGTGCGTCACCCCGCTGGACGTCATCGACAAGGCGCTGGAGATCGCCTCGCGTCCCGAGGTGATCTTCTGCTCCTTCGGTGACATGCTCCGGGTGCCGGGCACCGGCCGGGACCTGTTCCGTGTCAAGGGCGAGGGCGGCGACGTACGGGTGGTCTACTCACCGCTCGACGCCCTGGAGCTCGCCCGCCGCAACCCGCAGCGGGAAGTGGTGTTCTTCGCCATCGGCTTCGAGACCACGGCCCCCGCCAACGCCATGGCCGTGCACCAGGCGCGCCGTCTGGGCCTGACCAACTTCAGCCTCCTGGTGTCGCATGTCCGGGTGCCCCCGGCCGTCGAGGCCATCATGACGTCGCCGTCCTGCCGGGTGCAGGGCTTCCTCGCCGCCGGGCACGTGTGCAGCGTGATGGGCACGGCCGAGTACCCGCGGCTGGCCGAGCGGTTCGGCGTACCGCTCGTGGTGACCGGCTTCGAACCGCTCGACATCCTCGAGGGCATCCGCCGCGCGGTGCGTCAGCTGGAGCGCGGGGAGCACCGGGTGGAGAACGCCTACCCACGTGCCGTGCGCGAGGACGGCAACCCCGCCGCCGTACGCATGATCGAGGAGGTGTTCGAGGTCACCGACCGCAACTGGCGCGGCATCGGGCCCATCCCCGACAGCGGCTGGCGGCTGACCGAGGCGTTTCGCGCGTACGACGCCGAGCACCGCTTCCAGGTCACCGACATCCGCACCGAGGAACCCGCCGAGTGCCGCGCGGGCGAGGTGCTCCAGGGCCTGATCAAGCCCACCGAGTGCGCGGCCTTCGGCACCACCTGCACCCCGCGCACCCCGCTCGGCGCCACCATGGTCTCCAGCGAGGGCGCCTGCGCCGCGTACTACCTGTACCGCCGGATGAACGCCGCGACGCCCCAGGCTGCCGGGGCGGCGGGCAAGGAGATGAACCCCGTTGGCTGATCTCGTCGAAACCGTCGACCCCGCGAACTGGACCTGCCCGGCCCCCCTGCGCGACCAGCCCGTCGTGGTCATGGGGCACGGCGGGGGCGGAGCACTGTCGGCCGAGCTGATGGAACAGGTCTTCGTCCCCGCGTACGGCAACGCCACCCTGGCCGGCCTCGCCGACTCCGCCGTCCTCGAACTGGGCAGCGCCAGACTGGCGTTCTCCACCGACTCCTACGTGGTCAGGCCGCTGTTCTTCCCCGGCGGCAGTCTCGGTGACCTGGCGGTCAACGGCACCGTCAACGACCTGGCGATGAGCGGAGCCAGGCCCGCCTACCTGTCAGCCGCCTTCGTCCTGGAAGAGGGCGTGGAGCTGACCGTCGTCGAACGGATCGCGCGCGCCATGGGTGCCGCGGCCGAGACCGCCGACGTCACCATCGCCACGGGCGACACCAAGGTGGTGGAGTCGGGGCACGGCGACGGCGTGTACGTCACCACCGCCGGGGTCGGGCTCGTCCCGGACGGGGTGGACATCCGGCCCCAGCGGGCGCGGCCCGGTGACGCCGTCATCGTCAGCGGGCCGATCGGCCTGCACGGGGTGGCGATCATGAGCGTCCGGGACGGGCTGGAGTTCGGGGTCGAGCTGGCCAGCGACACCGCGCCGCTGGCGGACCTGGTCGCGTCCATGCTGGCGGTCACCCCGGACATCCATGTCCTGCGCGACCCTACCCGCGGAGGTCTGGCCGCGTCCCTCAACGAGATCGCCCGCGCTTCCGGAACCGGTGTCCGACTTACCGAGCGGGCCATTCCGGTGCCGGACGCGGTCGCGAACGCCTGCGGTTTCCTGGGGCTCGATCCGCTCTACGTCGCCAACGAGGGCCGGCTGGTCGCCTTCGTGCCGCCGACGGAGGCGGAGGCCGTCCTCGCGGCGATGCGCGCCCACCCGCAGGGCGCCGGGGCCACGCTGATCGGTGAGTGTGTCGCCGACCACCCCGGCATGGTCGTGGTGGCGACGGGACTCGGCGGCACCCGGGTGGTGGACCTGCCGCTCGGTGAGCAGTTGCCGCGCATCTGCTGACCCCGGACACGAGCGGGGCCCCACCGACCCTCATGGGTGTCGGCGGGGCCCCGCTCGTGTCAGCTCCGGGCCTCGATCCCGGTGATCTCCAGTTCCCGGCCGCTGCGCAGCTCGGCGGAGGGTTGGTCGCAGCGCGGGCACCAGAAGAACGGCGGCATGCCCACCGGGAACTCCTCGGCGCACGGGCCACAGTAGGCCTGCGCGGGGACCTGCTCGACCACGAGCCGGGCAGCGGCGAGGGAAGTGCCGTCGCGGGCCACCTCGAAGGCGAAGTCGAGCGCGTCGGGGACGACTCCCGACAGCTCGCCGACCCGCACGGTCACCGACGCGACCGCGTCCGTCCCGTCCGCCCGGGCCAGTTCGTCGGCCCGCTCGATGATCGCGGTCGCGATCGACAGTTCGTGCACGGCCGGCTCACGGATACCGGTGGCCCGCGCGCAGGCCGCCGGCCATCCGGTAGATCCGCATCTCGCGCCGCACGCTCGGGAACTCCCGGACGAGCACCGCCAGGGCCACCGCGCCGGCCAGGACGGCCTCGGCCATCAGCAACCGCCGTCCCGACGTCCCGTCCTGTGCGCTCCCGCTTCGTTGCACCTTCATTCCGTCTCCCTGCTGTTCCTCATCCCGGCGGGATGTTCGGCATGACGTCCAGCAGGGCGTCGTGCCGTTTCCAATGGATCCCGGTGGAGCGGCGCGCGTCGGCGGTGCCGTCCTCGTGATGCCCGGTCTGGTGGTCGTACGGCCCGATGTTGCCCTGGTGCATGCCGGGCACGTGCCCGGTCGAGTCGGGCTTGGCCTGGGCTCGGCCGACTCTGATGCTGCCCATGGATGCTCTCCTTCCTCGCCTCCGCGCAGCGGAGTGCGGGCTCATGGCCGCTCGGTGAGGTCCTCGAAGAACCGGTCGACGGCGGGCCAGATCCGGCCGCCGCCGGACAGGCCCCGCCATTCGCGGCGTACGACCGCGACCATCCGGTAGCAGTCGTCGACGGGGACGATCCAGTGGTGGTCGTTGCCGTGGACGGTGTTCACGAGCAGTGCCTCCACGTCGGGTTCCATGGACGCGAGCCGCGGACACTCCGCGGCCAGCCGCTGCCAGGCCTCGGCGTCGACCTCCCAGCGCATGGCTCCGGCCGGGCTCGGGCCCTCGGCGGTGACCGTGCCGTCGGACCGGGGCACGAAGAAGACCAGGCCGACGGGCACGCCCAGGACATCAGTGTCCACCCGGGGCAGGCGGATCCGCCTGCGGGGGACGAGCCGATAGCGTCCGTCCCCGGCACCACCGTCGGCGAACAGCACCGAGCAGGGGCCGCAGGCGCAGCACACCTGGTCGTCCGCGGTGTCGTAGAGGTGCGGGTGCTCGTCGGCGACCGGCGCGGCGCACAGGTCGCACCGTTCTGCCTCGGGCTCCGCCGTGCCGTCGGCGGAGGAGCGGATGAGGCGGGCCAGGGCGCCGTCCTTGCTCACGGTGAGCCCCGGTGGGTGAGCGTGGTCAGTGGTACGAAGGCGGCGGGCGCCGTGACCGGCACCGGTTCCACCGCCGTCAGCTCCGGAGCCACGGCGAGCACCGCCTCCTGGACCGCGGCGGTCACGTCGCTCGTGCCGCCGCCGCACCCGGAGCCGCAGCCGCCGGTCGTCAGCCGCACGCGGCCCACCTCCCCGTCCACGCCGGCCCACTCCACGTCGCCGCCGCGTTCTTGGACGGCGGGCCGCAGCCGCTCGACCGCGCGGGCCGCCCGGCGCTCGACGGGCTCCGGGTGGCTCCCGTGCAGCACCAGGAGGTGGCCCAGCAACTCGTCGTCGGCCAGGCGTTCGGACAGCCGCGCGTCCGCGTGGTCCATGACCCGGGCCAGCGCCTCGCCGTAGACCTCGGTGAGCAGCCGAACCGCCTCGATCGCGGAGCGGGTGGCCGGGCCCGGGGCGGACTCGAGCCCTTCCAGCAGCTGGTCGAGGCGGGCGAGCCGGGATTCCACCGCCGGGTCGGCGAGCCGTTCCACGGCCCCGGCCTCAGCCATGGTTCGCGCCGTAGGTCGGCGAGTGCAGGGTGGTCAGCGTCTTGCCCTTGCCGACGTACATGTGCACCCCGCACGGCAGACAGGGGTCGAAGCTGCGAACGGTGCGCATGATGTCGACACCCTTGAAGTCGTCGGGCCCGTTCTCCTCGAAGATGGGCTGGCCCTGGACGGCGTCCTCGTACGGGCCGGGGGTGCCGAACTTGTCGCGGGGGCTGGCGTTCCACGGGGTGGGTGGGTACGGGTGGTAGTTGGCGATCTTCTTGTCCTTGATCACCAGGTGGTGGGAGAGGACACCGCGTACCGCCTCGTGGAAGCCGCAGCCGATGGCCTCGTCGGGCACCTCGAAGTTCTCGAACACCTTGGTGTCGCCCGCGCGCACCAGGCCCATGGCCTCTTCCAGGAACTGCAGGGCCATGGCGGCCGCGTAGGCGACGAAGTACGGCCGGGCGCGGTCCCGTTCGATGGTGTTGCTCCACTTCGGGATGCGCCACTCCAGGGTCGTCTCCGGCAGCGACTCGCCCTTGGGCAGCGAGATGCGCACGCTGTTGCCGGTGGCCTTGACGTACGGGGTGTCGACGAGGCCGCTCAGCGCGGTCGACCAGAGCCGGGCGAGCGGGCCGCCGCCGGTGTCCAGAGCGAGGTGGTCTCCGGTGCGGCGGTCGTACCAGCGCGGGCTCATCACCCAGCTGTACTTGTCGGCGAAGTCGCGCTTCTGCGGCACCGGCACGGTGGTCTGGTTCCAGGGGTGACGCATGTCGACCGGGTTGCCGAGCGGGTCGTGGGTCACGAAGGGCTGCTCGTTCACCCAGTCCTCGTAGTAGGAGCTGCCCAGCATGATGCGCAGTCCGAGGTTGATGTCGACGAGGTTGTTGGTGACCAGCTGCCCGTCGACGACGATGCCGGGAGTCACGTACATCGCCTTGCCCCAGGCGTTCATGTTCTCGTAGCGGTAGTCGACGACGTCGGGGTCCTGGAAGGCTCCCCAACAGCCCAGCAGGATACGGCGGTTGCCGACCTGCTCGTAGCCGGGCAGCGCCTCGTAGAAGAAGTCGAAGACGTCGTCGTTCATGGCGACGGCCTTCTTGACGAAGTCGATGACCCGCATGAGCCGGCTGAGGTAGTCGGTGAAGACGGTCGGCTGCGGCAAAGTGCCGACGCCGCCGGGATACAGCGTGGACGGGTGGACGTGCCGCCCCTCCATCAGGCAGAACATCTCGCGGGTGACCCGGCTGACCTTCAGGGCCTCCTTGTAGACCTCGCCCTCGAAGGGGTTGAAGGCCTTCATGATGTCGGCGATGGTCCGGTAGCCGTGGATGTCGCCGCGGGGCGCGTCGGTGCGCTCGGCGCGGGCCAGCACTCCGGGGTTGGTGGCCTTGACCATGGCCTCGCAGAAGTCCACGAACACCAGGTTGTCCTGGAAGATCGTGTGATCGAACATGTACTCGGCCGCCTCGCCGAGGTTGACGATGTGCTCGGCGAGCCTCGGCGGCTTGACCCCGTAGGCCATCTGCTGCGCGTAGTCGGAGCAGGTGGTGTGGTTGTCGCCGCAGATACCGCAGATGCGCGAGGTGATGAAGCCCGCGTCGCGCGGGTCCTTGCCCTTCATGAACACCGAGTAGCCGCGGAACAGCGACGAGGTGCTGTGGCACTCCACGACTTCCCGGTTGGCGAAGTCGATCTTCGTGTAGATGCCCAGGTTGCCGATGATGCGGGTGATCGGGTCCCAGGACATGTCCACGAGCTGCGGCGGCTTGCGTCCCGTGGGCCGGGACTCGGTTGTGGTCATCGCTGTTTCTGCCCCTTGCTGTCGGTGCTGCGTCGGTCCGTGGTGGGTGGTCTCGCGCGGTGTCAGGGCCGCCAGTAGGGGTCGTAACCGCTGGTCAGCTTCCGCTTGTTGTGACGCCATCTGGGTTCGTGGTTCACCAGCTCGTTGGTGAAGCCGCGCAGCCGGCGGATGACGGCGCCGTACGGTTTGACGATCATGGAGGACAGGGTTCCGCCGGGCGGCTCGTCCATGAACGGCATGAACGCGTCGGGGAAGCCGGGCATCGTGCAGCCGATGCAGATGCCGCCGACGTTCGGACAGCCGCCGATGCCGGCCATCCAGCCGCGCTTGGGGACGTTGCAGTTGACCACCGGCCCCCAACAGCCCGTCTTCACCAGGCACTTGGGTGAGTTGTAGTCCTTGGCGAAGGTGCCCTGCTCGTAGTACGAGCCGCGGTCACAGCCCTCGTGGACCGTCTTCCCGAACAGCCACTGCGGACGCAGCATGTGGTCCAGTGGGGGCGGCGGGGCGGATCCGGCGGCGTGGTAGAGGACCCAGATCAGGGTCTCCATGAAGTTCTCGGGCTGGATCGGGCAGCCGGGTACGTTCACCACGGGCAGGCCGCCCTGGGACCTGAAGTCCCAGCCCAGGTAGTCCGCGAGGCCCATGCAGCCGGTCGGGTTGCCGGCCATCGCGTGGATGCCGCCGAAGGTGGCACAGGTGCCGGCGGCCACCACCGCCCAGGCCTTGGGGGCGAGTTGGTCGATCCACCAGTTCAGGGTCTGCGGCTCACCGGTCTCCGGGTCGTTGCCGAAGGACGTCCAGTAGCCGTCGCCCTTGATGATGTTCTGGTTGGGGATCGAACCCTCGATGACGAGGATGAACGGGGCCAGTTCGCCGCGTGCGGCCGCCCGGTAGGGGGCGAGGAAGTCCTCGCCGCCCAGGCTCGGTGAGAGCACCTTGTTGACCAGGTTCACTTTCGGCAGGCCCGGGATCAGGCCGAGCACGAGGTCCTCGATGGAGGGCTGGTCGGCGGCCGTCAGCGAGACGGTGTCGCCGTCGCAGCTCATGCCCTCGGAGATCCAGAGGATGTGGATCTCGTCGAAGCCCTGCCGGTCCTCGGCGCGGTCGGGTTCGCCGCTGACCTCGGTGGTGCTGCTGTGGGTTGTCATGTCAACGGCCTCCGCTGCGGGGGGTGTCGGAGTCGGTCGGGCTCACGTGGGTGAATGGTTCGAGTGGTTCGAGTTCGTCGGGACGGAAGTAGTGGAACCGGCCGTACCAGCTGTGCAGTTCGGCCGCGGGATCGTCGTCGAGGGTGACGGCGAGGTGGACGCTGCCGTCCACGTCGTGGAAGACGGCGGCCACCTCGGCACTCCGCCCGTCCAGGAACATGTCCTGCGCGTCGGCGCCCCGGCGTCGCGGGCGAAGCCGGACGCGGCTGCCGCCGCCCAGGAGCACGCCGTCGACGAGCACCGTGTCGGTGGACGGGGAGAGACCGTCATCGGCGCCCTCCTGCCACCAGGCGGCACGTCCGGCGGGTGAGGTGGACGGGGCCGGCGGGGTGACCGGGGACAGGGAGCGGATGGCGCCGTGCAACCGTTCGAAGACCTCGCGGGGCATGGTGTCGACCCGGTCGAGAATCGCGGCGGCCCGCGGATCGGTGGCGCGTGCCTCGCGCTTCTCCTCGTCGGTCAGCAACATCGTGCGCAGGGTGAGGATCTCGTCGATCTCACCCGCGTCGTGCAGGTCGCCGGGGCTCTCTGGGGCCACCTGGGGGTGGTCGGGAAGGATGATCGGCGAGGCCAGCAGGACGTGTCCGACGGCGCCCGCGCCGGCGGGGGTCTCGCCTGCCGGTTCGCCGCCGAGGACGGGGAAGGCGAATTCGTTGCGGCACGCGTCCGCGTGAGAGCGCAGGCCCTTGGGCGGATCGATCAGTGAGGCGAACTCGACGCCGTCACCGCCGATGAGGGTGTGGGCGGCGATGAGCGCGCGGCGCAACACCTCGTCGCGTGACGCCCGCGGATCAGGCGCGGGGCCGGAGTTGACGGTTCGGACGCGGAGGCGGCAGAGGTTCTGCCCCAGCCGCTCGGCACTGACGGTGGTACTCGCCCGCAGCTCCTCGCGACGGCGGACCACCCGCCCGGCGTCCCGCGGCAGTACCTCGATGTCGATACCGGCCGCGGCTCCCGTCGCAACGGTGTGTTCGGCGTCGAGGAGGTCGTCCACCGGAATGACGATGTCCGCCTCGCACGGCACGGCCTCGTCGAAGGTCAGGTGCACCGTGCCGTCATCGGCGGGCAGCGACTCGACGGCGCGGTGTCCACCATCGGCGTCGGCCGCCTCCACCTGCTTGCGCTGCATCTGCAGGTACCGAAGGCGCACCCTCAGCAGCGCGTCGGGCCGGCGGATCCTCAGCAGGCACTCGGTCTGCTGGTACCAGGAGTCGGCGGAGCCGGACACGCCGGGGACGACGGGGCCGTCCCGCTCCACCCAGTCCTTGGGGAACAGCACCCCGAACTGCCACCGGACGCGGTTCTTGGCCGACGAGCGCCTGTACGGATACAACAGGTAGCCCTCGTAGAGAACCGCGTCGGCCACGGCGCCCAGTTCCTCGAAGGCGTCCAGGGTCCGGTCGGGAGTCGGTTCCGTGGCGCCCGTCGTGACAGCGGACGCCGCCCTGCCGCCCACGACCGATCCGTCCGCCATCGCGCCTCCTCGACTCCATGTGCAGTCCCATGCCTCCCACCAAGGTCACACCGCTCACACATCTCCGCCTCCTGCGGCACGACGTTGTTGAGCCGTTGGAGGGATCACGCGGCGTGACCGGGTTGTCCAGGCGGCCAGACGGCTGGCGTACGAAGGGAAGGGCGGAGTGCGTGCGGTTGAGGGCGCCGGGACCGGGAGCAGCCCTCAGGTCGGCCGACCTGGAGCGACGGCGGGCTGGTGGGGCCTGGGGGCTGGCAAGCCCGGGGAACGGCGGGTGGGCGGGGAGCGTGGAGGTGACGGATCTGAGGACAACGGCCGGGGCGAAGGCCTGGGGACGGCTGGGCTGGGGAGGGCTGGGGAGGGCTGGGCTGGAGCGAAGGCCTGGGGACGGCAGGCCTAGGACGGCTGGGCTGGAGCGGCGGCCGCGCCCTGGGCCCGGGGCGCCACGGAGAGGACGGGCGGGCGGAGGGCTCGGGAGCGGCAGATCTGGGGAAGACAGCCGGAACGGCAGGTGTGGGGGCGGTGACAGGGGCGGAGAGCCTGGCCGAACTGCGCGCGCGACGGCCCAGGTCCTGACCGGTGTCACGACGGGAGTGTCTGCTGCCGACCGACGGCGAAAGGTGGGGCACCTGAGGGGCGGCAGGACCCGTGCGTCGACGGCTTAGCCATAGGGCCTGACAGTGGGCGCGGGCGACGAAGGCCGGGACGCAGAGCCCGGAGCTACGGCAGGCCCTGGGAGGCAGCAACTGGGCGGAGGAGGCACGGGACGACACGGCCCTCCCAGCCATCTCCACGGGTGTGCCGTGGGCCGATCTGCGGTTCGGGGGGCATAGGCCTTAAGGGCAGCGAGCGTCGGGGCAGCGGCTGGTTCAGACGACCGCGCTGGGCAGAGAGCCCGACCGACGTCAGAGGCCCGACCGACGTCACAGTCGGCACAGCTTCGCGGCACCGCACGCCGCAACCAGCCGACGTCACCGCCTCGCAAGCACCCACCCGCAAACACAGGCGGCGTCACCGCCTGCCGGTGTCCCGCCCCTCACGCGTCCGGTGGTTTCCAGCCCGGGGGCTGGAGTATCGCCAGTAGCTGGCGGACCAGTTCGTCGACCACCTCGTCCAGCGTCGCCTTCACCCAGCCCGCGCTCCAGTCGTGGAGCAGGCCGTTGACGCTGCCGATGAAGGCGGTCGCGGCGATGCGGTAGTCGCGTCGGGCCGCCTCCCCCCGCGCGGCGGCCGCCTCCGCCTCGGCGCAGATGAGGTCCACCCAGCGGGAACGGCGGTCCAGGCGCTGCTCCTCCAGCCGCGGACTGACGCCGATGATCTCGACGAAGGTGATGCGGATCCGGCGCGGATCGCCGGTGACGTTCGCCGCGTAGGCCCGGAAGATCGCGGTGACCCGCTCGGCGATCGGCCGGCCCTCCGCCTCGGCGAACGCGGCCAGCACCGCCTCCTCCGCCCAGGCGTTGACCTGCAGATGCAGCGCCGCGAGCACATCCTCGAGGGTGCGGAACTCCTCGTAGAACTGACGGGTCGACAGCCCCGCGGCCTCGCTGAGCGCCGCGACGGTGGTGGCCCGGTATCCGGGGTCGGCACCGAAGAGTTCGAGCGCGGCGTCCAGGAATCTCCTGTGCCGCTCGGCCTGCCGCTGCTCGGCGGTCTTGCCGCCGTATCGCCCGGTCGGCGCCCTGAGCCTGCCCGCCACTGAGCCTCCCTCGTTACGTGATCCCTCGATTTTGTCGTGTACGCAGTCTTGTGGAGAAGGGTGCCCGCTCCTTACTTTCCAGTAAGTAAGAGTCTGAACGCGCTCCTTTTCAGATTCGACCGTCGATTCCATTGGCATGCCCGCATCACGCCCACGCCCCGTCCACAGAGGAGAGAGCACTCATGCCTGCCATCAGATCCAGGCACCTTTGCTCCGTAGCCGCCGCCCTCGTCCTGACCGTCGCCGCCCCCGCGACCGCCGCCACCGCGGATTCCGCCGCCGCGCTGCGCGAGGTGCTGTTCGTGGGGAACAACTGGGACGGCACCGCGACCGTCCTCAAGTCCTCCGGCGACTTCGCCAAGGTCGGGGAGATCAACGTCGTTCCCGACAAGGCGCAGCGCATCGCCGAGATCAACGCCGACCCCATCAAGTGGATCTACTACACGGCCATCCGCAACGAGGTGGGGCAGGGCCACGACCAGTACGTCGACGACATGTACTCCACGCCGGACGGCAGGTCCGTGGTCGTCTCCCGGCCCAGCTTCGCCGACGTCGTCTCCATCGACCTCGCCACCGACAAGATCAACTGGCGTTTCCCGGTGGCCGGTTACCGCGCCGACCACATGGCCGTCTCCCCCGACGGCACCCGGGTGGCGGTGTCCGCCTCCACCGCCAACAAGGTGCAGGTGCTGGACATCAACACCGGCAAGGAACTCGGCGAGTTCGCCACCGGTGACAAGCCGCACGAGAACGTCTTCACCAACGGCGGCAAGTACATCTGGAACATGGCGATCGGCGAGGTCACCACCTCCCTCGACGACCCCGCCTGGGACTGGACGAAGGGCGACCGGCACATCACCGTCGTCGACGCCACCACGTACAAGACGGTCAAGACGATCGACATGCGTGACCGCCTCGACGCGATCGGACTGAAGGACTTCTCCGACGCGGTGCGACCGGCCGCGTTCACGCCGGACTGGTCGAAGATGTACTTCCAGGTGTCGTTCTTCAACGGCTTCCTGGAGTACGACATCGCCACCGACAAGATCACCCGGGTGAAGACGCTGCCGGCGAACCCGGCAACCAGCACCGACCGCACCACCTGGCTGCTGGACTCGCGCCACCACGGCATCTCGATGAGCCCCGACGGCACCAAGCTGTGCGTCGCCGGGACGATGGACAACTACGCCACCGTCGTCGACCGGGCCACCCTCCAGGAGGGCCCGCTCGTCACGGCGTCGACCCCGTACTGGGCGACCGTGAGCGGTGACGGCAAGGACTGCATCATCTCCGAGAGCGGCGCCGACCAGGTCACCGCGATCGACTTCGCCACGGGCCAGAAGGTGCTGTCCGTGCCGGTCGGCGACCACCCGCAGCGGGTGCGGCTCGGGCATGTCCTGGCCGACTGGACCGGCCCCACGAGCTGACCTCCGGGTGACGGCGCCGGACCAACGAGGTCCGGCGCCGTCCTGTTGCCGGACGAGCCCCCTCACCACCCACGTGCGGGGGCGGCAAGGCCGTCGTGAAGTGCCGGGCGGGCGGGTCGGAGAGGGCCCGGCCAGGCGCCCACCCGGATCATCGGTTCCGGTCAGAAGTGGGACGTCGCCCAGGCCGCCAGTTCGGACTTCGCCGCGGCGAGGAGGCTCGCCGAGGGGGAGGTCGCGCCGTTGGTCACCAGGGCGTAGTGCAGGACGCCCGAGTCGGAGTCGGTGAGCAGCAGACGGCGGCTGCCCGTGCCGCCCGGTTCGGGGGCCGCGGCGACCGGTGTCGACGTCGTGTAGGCCGGGGGGCCGTACACCGTGCCGAGGTCGGAGACCACGGTGGTCGTGGCGGTCGGGATGGAGGCGGGGAGGTGCAGTTCGGTGGGCGCGGTTCCGGAGCCCGAACGCCATACGAGCAGCCCGTACTGGCCGGAGCCGACCAGCTGGGACACGTTCGGCAGTGAGCTCGGCACCGGGTTCCAGGTGAGGGTCGTCGAGCCGTCGCGTGAGCGGTCCTCGTAGGTGAACGCGAGGGTGGTGCCGGCCGTGGCGCTCGGGTAGACGCGGTCGAGAAGCCGGGCGTCCTGACGGAGCGTCACAGCTCCCGAGCCGTCGAGCCTGGCCACCGAGAGGTCCTCGTCGTTCCAGGCGTCGCCGGACGTCTGCACCTTGTCCGGGTTGTCGTTCATCAGCTCGTGGTGGCGTCCGTTGTAAATGTCCCACTGCCACTGGTTGCCGGAGAGCACCGATCCGGAGGCGGCCGGGTTGCTCCACCAACTCGCGCCCGGCAGACGGGAGTCGAGGGCCTGGTACATCGCCTTGTCGACGGTCGGGGCCTTGCCGGAGACCGTGCCGGACAGCGGATGCCCGAACTCGCTGACCACGGCGGCCGTTCCGGCGGCCGAGGCACGGTCACGGACGGCGGAGAAGTCCGTCGCGTACTGGCCGTCGGACGCGTTGCCCCACATCAGGATCCCGGAGATGGCCTTCTGGTCGTAGAAGTGGGTGTTGAAGACGTACCGCGGACCGAGCGTGCCCGCGTCGAGAAGACCGCCCTCCTGCTTCTGGGAGCTGATGTTGGAGTTCCAGAAGAGGTTCGGCTCGACGAAGGCGGGCTTGCCCTGCCAGCCGGCCGCGTCCATCCGGGCCCGGAACTTCTGATAGAAGGGCCACAGCAGGTTCTGCTCCCAGGTGCGGCTGCTCTGGCCCGAGTCGTAGCTGCCCGCGTACGGCTCGTTGTACGGGTCGAAGCCGACGACTCCCGCGAACTCCTCGTCGGTCACGTGCTGTTGGACGTACGCCATGGTCTTCTGCGCGGTGTCGAGGAAGAAGTCCTGCAGACCGTAGGTGTTGTGCCAGAAGTCGTACTGGGCCTTGGTCACGGCCTGGTTCTGGGTGATGTTCTGGCCCCAGAACAGGCAGATCCCACAGGACTCCTGGGGGTAACCGCCCAGTTCCACGGCCCACTTGGGAGCGCCGTCACCGGTGTACCAGCTGCCGGAGTTGAACAGGTAGCGGGAGTAGAGGTCCTGGTGGAAGTCCGGGTAGACCCGGATGCCCGCGTCCAGGAAGGCCCGCATCTGGTCGGTGACGGCGGCCAGGTAGGTGGTGTCGACCGTGCCCCGGGTGGGCTCCGCGTGGGCCCAGGACAGCAGGAAGCGGACCGAGTTGCCGCCGCCCAGCGCCCGCAGCGCCGTGGCCGACTTCTTCGCGTCGGCGACCGAGGCGAAGGGCAGACCGCTGTTCTCCTCCAGCTTGGTCTCGCCGGAGACGTTGTAGCCGCGCAGGACGATCTCGCGGCCGTTGCCGTCGACGAACCTGCCGTTCTGCACGGCCAGGGTCGATCCGTCGAACCAGAGGGAGTCGGGGACGGTGGTGGTGGCGGAGGGGGACGGCACGCCCGCCATCGCCAGGGATCCGAAGAGGACAACCAGCACAACGAGCAGACGTGTCCGGATATTCGGCATGTCCACTACAGTCCGGGGATTTCCGGACACCGTCAATACTTCTGACTCTTGAGTAAGTTTCAGGATTTTCGGGTACGTTCTCCCTCTGCAGCCTCACCTCCCCACTCGACGCGTCACGTTCAACAGGTACTCCTTGCGGTCGAGGGGGTTGTGGTCGGTGCGCGGGCGTTGGGGAACGGTTCCCTGGGTGATCGGTGCGTAGTGGTCGAACGCGGTCTCCAACTCGCCCTCGCCACGGGTGAGTCCGGGCAGCCGTCGCTCCAGCTCGTGCACCCGGCCGGCCGGGACCGTACCGTCCAGGACGCAGCCGGCACCCCGCGTCACCGTCGTCCGCGGCACGGCCCGCAGCGCGGCCAGCACCGGCAGCAGCGCGCCCAGCGTGTCGGCCGGGGCCTCGATCCGGAAGCGGTGCAGGGGCTCGTACACCCGCGTCCCCGCCCGGCGCAGCGCCTCGATCAGCACGAGCGGGGTGACCCCGCGGAAGTCGGCGCCGGTGCTCGACATGCTCTTGTCGAAGCCCTGGTGGGCGTGGCTCTGCCGGGGCGAGTAACCCGAGTGGGTCATGGTCACGGTGCAGTCGGTGACCTGCCAGCCGTGCAGGCCCTGACCGAGGGTCTCGCGCACGGTGTCCTCGACCGCCTTGAAGAAGGCGTACGGCATGGAGCCGAGCTCCACCTCCAGGCGGAAGTCGACGCCCGCTCCGGTCGGCGCGGGATCGACGCGCAGGCCGACGGTGGCCAGGAACGGGTTCGGGTCCTTCTTGTTGAACTCCACCGCCGAGCCCGAGCCGACCGGCCGCTCGACGCAGATGGGGGTGGTCTCACGGAAGCCGACATCGAGTCCGTACTCGTCGGCGAGGGTCGACTGGATGACCTCCTTCTGCACCTCGCCGTACAGGGACACGGAGATCTCCTGTCGCACCTCGTCGTGGCGCAGGTCGATGAGCGGGTCCTGCTCGGCGAGCTGGGTGAGCGCGACATGAAGTGCGCGCCGGTTGGTGTCCGGGCCCGGGACGACCACCGTCTCCAGGGTCGGCGGCGCGAAGACGTGCTCGTACGCCTTGCGGGGTTCGCCGATCGCGTCGCCGATCCGGATGTCCGCGAGACCCCACAGCCGGGCGATGCGTCCGGCGGGGACGGCGTCCGCGCGGGCGTCGGTGCCGTGATCGAAGACACTGATCGCGGTGATCCTGCCCTCCTGGCGGGCCTCGCCGAAGGGGACGCGGTCACGGGTGCGCAGGGTGCCGGAGAAGAGGCGGGCGTACGCCACCTTCTCCCCCGCCGGACCCCGCTCGACCTTGAACACGGTGGCGGAGAGCGGGCCGCCGGGGTCGCCGTCGGACGTGGGGAGGAGCTCCTTGATGCCGTTGACGAGGGCGTCGATGCCGGCGCCGGTGATGGCGGAGCCGAAGTAGACGGGGTGGACGAGGGATTGGCGGGTCTGGGCGGTGAGGGCGGCGTGGAGGGTGGCATGTGACACACCACTGAAATTCTCAGTGGTATGTGACATAGCAGTGGAGCGCTGAGTGGCATGTGACATACCACTGCCCTCCACATACGTCGCCAGCAGCTCCTCATCATGCTCCGCCAGCACTTCGAGCGCCCCCGCTCCCAGCCCAGCCACAACCCGGGCACCCGCCGCCCCCAACCCCTCAACCGTCCCCATCGGCACGATCGCCGGCGTCAGCCGCTGGGCGATCGCGCGCAGCACGCCGTCGTAGCGCGCCCCGCGGCGGTCGATCTTGTTGACGAACAGCAGGGTCGGGATGCGCAGCCGTCGCAGGGTCCGCATCAGGACCCGCGTCTGGGCCTGGACTCCCTCCACCGCGGAGACGACGAGGACGGCGCCGTCGAGGACGCCGAGGACGCGTTCCACCTCGGCGATGAAGTCCGGGTGGCCGGGTGTGTCGATGAGGTTGACCGTGACGTCGTCGATCGGGAACGAGACGACGGCGGACTTGATGGTGATACCGCGCTGCCGTTCGAGCGCGAGGGTGTCGGTCCGGGTGCTGCCGGCGTCGACGCTGCCGATCTCGTCGATCACTCCGACCGAGTGCAGCAGCCGCTCGGTCAGGCTGGTCTTACCGGCGTCGACATGGGCGAGAATTCCGAGGTTGAGCAGGTGCACGAAGCGTCATGCCCTTCGACGAGGGGATCGTTCCTTCCTGGGCGGACATGAGCGGTGCTCGCATTGCTGCTCCTGGGACGTGCGGTGACAGGTACCCGTGAAGTGCAGCAGACGGCCGCCGCCGACAGCAATGGATTAACGCTCAACGAACCCGGCGCAGCACTCGCCCCCTCCCCGCGACGGTCCTAGAGTGACCTACATCACGCCCCGTCTCCTGGGAGGGCAGATGACCCGTATCTCGGTGAAAGTGGACGGCACGACATACCAGGACGAGGTGGAACCCCGTCTCCTGCTGATCCACTACCTGCGTGACCGCCTGGGCCTGACCGGCACCCCCATCGGCTGCGACACCTCCAACTGCGGGGCCTGCACGGTGGACCTGGACGGTGTGAGCGTGAAGAGCTGCTCGGTCCTCGCGGTGCAGGCGGACGGGGGCGAGGTCACCACCGTCCAGGGGCTGGCCCGCGACGGCGAGTGGACCGAGCTGCAGAAGGCGTTCCACGAGAAGCACGGGCTGCAGTGCGGCTACTGCACCCCCGGCATGCTGATGGCGGCCCGCGATCTGCTGCGGGAGAACCCCCACCCCTCGTCGGACGAGGTGCGGCACGCCCTGGAGGGCAATCTGTGCCGCTGCACCGGCTACCAGAACATCGTGCGGGCCGTGATGGCCGCCTCCGGTCAGGAGGTGACGACATGACCGATCAGGCCGTCGAATCCGAGGTCGGCCGCTCCCGGCCCCGCAAGGAGGACGCCCGGCTGATCACCGGCCAGACCAACTGGACCGACAACATCAGCGTCAACGGACTGCTCCATCTGGCGATCCTGCGCAGCCCCATGGCCCACGCCCGCATCGAGCGGGTCGACGTCTCCCCCGCCCTCGAACGCCCGGGCGTCGTCGCCGCGTTCAGCGGACGCGACCTCGACGGACTCGGTTCCCTCCCCTGCGCCTGGCCCGTCACCGAGGACATCGTGCTGCCCGACCACCCGCCGATCGCGGTCGACGAGGTGCGCTACGCGGGCGACCCGGTGGCGGTCGTGGTCGCCCGTGACCGGTACGCGGCCGCCGACGCCCTGGAGGCGATCGAGGTCGACTACGAGCCGCTGCCCCCGGTGCTCGACCTGGAGGCCGCGCTCGCCGAGGGCTCCCCGCTGGTCCACTCCGACAAGGGCACCAACCGCTCCTACGTCTGGCCGCTGAAGACCGGCGAGGACTTCGAGTCCGTACGGCAGCGCGCGGAGGTGACCGTCAAGCGCCGCTACGTCCACCAGCGGCTCATCCCCAACGCGATGGAGCCGCGCGCGGTCGTCGTCACCCCGCTCGCCGCGTCCGGCGAGTACACGCTGTACTCGTCCACCCAGATCCCGCACATCCTGCGGATCATGCTGGCGGTCGTCACCGGGATCCCCGAGCACAAGCTGCGGGTGATCGCCCCCGACGTGGGCGGCGGCTTCGGCTCCAAACTGCAGGTGTACGGCGAGGAGGCCATCGCGCTCGCCGTGGCGCGGCGCATCGGCCGCCCGGTGAAGTGGACGGAGTCCCGCTCCGAGGGCTACCTCGCCACCCACCACGGCCGCGGCATGATCCAGGACGTCGAGATCGCCGCGATGCGCGACGGCAGGCTCCTCGGCCTCAAGGTCGACCTGCTGACCGACATGGGCGCGTACCTGATGCTCGTCACCCCGGGCATCCCGATCCTGGGCGCGTTCATGTACCCGGCGATCTACAAGATGGACTCCTACGACTTCACCTGCACCGGCGTCTTCACCACCCGCACGCCCACCGACGCCTACCGCGGCGCCGGACGCCCCGAGGCGACGTACGCCATCGAACGGATCATGGACGAGCTGGCGGCCGAAGTCGGCCTGGATCCGGTGGAGTTGCGGCGGCGGAACTGGATCGGGCACGAGGAGTTCCCGTACACCACGATCGCCGGTCTGACCTACGACAGCGGCAACTACGAGGCGGCCACCGGCAAGGCGCTCGCCCTGTTCGAGTACGACAAGCTGCGCGCCGAGCAGGCCGACCGCACCGCGCGCGGGGACACGGTCCGGCTCGGGATCGGTGTCTCGACGTACACCGAGATGTGCGGGCTCGCCCCGAGCCGGGTGCTGCGCGATCTGCGGTACGCGGCCGGCGGCTGGGAGGCGGCGACCATCCGGATGCTGCCCACAGGCAAGGTCGAGGTGGTGACCGGCACCAGTCCGCACGGGCAGGGCCATGTCACCTCCTGGAGCCAGATCGCCGCGGACGTGCTCGGGGTGCCCTTCGAGGACGTCGAGGTCGTGCACGGCGACACCAAGGCAGCGCCGCAGGGCATGGACACCTACGGCTCGCGGTCCCTGGTCGTGGGCGGGGCGGCCGTGCACCACGCGGCGCAGAAAGTGGTGGCGAAGGCCCGGAAGATCGCCGCGCACCTGCTGGAGGCGAGCGAGCAGGACCTGGACTTCGCGGACGGCGTCTTCTCCGTGAAGGGTTCCCCGGAGGCCCGTAAGACGATCCAGGAGGTCGCGTTCGAGACGTTCACCTCGCACGACCTGCCGGACGGCATGGAGCCCACCATCAACGCCGAACACCTGGTCGACCCGGACAACTTCTCCTACCCGCACGGCACCCATCTGTGCGCGGTCGAGGTCGACACGGAGACCGGGCAGACGAAGATCAGGTCGTACGTCTGCGTGGACGACGTCGGCCGGGTGGTCAACCCGATGATCGTCGAGGGCCAGGTGCACGGCGGGCTCGCGCAGGGCATCGCGCAGGCGCTGTTCGAGGAGGCCGTCTACGACGACGAGGGCAACCTGGTCACCGGCACGATGGCCGACTACCTGGTGCCCTCGGCGGCGGACCTGCCCGAATTCGTGACCGAGCGGACGGAGACGCCGGCGACCTCGAATCCCCTGGGCGTCAAGGGAGTCGGCGAGGCGGGGACCATCGCGTCCACGCCTGCGGTCGTCAACGCGATCGTGGACGCCCTGCGACCGCTGGGCGTGCACGACGTCCGGATGCCCTGTACGCCCGAACGGGTGTGGCGAGCGGTGAGGGAGGCCCGGTCATGATTCCTCCGGCGTTCGAATACGCCCGTCCGGCCTCCGTCGACGAGGCGGTGCGCACCCTCGCCGAGGCCGGCGAGGAGGCCAAGGTGCTGGCCGGCGGGCAGAGCCTGCTGCCGCTGCTGAGGCTGCGGCTGGCCTTCCCCGAGTTGGTCGTGGACGTGGGCCGCATCCCGGAGCTGCGTGGGGTACGCGAGGACGGCGACACGCTGGTCATCGGCGCGATGACCACGCACCACGACGTGGTCACCGACCCGCTGGTCCGCCGCCACGCGGGCCTGCTGGCGGCCGCCACGGCGACGGTCGCGGACCCGGCCGTACGGCACCGGGGCACCCTGGGCGGTTCGCTGGCGCACGCCGATCCGGCCGGGGACCTGCCCGCGGTGATCCTGGCGCTGGGCGGCGAACTGGTGGCCCAGGGGCCGCGCGGGCGACGCACCGTCGCGGCCGGCGACTTCTTCGTCGACTATCTGCAGTCCGCCCTCGAACCCGACGAGCTCCTGGTGGAGGTGCGGCTGCCGAAGGCGGACGGCTGGGGCTTCCACTACGAGAAGTTCCACCCGGTGGCGCAGTCCTGGGCGACCGTCGGCGTGGCCGCGCTGGTGCGGCGCGACGACGGGCACATCGCCGAGGCCCGCATCGGCCTGACCAACATGGGCGCGACCCCGCTGCGCGCCACGGCGGCCGAGGCGGCCCTGACCGGCGCCGGGGACACCGGGTCGGTGGCGCGGGCCGTGGAGTCGGCGGCGGAGGGCACGCATCCGGCGCAGGACACCGCGGCCTCGCCCGAGTACCGGGAGCATCTGGCCCGGGTGCTCACCCGGCGCGCGGTGCTGGCCGCCGCCGGAATGGGGTGAACGGCGATCGGTGAGATCAGCGGCCCGGACCAGGTGCGGGCCCGTCTGGAGGCGACGGGGTACCTCGTCGACGACGGACTGGCCCTCGCCTGTTTCCTGGCCCTGCGGCTGCACCGGCCGATCTTCTGCGAGGGCGACGCGGGCGTCGGCAAGACCGCGCTCGCCTCCGCCCTCGCCGAGGCGCTGGACGCCCCGCTGATCCGGCTGCAGTGCCACGAGGGCATCGACGCCTCGCAGGCCCTGTACGACTGGGACTTCCCCCGTCAGCTGCTGCATCTGCGGGCGGCCGAGGCGGCGGGCGTGCGGGACGCGGACCGGCTGGAGAGCGAGCTGTACGACCGGCGCTTCCTGGTCGCCCGGCCGCTGCTCAAGGCGCTGGAGACCAATCCGTCGGTGCTGCTGGTGGACGAGATCGACCGGGCGGACGACGAGTTCGAGGCATTCCTGCTCGAGCTGCTGTCGGAGTTCTCGGTGACCATCCCGGAGCTGGGGACGCTGCGTGCCGAGGTCCCTCCGGTGGTCGTCCTGACCTCCAACCGCACCCGCGAGGTGCACGACGCGCTCAAGCGGCGCTGTCTGTACCACTGGTTCGACCATCCCGGCTTCGCCCGCGAACTCGCCATCGTGCGGCGGCGGTTGCCCGGGGTCTCGGTCCGGCTGGCGGAACAGGTGACCGCCCTGGTGCAGGCGCTGCGCTCGCAGGACCTGCTCAAGCCCCCGGGCGTCGCGGAGACCATCGACTGGGCGCAGGCCCTGGACGCCCTGGGCGCGACGGAGGTGGACGCGGAGCTGGCGGTGGCGACGCTGGGCTCGGTGCTGAAGTACCGGGAGGACGCGGAGCGGGCGCGGGGCCTGGACCTGGCGTCGGTGCTCGCGGCCCGGGGGGCGTGAGGGCCGTGGACGGCACGGGCTCGGGCGGCGCGGGGCGGGTGACGGGCGGCGGGCACGGTGGGCCGGCTCGCGCCCCGCAGCCGCGGGACGCGTCGGCGCGTCCCGGGGCCGACGCCGCTCTGCTCGGCTTCGCCCGTGCCCTGCGCGCCGCCGGTGTCGACGCGAGCGCCGAGCGCGTGCACACGTTCCTGCGCGCGGTGGACGAGCTGCGGCCCGGGATGCGGGCGGACGTGTACTGGGCGGGGCGGCTGACGCTGTGCGGCGGCCACGACGACCTGGAGCGTTACGAGCGGGTGTTCGCCGCCTACTTCGGTGAGGCTCCGCGCGCCGGGCGGACCGCGCCCACCACTCCCCCGCCCCGGCTGCGGCTCGTCGTACGGGAGGGCCCCGCGCCCGGCACCGCCGCGCGGGACGAGCACCACGACGCCCCGCCCTCCGCCGCCCTCGCCAGCTCCACCGAGGTCCTGCGTCACCGCGACGTCGCCGAGCTCGGCTCCGCCGAGCGCGAGCAACTGCGCCGGCTGCTCGCCGCGTTCACCCTGCCCGGCGAGACGCGGCGCAGCGCGCGGCGACGGCCCGCCCGGCGCGGTGAGGTCGATCCCCACCGGACGGTGCGTGAGCTGCTGCGACGCGGCGGCGAGCCGGCCCGCCTGCGGCGGCACAGCCGGGCGGAGCGGCCCCGGCGGGTGGTGCTCCTCGTGGACGTCAGCGGTTCGATGGCGCCGTACGCAGACGCCCTGCTGCGCTTCGCGCACGCGGCCGCCCGAGGCAGCCGCACGGAGGTCTTCACCATCGGCACGCGGCTGACCCGGGTGACGCGCGAGCTGTCCCACCGTGACCCCGACCTGGCGATGAGCGCGCTCGCCGAGGCGGTGCCCGACTGGCGCGGGGGTACCCGGCTCGGGGAGCTGTTGCGGGAGTTCCTCGACCGCTGGGGGCAGCGGGGCATGGCGCGCGGCGCGGTCGTGGTGCTGCTGTCGGACGGGTGGGAGCGGGGCGCCCCGGAGCTGCTGGGCGCCCAGATGCGCCGGCTGCACCGGCTGGCGCACCGGGTGGTCTGGGCCAACCCCCGCAAGGCGCGGCCCGGTTACGCGCCGCTCGCGGCGGGGATGGCGGCGGCGCTGCCGAGCGTGGACGCGTTCGTCGAGGGGCACAGCCTGGCGGCCCTGGAGCGACTCGCGGCGGTGGTACGAGGGGCCGAGCGGGCCCCGAGGGAAGGAGCGGACCGTGCGTGAGATCCTGCCGACACTCAGCGAGTGGTACGCGGCGCGGGTCCCCTTCGGGCTCGCCACGGTCGTCGGCGTCAGCCGCAGCGCCCCCCGCGATCCCGGCGCCGCCATGGCGGTCGGGCCCGGGGACGAGGTCGTGGGCAGTGTCTCCGGGGGCTGTGTCGAGGGCGCGGTGTTCGAGCTCGCCAAGGAGGTCGTGGAGAGCGGCGAGGCGCGTCTCGAGACGTTCGGCTACAGCGACGAGGACGCGTTCGCCGTCGGGCTGACCTGCGGCGGTGAGATCACCCTGCTGGTCCGGCCGGTGACGCGGGAGACCGACCCGGCCTTCGCGGCCGTCGCCGAGTCCGTCGAGGCGGGCCGTCCCGTGACGCTGGCGACGGTGACGGACGGGCCTGCGGCCGTCGGCGCGACGCTCGCCGTCTGGCCGGAGGAGGTCTCCGGCACGCTGGGCTCGACCGGTCTGGACGTGGCCGTCACCGCCGACGCGCGCGGCGAACTCGCCCTCGGCGCCACGGGGTTGCGTCACTACGGCCCGCACGGCGAACGCCGCGAGGACAACGTCACCGTGTTCCTGCACTCCTTCGCGCCGCCCCCGCGCATGCTGGTCTTCGGCGCGATCGACTACGCGGCCGCGGTCGCCCGCATCGGCAGCTTCCTCGGCTACCGGGTCACCGTCTGCGACGCCCGTCCGGTGTTCGCCACCCCCAAGCGCTTCCCGGACGCCGTGGAGGTGGTCGTCGACTGGCCGCACCGCTATCTGCGCGGCACCGACACCGACGAGCGCACGGTGATCTGCGTGCTCACCCACGACCCCAAGTTCGACGTGCCGCTGCTGGAGGAGGCGCTGCGCCGCCCGGCCGCGTACATCGGGGCGATGGGCAGCCGCCGTACCCACGACGACCGCATGAAACGCCTGGTCGACGCCGGGCTCACCGAGGCCGAGCTGGCCCGGCTGCGCTCACCGGTCGGCCTCGACCTCGGGGCCCGGACGCCCGAGGAGGTCGCCGTGTCCGTCGCCGCGGAGATCGTCGCCCTGCGCTGGGGCGGCACCGGGGCTCCGCTGGCGGCCACCGGAGGGGCCATCCATCCGTCGACGTAACGCCCGTTGGAGGAAGTCATGGAACTGCACCACGAGTTCAGCGTGCCGGTCCCGGTCGACGACGCCTGGCGGACGCTCCTCGACATCGAGCGGGTCGCGCCCTGTATGCCGGGGGCGACCGTCGAGGAGTACGACGGCAAGACCGTCACCGGGGCGGTGAAGGTGAAGGTCGGACCGATCACGGTGACCTACAAGGGCACCGCCGTCTTCGAGGAGCAGGACGAGGCGGCGCATCGCATGGTGCTGATCGCCAGCGGCCGGGAGACCCGCGGTCAGGGCACCGCCCGCGCGACCGTGACCGGCACGCTGAGCGAGCGGGACGGCGGCACGGCCGTGTCGGTGCGCACCGACCTGACGGTGACCGGACGGCCGGCGCAGTTCGGGCGTGGGGTGCTGGCGGAGGTGGGCGACCGGCTCGTCGGCCAGTTCGCGCAGTGCCTGTCGGAGAAGATCACCGGGCCCGCCGCCCCGGCGGTCGAGGAGCCGCCGGGAGCGGAGACGCAGCCGGCGGAGACGGAACCCCTCGACCTGCTCCGCACGGCCGGGGTGCCGGTGGCCAAGCGGGCAGCGGCCGGGGCGGCGGCGCTCGGGCTGGCGGTCCTGGCCTTCCTGGGGCTGCGGCGGCTACGGCGCCACTGACGCCCGGCGTCGGTTGCAGCGGCTACGGCGCCACTGACGCCCGGCGTCGGCCGGCGTCGAGCCGGTGGTCGGCGATGATCTGCTCCACGTGGTGGACGGCCGCCGTGATGCGGGCCGGGTGGTCCCGGAAGTAGGGGTCGTCGCGGACCGGGAGGGATCCCGCGAGGGCCCAGCCGCGGCCGCGTGCCCAGGTCGCGTCGTCGGCACCGACGGCCTCGCGGAAGACGTCCCGGGCCCGGGCGGGCAGGAACTTCCACGCGGGCACCAGGTCGACCGCGGGGTCGGCCACCGCCAGCGTGCCGAAGTCGATGACGGCGCTGAGCCTGCCGTCGTTCAGCAGCATGTTCCCCGCGTCGAGGTCGCCGTGGATCCACACCGGCGGCTTGTGCCAGGCGGGTGCGGCGAGGGCCGCCTCCCACACCTCGGTGACCGCGTCCGCGTCGACGAGGCCCGTGGTCCGCAGCGCCTCGATCTTGGGGCGGACGCGGGCCTCCGCCGCGATGGAGTCGCGCCGGTCGCCCAGGGGCACTCCGCGGAAGGCGTTGCTCTGCTCGGGGCCCGGTCCGCCGGTGGCGTCGGCGGCCTGGAGAGCGGTGAGGAATCCGGCGAGGTCGTGGGCGGCACCGATCGGGTCGTCGACGGCTTCGGGCGTCGCGGTCGTGCCGTCCAGCCAGCGGTAGACCGACCAGGGGTACGGGTAGCCCTCGCCCGGTTCGCCCTTGGCGACGGGCTCGGAGACGGGCAGCGGCAGCTGCGGTGCCAGGCGTGGCAGCCAGCGGTGCTCGCGGTCGACCTGTCCGGCCCAGTGGGCGTAGCGGGGCAGTCGTACGGAGAGGTCGTCGCCGAGCCGGAAGGTCGCGTTGTCCATGCCGGACTGCGGCACCGGTGCGACGGGGAGGTGGGGCCATTGCGGGAACTGGGCGGTGAGCAGACGGCGTATGAGCGTCTCGTCGATCAGCACACGGACCAGTTCACCGGGGCGACGGATGGGATTCCACCGAATTTCCATGTGTGAGCCGCGCCTGGATGGGTAGTCGCCGCGCAACGGAGGCTTTGTCGCCTCCCATGGCACAGCACCTCTGCGGGAAGGAGGTCCGTGACAGCGCACACTCGCAGCGCCCGGGCCGCTTCCCAACGCCTGAAGCGGCCCGGACCCTTGTCGGGACACGCCTCGCGGATCACCGTTCCCGGCCCGGGACCAGCGCCCCGGGAAGCATGAGCAGCGCCACCAGCGCGGCGGCCGCGTACAGACCGGCGGCTCCCAGCGCGACGGTGTGGAATCCCCGTACGAACCGCTCCCCGTCGCCGGGCTGCCCGGCGATCGCGCCGGCCACCGCGATGCCGATCGCGCCGCCGGTCTGACGTGCAGTGTTGTTCACAGCGGAGGCCAGCCCGGCGCGTTCACCGGGAACGGCGGCGATGGCCGCGGCCACGACCGCCGGGGTCAGCAGGCCCATGCCGAGGCCCCACAGCAGGAACGCCGGCAGCAGGACCGGGTAGCCCGAGTGCGCCCCGGCGCGGGCCAGCAGCGCCAGGCCCGCAGTCGCCACGAGCAGGCCCGCCGTGGCCGGCAGGCGGGCGCCGATCCGGCTGGTGACGCGGCCCCCGAAGGGCGCGATGACCGCGAGCGGGGCGAACAGCGGGACCACCGCCAGACCGGCGAGCAGCGCCGAGCGATGCTGGACCGACTGCAGGAACAGCATCAGCACGAACAGGGTGCCGAGAGTGCCCAGGTTCATGATCCCGGCGGTGACATTCGCCGCGTCGAAGGCGGGCCTGTGCAGCAGCGGGACGGGCAGCATCGCGTCGTCCCCGCGGCGCAGTTCCGCCACGGCCAGCGCGGGCACGGCGAGGACGGCCACGGCCGCGGCCGCGAGGACCTGCGGAGCGCCGGCGGCCACGCGGCCGCCCTCGATGAAGGCGTACGTCGTGGCCAGCAGCAGCACGCTGCCCAGCAGTACGCCGGGCAGATCGAGGCGGCGGGCCCGTTCCTCCCGGCTCTCGCGGACGACCGCCGCCGCCCACACCAGGGCCACCAGCACGATCGGCACGTTCAGCAGGAAGATCGCCCGCCAGCCGAAGGCGTCGGTGAGCGCGCCTCCGAGGAGCGGGCCGGCCGGGAGGGCCAGGCTGCCGATGCCCGCCCAGACGCCGATCGCCCGCGCGCGGGCCGCGTCGTCGGGGAAGGCGCGGCTGATGACGGCCAGCGTGCCCGGCAGCAGCAGGGCCGCCCCGACGCCCTGCACCACCCGGGCCGCGACCAGCACCGGCACCCCGGGGGCGAGTCCGCAGGCGAGCGAGCCGGCACCGAAGACGACCAGGCCGCCCAGCACCACCCGCCGGTGCCCATAGAGGTCTCCGGCCGTCCCGCTGGTGAGCATGAGGGAGGCGAGGGCCAGGGCATAGCCGTCGACCACCCACTGCAGGCCGCCCACATCGGTGCCCAGGGCCGAACCGATACCGGGCAGGGCGACGTTGACGATGGTGACGTCTAGCAGCACCAGGAAGTACCCGGCGCACATCACGACGAGGACGGTGCGCGGTGAACCGGCGTGCCGAGCCGTCCCGACCGCGCGACGGAGGAGCGTTACCGCTGTATCAGCCATGCTTCTGTCGTAACAGGGGGGTCTGACAGTGGCCCGTACGCCGTTGCCGGGCAAGGGTGGCGGGTGCCCCTCGCCCTCGCGGTGAAACCGTCCGTCACCTCGGTGGCAGCCGGTGCAGTTCCACGTCCGTGAGCCGCCCGTCAGCCGCCTCCGCCGTCAGATACGTGCAGTGGGGCTGGCGACGACGGTCGGTCGGGGAGCCCGGGTTGAGCAGGCGCAGGCCGCCGGGGGCGGTGGTGTCCCACGGGATGTGGCTGTGCCCGAAGACCAGCACGTCCAGGTCCGGGAAGCGGGCGGCGCAGCGCGTCTCGCGGCCCTGGGCGGCTCCCGTCTCGTGCACCACGCCGAAACGCAGGCCGCCGATCCCGGCGTACGCCACCTCGGGCAGCCGGGCGCGCAGTTCGGGCCCGTCGTTGTTGCCGTACACGGCCACGAGACGTCGGCTTCGGCTCTCCAGCAGGTCGAGGGTGGCGGTGTCGACCCAGTCCCCGGCGTGGAAGACGACGTCCGCGCGCGGGAGTTCCGCGAGGAGCGGGGCGGGGAGCTCCTTGGCGCGCTTCGGGAGGTGGGTGTCGGACATCAGCAGAAGACGCACGCGACCAGCGTAGTTCTAAGGTGAGGGCATGGATGCACAGCCCACCGGCGCTCCCGAGGGCATCTCCGAGTCCGCCGCGTGTGCCGCGCGGGATCTGCGGGTCGTCTTCAGCCGCCTGCGGCGGCGTCTGAGGGAGGTCGCGGAGGACGACCAGCTCACTCCCCCGCAGGTCTCCGCGCTCACCCTGGTCGCCAAGCACGGTGCGGCCACGGCCAGCGCGCTCGCCAAAGCCGAGGGCGTGCGGCCTCAGTCGATGGCGACCACGCTCGCCGCACTGGACCGGCAGGACCTGATCCGGCGCAGTCCCGACCCGGACGACGGCCGCCGCCAGCTCGTCACCCTGACCGAGGCCGGGCGCCTGCGGGTGGAGGGCGACCGCCAGGCGCGCGAGGAGTGGCTGGCCCGTGCTCTGCAGGACCGGTACACCGAGGACGAACGGCGCACGGTCCTCGAAGGGCTGACACTGCTGGAGCGGCTCACCAAGCCGTAAGCACCCTCGTCGTGATCGACCTCCAGGCCGGCGCAACTGAGGCGCTCCCCCCTGGGCGAGACCGGCGCCACGGACGAGATCCTGGAACGCCTTGCCAAGACCCACAGTTGAGCCGATCCGGCGAAACGATCAGCGGGCGGGGCGCTGTGGGACGGGGCCCCCGATCGGGTTAGCATCTGGCCACCGCACCACACACGGCGAACGACCCGAGGGGGCTCGGAAGCCCGATGCAGGTCAAGGTCAGTGTCATCGTCCCGGTCCACGATCCCGGGCCCCGCTTCGAGCACTGCGTCGCCTCGCTGCTCGGCCAGTCCCTCCCCCCGGACGAGTACGAAGTGGTCCTGGTCGACGACGGTTCCGCCGACCCCACCCCGGCCCGGCTCGACGCCCTCGCCGCCGCGGAGCCGCGGGTCCGGGTGCTCCATCAGGAGAACTCCGGCTGGTCGGGCAAGCCGCGCAACGTCGGCATCGCGGCCGCCCGGGGCGAGTACCTGATGTTCGTCGACACCGACGACTCCCTCGGCGCCGAGGCCTTGGAGCGGATGTACGACTACGGGGTGGCCAACGGCGCCGACGTGGTCGTCGGCAAGATGGCGGGACGGGGCCGCTCGGTGCCGGTGGAGCTGTTCCGCCGCGACCGGCCGCGCGCCTCGGTCGCCGACGCCCCGCTCATCGACAGCCTCAGCGCGCACAAGATGTTCCGGAAGGCGTTCGTCGAGGAGACCGGTCTGCGCTTCCCCGAGGGCCGCAGGCGCCTGGAGGACCACGTCTTCGTGGTGGAGGCGTATCTGCGGGCCGCCAACGTCTCGGTGCTCGGCGACTACGTCTGTTACTACGTCCACCGCGATCCGGCGGCCGACGACAGCGCCCGGCGGATCGACCCCGTCGGCTACTTCAAGGACCTGCGGGACGCCCTGGACGTCGTGGAGCGGTACACCGGACCGGGCCGGGTCCGGGACTCGCTGCACCGGCGGTGGCTGCGTGTGGAGATGGTGGAGCGGCTGCGCGGCCGTCGCTTCCTCGCCCAGCCGGACGACCACCGGCGCAGGCTGTTCGAGGAGATCCACCACATCACCACCGAGCGCTTCGGCCCGGGGGTCGCCGCGGGCCTGCCGCCGACCCAGCAGGTGGTCGCCGCGCTGATCGCCGCCGACCGGTACGACGACGTCGTGGCCTTCGCCGAGTGGGAGGCGCGTCTGGCCCTGGCGGCCGCTCCCGCCGGCCTCGAGTGGCACGAAGGTGTGCTGCGCGTCGAGGTCGCCGCCGAGCTCACCGCGGACGGTGCGCCGCTGGTGTTCCCCGGTGCCGGAATCGGCGCCCCGCTGGAGGGACCCCCTCCGGACGTACCCTCGGCGGTGGGCTGGGTGGGTGCCGCCGTCGTCGGACGGTTCGGCAGGGCCTCCTTCGACCTGCTGGTGCGGGAGCGCTCCAGCGGTGCCCAGTACTTCCAGCCGGTCGAGGTCACCCGGGAGATCGTGCCGGTCGAGGACAGCCGGAACGTCCGGCTGGTGCTGCGGGCCACGGCCGCCGTCGACCCGACGCGCGCGGTGTCCGGCCGCCCGCTGCACGCCGGGCTGTGGGACACCTACGCCCGGGTCAGGCTGGGCGGCTGGACCATGGAGGCCCGCATCGGCCCGGGTCCGCGCAGGGCCCGTGCCGCCACGTCGGCCGCGGTGACCGGCGGGCACATGGTGCTGCCGTACTGGACGGACCAGCACGGCAACCTGTCCCTGGACGTCGACCGCGCGAGCAGGAGGCTCGGCCTGGACCGGCTCGCCCCCGAGACCGTCACCGTCTCCGGGGGTCGGCTGCGCGCCCCGCTGCCACTGCACGTCCCCGGCGACACCGGGGCGGTGCTGCGGCTCACCTCGGCGCACCGGTCGCTGGACACACCGGCCCTGCTCTCGCCGGCCACGGACGGGGCCCTGCTGGAGGCCGACCTGCCGACCGGCGAGCTGAGCGGCGCGCTCTGGCGTACCGCCCTGTGCGCGACCCCCGGGGCCGCCGACCCGCGCTTCCTGCCGCTGCCGCTCGCGCTGCACGCGGACGCGCACACGGTCAGGGCGGTCCGCACCCCACGTGCCTCGCCCCTGCGCCGACTTATCCGCAGGGCGAAGCGCGCACTCGCCGCGATCCTGGGGCGCGGCGCGGAGCGGACACCCGACCGGGTCAGCGGCTGACGGCGAACGGCTCGAGGGCCTTGCGCAGCGCCTCCAGGCCGCGCTTGCGGCTCAGGCCGAGGTTGCGGGCACGCACCAGCGGGGCCCAGAAGTCCGCCTCCAGCAGCGTCTCCGGCTTGACCGCCTTCACCCGCTCCAGGATCGCCTCGGGCACCTTCTGCGGGTCCGGGACGTTGAACTCGGCCATGATCTCGTCGTACTTGTCCTTGAGCACCGTGTTCTCGTGGTCGGCGCCGAAGACGACCAGCTGACCGGTGGGCTGGGTGTCGACGAGCACCATCGTGAGGTCGGGGCGGTAGCGGCCCAGGATCTCGATGACCTTGTAGACGTCGCCGGTCCAGTACTGGGTGTGCCGGTCGCGGGCCGCCTCGTCGACGCTGCGCGGCAGCATGTCGTCGAAGGCGATCACGCTGGCCCAGTCGGAGTGCTTCTCGACGTTCATGAAGTCGCGCAGCGCGTACTCGAACAGGTGCATGCCGTCGATGAACGACAGGTCGAGGGTGGTGCGCCGCCAGTAGCCGAGCGGGCTGCGGCCACGGCGGAGGTTGCGCACGGGGTGGCGGCCGCTGCGGAGGTGGGCGAGGGGGTTCTCGCGGGCGAAGAAGTCGTCGCTGGTCGCCCGCACCAGGTGGACGTCGACCTTGAGCTCGGTGACCACCTTGAACGCGGGGTCGATCGCGATGCTCGGTACGCGCGACAGCTTCAGACTGCGGCCGTCGTTGACTCCGATCTCCAGGTAGTTGCGGTTGGCTGTGGCCTTGTGCAGCTCCCGCAGGAACTCATGGCGATTCACGAAGGGACTCCTTGCGGATCCGGGAAAGTGCTTGGTGCAACAGGGGCACCGGCGCCGCTCCAGGCCGGCGGCCCGCGCAGGTCGTCGACGACACCCCGGGGCTCGCGGCGGGGCTCCAGGGCGATCATCGTGCCGACGAACCTACCTCTGTACGCGCTGTGAGCCAAGCTGTTCCGCCCAATCATGCCTTCTTCATGAAACTCGTCGGCCACCTCGTGTCGAACCCCCCGTCACCGACGGATCTGCACCTTGCTGTGGTCGCCGAGCACGAGCCGGTGGGCGCTGGGCACGCTCGGCGCCGGGGTCACCTCGACGTGCCGGCCGATGAGGGAGCTCTCGATCCGGCCCACTCCGACGATCGACGAATCCCGCAGGACGATGGAGAACTCCAGCTCACTGTGGGTGATCCGGCAGTTCTCCGCGACCGAGGTGAAGGGGCCGACGTAGGAGTCCTCGACGACGCTGCCCGCGCCGATCACCGCGGGCCCGACGATCCGTGAACGCACGACCCGCGCGCCCTCCTCCACCACGACCCGGCCGATCGTCTCGGACTCGACGTCCACCTCGCCGTCGATCCTGGGCTCGACGCCCTCCAGGACGGTCCGGTTCACCTCGAGCATGTCGACGACGTTGCCGGTGTCCTTCCAGTAGCCCTCGATGACCGTGCAGCGCACGTCGGCACGGGTGTCGATGAGGTGCTGGATGGCGTGGGTGATCTCCAGTTCGCCGCGCCAGGAGGGCCGGACGGCGCGTACCGCCTCGTGGATGAGCGGGGTGAACAGGTACACGCCGACGAGCGCGAGGTCGCTCTTGGGGTGCTCCGGTTTCTCCTCCAGACCGACGACCTGGCCGGCCGCGTCGAGTTCGGCGACACCGAAGGAGCGAGGATCGGCCACCCGGGTGAGCAGGATCCGGGCGTCGGGCCGGCTGTCGCGGAACTCCTCGACGAGAGCGGTGATGCCGCCGACCACGAAGTTGTCGCCCAGGTACATCACGAAGTCGTCGTCCCCGAGCCAGTCGCGGGCGATGAGCACCGCGTGGGCGAGCCCGAGGGGCCGTTCCTGGGGGATGTAGGTGATCTCCAGGCCGAACTTGGACCCGTCACCGACCGCTTCCTCGATCTCCGCGGCGGTGTCGCCCACGACGACACCGACCTCGGTGATCCCGGCGGCGGCGATGGACTCCAGGCCGTAGAAGAGCACGGGCTTGTTGGCCACGGGGACCAGCTGCTTGGCCGAGGTGTGGGTGATCGGCCTGAGGCGGGTACCGGCACCGCCGGACAGCACGAGAGCCTTCATCTGTCCGAGACTAGTGTCGGCCGCTGTACGGCGACCGTCGGCAAGATGGCCGGTTTCCCACGTCGTGACGCTCGTCGGCGCTGCTCTACGGGCCGCTCAGTCCTCGCCCCGCACGATGTTCCCCTCCGGCCCGCACTGGTCCGTTCGGGTGGCCCCGGCGTCGAGGACGGCCGGGACACAGGTGCGCAGGACGGCCTTCCCGCGAAGTCGCCGGGCCTTCGACCAGCCGGTCTCGGGGCGGCGGGGTACGGCCTTCTCACTCGTCTGCGTCGTCACGGCGGTTCATCTTCCTTCTGACTCGTTGATCCCGGACCGGGTCCCCGGCGGCGCGGGCCCCCAAACGCCACGCTGACGGCCCACAGCAAGGCGTGGCGCGAAGGTGCCGCAGCGCCACGGCGGTAGCGTCGCCGCGGCCGCCGGAGGAGGACAATGACGCACCTGTCGGAACATTCCGCCCAGGAGGCCGGCGCCTCCGACCACGCGCTCGGCGCCTCGCTGCTGCGCTGGACCTCGACGACCGATCACAAGGTGATCGGACGCCTGTACATGGTCACGGGCTTCTGCTTCTTCCTCTTCGCCGGGCTGCTGGCGCTCGCCATGCGGGCCGAACTGGCCCGTCCGGGGATGCAGTTCATGAACGAGCAGACCTACAACCAGCTCTTCACGATCCACGGCACCGTCATGATGCTGCTGTTCGCGACGCCGATGTTCGCCGGGTTCGCGAACGCGGTGATGCCGCTGCAGATCGGCGCCCCGGACGTGGCGTTCCCGCGGCTGAACGCGCTGTCGTACTGGATGTACCTCTTCGGCGGTCTGATGGTCGTCTCGGGCTTCGTGGTGCCGGGGGGCGCGGCCGCCTTCGGCTGGTTCGCGTACGCCCCGCTCAACAGCGCCTACCACTCCCCAGGCGCGGGCGGTGACCTGTGGGTGATGGGCCTGGTGGTGACCGGTGTGTCGACCACACTGGGCGCGGTCAACTTCATCGCGACCATCCTGTGTCTGCGGGCTCCGGGCATAACGATGTTCCGGATGCCGATCTTCACCTGGAACGTGCTGTTCACGTCGATCCTGGTGCTGCCCGCCTTTCCGGTCCTCACGGCGGCGCTGCTGGGCCTGGAAGCGGACCGGAAGTTCGGGGCGCACGTCTTCGACGCGGCGAACGGCGGGGCGTTGCTGTGGCAGCACCTGTTCTGGTTCTTCGGGCATCCCGAGGTGTACATCGTGGCACTGCCGTTCTTCGGGATCATCTCGGAGATCATCCCGGTGTTCTCCCGCAAGCCGCTGTTCGGATATCTGCCGATGATCGGAGCCACCATCGCGATCACCATGCTGTCCGCGGTGGTGTGGGCGCACCACATGTTCGCCACCGGGGCGGTGCTGCTCCCGTTCTTCTCGGTGATGTCGTTCCTGATCGCGGTGCCCACCGGCATCAAGTTCTTCGCGTGGATCGGCACCATGCGCGGCGGTTCGCTGTCCTTCGAGACGCCGATGCTGTGGGCGTTCGGCTTTCTGGTGTCGTTCCTGCTGGGCGGGTTGAGCGGGGTGCTCATCGCGTCCCCGCCGCTCGACTTCCACCTGACCGACAGCTACTTCATCGTGGCGCACCTGCATTACGTGCTGTTCGGCACCGTGGTGTTCGCGATGTTCGCCGGGTTCTACTTCTGGTGGCCCAAGTTCACCGGGAGGATGCTGGACGAGCGGCTGGGCAAGGTGCACTTCTGGCTGCTGTTCCCGGCCTTCCAGCTGACCTTCCTGGTGCAGCACTGGCTGGGCGAGGCGGGCATGCCGCGCCGGTACGCCGACTACCTCCCCACCGACGGATTCACGCTCCTCAACACCCTGTCGTCCGTGGGGGCGTTCCTGCTGGGCGTCTCCACCCTGCCGTTCCTCTACAACGTCTGGCGCACCGCCCGGCACGGACGGCGGGTCACCGTGGACGACCCCTGGGGTTACGGGCGCGGGCTGGAGTGGGCGACGGCCTGCCCGCCGCCGCGGCACAACTTCGTGGCGGCGAGCGAGAAGGGCCTGCGGTGAAGACCGAGTCGTTGTTCTTCGGGGGCGTCGCGCTGTTCTTCGCGGGCAGCGCCGCGTTGTACGGCTGGTGGGCGCGGGAGCCGGCCGGTTCGGCGGTGCTCGTCGTCGCCTTTCTGATGGCCGCGCTGATCTCGTTCTTCACCGCGGTGCAGTACCGGCGCAAGGGGCGGCGGCCCCAGGACCGCGCCGATGCCGAAGTCGCCGAGGGCGCCGGGCCGTTGGAGTTCTTCCCGCCGGATTCCCGGTGGCCGGTCGTCACGGCGTTCGGCTTCGCGCTGGCGGCGACCGGCGTGGTCTACGGGCTGTGGCTGTTCCTCATCGGCCTCGCGGTGCTGGCCCGGGGCGTCGCGGGCTTCGTGTTCCAGTACGTGGACCGGGGCTCCGGTCCGCAGGAGTGAGGGGGGCTCGCGGGGCGCCGGGCCGGAAGGCCGTGACCGGGTGGTGGTCGCTCTCGTAGCCGCCCTCGACACTCTGGCGCACCTCGCCGCTCTGCACGCCGTGCACGAGCCGTTGCTGTTCGGCGTCCGTGAGGGCGTGGCACAGCCGCCGGGTCACCAGGAAGGCGGCGAAGGGCGCCAGGACGAGGGCGATGCGCAGGATCCAGGTCAGGGTGTTCACGGAGACGCGGAAGGACTGCGCCACGACGTCGTTGCCGCCGGCCAGCAGCAGCACGCCGTAGAAGGTGATGCCGGCGACGCCCAGTGCCGTCCGGACGGGGCGGTCGCGGGGGCGGTCGCACAGGTGCCGTTCCTGGTGTCCCTCGCCGGTCAGGCGCTGCTCGGCGAACGGGTAGAGGTACAGGACGAGGAAGAGCAGCGCCGGCAGGACGACGGCGGGGAGCAGCACGTTCCACATCAGGGTGTGGCCCCAGAGGTCGGTCTCCCACGGGGGTACGAGGCGCAGCGCCCCTTCCAGGAAGCCGACGTACCAGTCGGGCTGGGAGCCGGTGGACGCCTGGTCGGGGAGGTAGGGGCCGTAGGTCCACACCGGGTTGATCTGGGCGAGGCCGCCGAGCAGGGCGAGGACGCCGAAGACGATCAGGGACAGGCCGCCGGAGGAGGCGCCGAACCGCGGGTGGAGCGGTTTGCCGACGGCGTTGCCGTTGGTGCGGCCCGGGCCACGCCACTGGGTGTGCTTGAGGTGGAACACCAGGATCAGATGCACGGTGACGAGGCCGACCAGCAGGCCCGGCAGCAGGAGGATGTGCAGGGAGTACAGGCGGCCGATGATCTCGTGGCCGGGATACTGGCCGCCGAAGACGAACAGGGCCACGTACGTGCCGACGACGGGGATCGACAGCATGATGCCCTGGGCGATGCGCAGCCCCGTCCCGGACAGCAGGTCGTCGGGGAGCGAGTAGCCCGCGAAGCCCTCGGCGAGGGCGATCACGAACAGGGTGAGGCCGATGATCCAGTTGGCCTCGCGGGGCCTGCGGAAGGCGCCGGTGAAGAAGATCCGCAGCAGGTGCAGGCCGATCGCGGCGACGAAGACAAGGGCCGCCCAGTGGTGCGTCTGCCGCATCAGCAGCCCGCCGCGGATGTCGAAGCTGATGTGCAGGGTGGAGTCGAAGGCCTCCGACACGCGCACGCCCCGCAGCGGGACGTACGAGCCGGCGTAGACCACCTCACGCATCCCCGGGTGGAAGAAGAACGTGAGCCACACCCCGGTCAGGAGCAGCACGAGGAGGCTATAGAGGGCGAGTTCGCCGAGCAGGAAGGACCAGTGGTCGGGGAACGCCTTGCGCAGGAGGGCGCCGCCGCCGTCGAGGACGGGCAGGCGGGCGTCGGCGGCATCGACCAGCCGCTCCCCGGGATGTCTCCTCGTGCGCTCCACGGCCGACCGCCTCCCTGCTCCGCGCCGCCGTGGTGTACGTCCCACGCGGAGGCGGTGGCGAGCAGCGGGGAGGCGGAAAACACCCGTGGGTGTCGGGCGGAACCCCCGTTCGGGCGTTGCTCAGTCGTTGGGCTTCGCCACGCTGATGTCCCCGAGGGCCGACTGGGGGTCACGTTCCATGGCCGCGTCGCCGAGGGAGACGATGCCGACGGGCCGGCCGTGGTCGACGACCGGGACCCGGCGTACGGCGTGTTCGCGCATCAGGCGGATGGCGCGGTCGAGGTCGTCGTCGGGGGCGACGGTGACCAGGTCGTCGCTGCAGGCGCCGGCCACGGTGGTCTGCTCGGGGTCGCCGCCCTCGGCGAGCGCGCGCACCACGAGGTCGCGGTCGGTGACCAGGCCGCGCAGCCGGTCGCCGTCGGTGACCAGGACGGCGCCGAGATCCTGGTCGCGCATGAGGCGGGCCACCGCGGTCACGGAGGTCTGCGGCTCCACCGTGACCGGGTCGGCGGTCATGATGTCGCTGACGTGCTGGGGCATGGGGTACCTCTCCTTCGCCTTGGGATCGATGTCCGGACGGCGACGCCGGTCGTCGCCGTCCGGGCCCCGGGTACCCCGGTGCGGCGGTGGTCAGGCGGTGCCGAGCGCGGTGCGCAGGGTGGCGACGGCCTGGTTGATGGCGGCCTCGGCGGCGTGGGTCTCGCGCAGGGCGTTGAGCATCACGAAGTCGTGGATGATGCCCTGGT
>NZ_JBEXPK010000063.1:0-46896 GCF_040612015.1 Streptomyces sp. NPDC006476 | reverse complement strand
CGTCGCAATCCACACCGAACGGGAAGGCCCTCACCCGTTCAAGATCCCTCAGCTGAGACCTGGCTCACCCGTCCACAACCTCCCGAGACAGAACAACTAGCCGTCAACGTCGCCCATCTCACCGACCATGGCACTCTCACCGACGTCCAGGCCGCGGCCACCTACACGGTGCCCGTCGCCGTCTTCATCGCCTGCGTGTGGCTGCTTCACCGGCGGAGCGCGCAACTGCCCACCAAGGCCGACGTCCTTCCCCCGGTCGCGGCACTCGCCGTCCTCGCCACCACCTTCACGACGATCGCCGTACTGTGCACCGGCGTCATCGCGTCGCTTCTGATCGGTGCGTCCCTCGTCGTAGCACATCGCGAAGCCCACGCGCCCTGAACTGTGCCGCCGCACTACTCACACTTAGTGGCATTACAGTGTGTTCTGTCAAACACACTCCCAAGTGACCTCCCCCCTGTGCAGTCAGCACATCCTCGCGCCCCGAAAGGCATCATCATGCGCAACATGCTGCGTGCAGCAGCTGTCGGTGCAGCGTGCACCGCGCTTTCCCTCACCTCCGCGGTCGCCCAGGCGACTCCCGGAGGTCCCGGCGTGACCGGCAAGGTCCTTGCCCAGAAGACCATCGGGGACCGGGACTACATCCTCCGAGAGGTCACCATTCCGCCCGGCCAGGGAACGGGCTGGCACTACCACGACGGCACCCTGTACGCATACGTCAAGCAGGGAACGCTGAACCACTTCGATGCCACGTGCGCATCCGACGGCGTCTACGACAAGGGCAGCTCCCTGAAGGAACCGTCGGGCGCGGACCACGTGCACCTGGGCCAGAACCGCGGCACGACGGACGTCGTCCTGGAAGTCCTCTACGTGCTGCCGCACGGCGCCCCGTTCGCCGAGGACGCCCCCAACCCCGGCTGCACGTTCCAGTAGCCCAACGCGCCGCACTACGGCCGCGTCCTTCGTAGGGACGCGGCCGATGGCCGACAGCTGTCACAGCTCCTCCCGCTGCCCGGTCAATCGGGTGTCAGCAGCTTGCGGTGGCATCCACCCGAGCCCCGCAGCGAGGAGGAGGCAGCATGGCAGGGACCCAGGTCGGTCGACGCACTCGGGCGATCGCTGTAAGCCCGCCGACAGAGCTCCGGCACGAACCGAGGGAGGACGGGAAGATGCTCCGAGAGACCGACCGGCAAGTCGATCCCGCCGCCGCCACCGCGTCGCTGGCGGCAGAGGCCGCCCTGCTCGAAGGGCGGCTGAGCCAGCTCCGAGAGGCCATCCACACGGTGGACGCACGCATCGAGTCGATCTCGAAGACCCTCCAGAGGCTGCGCCACACGACGTCCGGGTCCGACGACGGCGAGTCTCACTCGGCGACGCACCACCACTGACGGACCGAGCAAACAGACGGAGCAATCGGCCCGGGTCGTCGTGGCACGGCAGGCGAGCTGACGGGTCCCCCGCTTTCGTCCCCTACCGGCGCCCATGAGGGGATGCGCGCCCGGACGTTCCCGAGCCGAGCTGGATCACCGAGCACCTGAGCCGGCGCGGGTGAACCCGCGCCGGCTCGGTCTCCGACAGCCGGCACCAGGAACAGAACGGCCGGGTTCAGTTCGTTGCCTCCTGAAGCACCCATCCGTTGCCGTCCGGGTCGCTGAATTCCGCATACGAGCAATAGCTGCGACGTTGCGGATCAGGGCCGCTGATCCGCCTCTCATCCGTGCAGCGGTGGAATATCTCGCTCGTGTCGTGGAAGATCCCGCCCATCTCTATCCCCCTGTCGAGGAGCTCTTCGTGGGCCTTCACGATGTCGGAAACGACGAGGTGGAGCCCCTGCGCCGAACCGGGAGTGGCAGTGGTGACCCCGACGCCGAAGAGTATCGAGCACGGCGAGCCGGGGGGTGTCATGTGCACCACCCGGTAGGTGTCATCGGTGACGTGATCGGCATCCAGGCGGAACCCCACCGCCTCGTAGAACGCTCTGGCCCGGTCGACGTCGGAGACGGGCAGAACCACAACTTCCAGTTTGAAATCCACTGTCGTCATCACTTTCACGGACGGAGAAACGGTGTCGTCGTCAAGTCCCAGCAGTCGGTGGCTCGGGAAGGTCCTCCAGGAAGTCCGCGGCCGGCGCGAAGAACATGGAGCCTGTCACCGGGACGGAGAAGTCCAGGATGCGGTCGTGCGGCGCCGACTCCGTGCCCAGGAACATCCGCTCCAGCATCGTCTCCGTCACCTCGGGGGTGCGGGCGTAGCCGATGAAATACGTGCCGAACTCCGCACGGCCCACGGCGCCGAAGGGCATGTTGTCGCGGAGGATCTCGAGGTCTCTGCCGTCCGCGTCGGTGAGGCTGGTGAGGGCGACGTGTGAATCCGCGGGTTTCACGTTGTCGGCGAGCTCCACGTCGGACAGCTTCCGTCGGCCGATCGCTCTCTCCTGCGCCTCGACGGACAGTTCCTCCCACGCGTCGAGGTCGTGCAGGTACTTCTGCACGACGACGTAACTCCCGCCCGAGAAGGACGGATCCTCGTCACCGACGACCACCGCCGCGTGCGCCGCGGGGCCCGTCGGATTCTCCGTTCCGTCGACGAAGCCGAGCAGGTCACGTTCGTCGAAGTACTTGAAGCCGTGCACCTCGTCCTGGACTGTCACTGCCTGGCGCAGTCGGTTCATGATCTCCGTGGCAAGCGCGAAGCACAGGTCCAGACGGGAGGCGCGGATGTGGAAGAGCAGGTCGCCCGGGGTGGCGACGGCTCGGTGCACCGGGCCGTTCACTTCCCGGAAGGGATGGAGCCGGGCCGGACGCGCCCCGGAGAACAGGCGGTCCCAGGCGTGCGAACCGATGCCGGCGACGCAACTCAGTCTGCCGTCGGGCTGGGCACGGAATCCCACGGCCCGTTCCAGCGAGCCGATGTCCGACAGCAGCTCACGAACGATGGTCTCGCCGCCGCTGTCGATCGTCACGACGAGAAAGATCGCCGCACTGGTCAGCGGGGACAGAACCATCTGAGGCACCGGTTCCGCGACGTCTCCGGTCATGAGCGTTTCCCTTCCACCCGCCGGCAGCGGCAGATGTGTCATCAACGCCAGTAGTCGTCCAGACGATCGGTCCGGGACAACTCGCGTTTCTCCTGGTGAGTCAACGGATGCGCGGTAGCGGCATGCTTGATCGCGTGGAAGGCGTCCTTGTCCAGGACGCCTTTGGATCGCAGCTCTTCCAGTAGCAGGGCCAGCGCATTGGTGTTCGCGCACGCCTTCTCCATGGTCCGGTCGAGTTGCGGTTGGTTCACCAGAGCAAGAGGCTCGGGCGCCGCTTGTGACGTGTCCTCATCGGCGATCAGCACCAGGTTGTGACGACGGGCTCCTTCCCCGGCCCGCTGCCACACGCGGCGCCCGAAGCGCATACGCAGAGGTTCGTCACTGATGCCGCGGCGGATGACGTCGAAGAACTCATGCGGCTTCCTGAGAAGCTCCTCCAGCCGCTCATCGTCCTCGTCGGACACCTCGGTGACGAACGTCGCCGTGATCGTCTCCTCGCTGACGTCCTCTCTGTACCTGATCGGAACGAGCGTGAGTCCTTCGATCTCGAGAGCGGAGACGTGGAGCTCCTCCACCTCCTGGATCTCCGCCCTGTAGATGTAGATCTCGGGTCTGCGTCCTTGGGAAACGGCAGTCCAGCCCTCCGACACGCGCCAGGTCGCGTCCGTCCCCTGAATGTGCGGTCCATCGGCCGTGGAGGCCGCCTGGAGGTCGGCGTCCAGCTCCTCGTGCCGTTCGTCCGGCACATGGAGCTCCAGGGCGAAGCGGCGCAAAGAACGGCCATTGTGGGCGGAGACGACGGCAGGCAGCTCCGCGGCCGCGAGTTCGCGGACCGCGCCGAGCAGAGTGAGATGCAGTGTCGTCATTGCTCGATTCTCTTCCATGCCGGTCTCAAGGGACTCTGCTCGACGTCTCGGACGGCCGCAGTCACACGATCCGCTCGGAACACAACAGTGGTTTCCACACTATCACTGCATGGCAAGTGTCAACCTGTCCCCAGCGCGCGGCAGAGATCAATTGACGCGGCAGCCCACGCCTCACCGGCTGAACAGTTCGAAGACAACAGCCGGCCGTGAAGGTCGTCCTGATGACGCCGGCGCGGGTGCCACCAATGCCCTTCGCGTACGACAGGGCCAGCGCGAAGGCGTTGCCGGAGGTGTCCTGCTCCACCGCTACGAGACAGGGGACACCGCGGCCCTCCTCGTACTGACGGCGCACCAGGTGGCCCGGGCCCTTGGGTGCCACCATGCACACGTCCACGCCGGCCGGGGCCTTGACGAAGCCGAAGCGGATGTTGAAGCCGTGGTTCGCCCGTGCGGCGGTCCCTTCCACGCTCTTCCCACCGTCCGCCTCGGTCCTGGACTGCCTGTGGCCCGAAAAGGAACCGCGAGGAACAGCCGGGTTCCGCCATTACGAGCTTCTTGGCCATGCCCCCACCCGGCTCCGCTGAATCAGGGGTCGGAATCCGGCAGCTGATGTACCTGTCACAGCCTCCCCAGCTACTCGGTCATGAGATGTGAGGGCCCCTGCGCCAGCGGCCTGGGAAGCCTCTCGGCGAGGGAGGGAGCGAGTGTGGCCGGCGACCCAGATCCATGTCGGCGCGCCAACCGGCGCACCCGCGCCCCGCAGTCTCCACGGCCCCCGCATCACTTGGGACTTGCCGGACTCCCGGCTCCAGCACGAGGAAGACAGAAGATGCCGCGAAACCCCGACCCGGGCTCGGACCATGCCGCGATCGGAGCCACGCTGGCGGCAGAAGCCGCCCTACTGGAAGCCCACGAGCGTGTGCTCCGAGAGGCCATCGATGCGGTGGACGCGCGTATCGAAGCCGTCTCCGCGGCCTTACGGCACCTACGCCGTTCGGCGGCCTTCGCCGAGGCTCAGAAGCGGGCTGACCCGGGCGACGGCCTCCGGCACAGCGTCGCCGACTCCGACGACGTGTGTCACACGTGGCTCGACGGCTCTACGACATGTCACCCTTGACGATCCTGGCACTCTGCTCGCGAAGCGGCTGAGAAGCGGCCCGCGCCCGACTGGCCGAACGCGTCAGGCAGGGCGTCCTCGCCGGGCACGACACTCACTTTGAACGCTGTGCTCGGGCGCGGGTCAGGTCCCGTACAAGATCCCCGTGCGGCGTCGAGGGGATGAGCCTGCTCCCTCCGCTCCAGGCGCCCATGGGCGGTCCCGCCCCCGTACGCGTCAGCTGTTGGGGAAGGCCGCCCAATGGGCCTCCAGGAGTGCGGCGACCTCTGCCGGCCGCTCGAGCACCGGCCAGTGGTTGCAATCGAGCTTGGCGACCTTGGAGGCGCGCAGGGACGCGCCGAGCCTCTCACCGAACTCGATCTGGCAGGCGGGGTCGAGCGCTCCCCAGAACACGAGAGACGGCGCGGACACGTTCGCCAGTGCCGGTTCCCATTCCGCCCCCATGGTCACGGCGGAGCGGTAGAGCTTGAGGATGCTGTCCTTCATCACCCCGTCCACGCGGCTGACCATCTCCTTGGCCGGTTCGACGGGGACATCGAAGCCCTTTACCAAGTCGTCGGCGAAGGACTCAGCTTGCAGCTCGTTCATGAAGCGGTCGCCTTCGACCGGGTCCTGCCATGTCACGGCAAGCGGATGCCATACGTAGTCGGAGCTGATCGGACCGTTGCCCCCGGCCCAGGTACGCACGAGATCGGGTCGGAGGGACGCGACACGGGCAGTGAATATGCAGCCCCAGTCGTGACCGACCAGGTCGACAGGCTCACCGATCCGCTCCAAGCGGTCGATGAGCCAACTGACGTACTCCTCCTTGGTGGATCCGAAGTCGTCCGGCCGGGCGGCGGCGAACCCGGGCAGGTCCCAGGCTTCCACGTCGGTCCGGGAGAGGTGCCGACGTACGTCGTCCCACACGTGGTGGGTATCGGGGACGCCGTGGATCAGGATGGCAGGCATGGGGGTGCCCTTCGTCGATCGGAGATGGGTCGACTGCCGTGGGACGAGCAGCCGTACCTCGCGTGAGGTGCCCGGCAACCATATTGCCAGGAACAACATCGTGTCACACGGTGTTGTCGCCCTCATCGACTTCGGGTCGTTTCTTCAGATGGTGCCCTGGTTCATGTCATGTCCGATTGATCCATGGTCAATCAGCACATGGATCGGGCCGCGCGCCGCGTGGACGCTGGTGACCCGGACGTACCGCCCGACCAGGAGTGTGTGATGAACGAAATGACGGAGCCCGACCTGCGAGGAAAGCTGGCCGTGGTCACCGGGGCGAGCGACGGCGTCGGCCTTGGGCTGGCCACACGCCTCGCTCATGCCGGCGCCGAGCTGATCCTGCCGGTACGCAACATGGCCAAGGGAACCACCGCCCTCGAACAGATCCGGACGAGCGTGCCGGATGCGCGGATCTCCCTTCGCAACCTCGACCTGGCTTCCTTGGCGTCGGTGGAGGGCCTCGCCGACACGCTCAACGAGGAAGGCAGGCCGATCCACCTGCTCGTCAACAACGCGGGCGTGATGGCGCCGCCGCTGCGGCACACGACCAAGGACGGATACGAGCTGCAGTTCGGAACCAACTACCTGGGTCATGTGGCCCTCACCGGGCGGCTGATGCCGTCACTGCGGGCCGGCCGGGCTCGTGTGACCACGGTGACCAGCAGCGCCGCGCGTAACAGCCGGATCGACTGGGACGACCCGCAGGGTGTGAAGCGGTACTCCCCGGTGCGTGCGTACGGACAGTCCAAGCTGGCCAACCTGCTGTTCGCTGTCGAACTGGAGCGGCGCAGCGCATCAGGCGGCTGGGGCCTCGTCAGCAACGCGGCCCACCCCGGTACGACTCTGACCAATCTCTACGCAGCCGGGCCCAACCTCGGCCGCGCCCGTCCCGCGCCCCACGCGGCGATCATGAGGCGGCTCGCACGCTGGGGTGTCTTCGTGCACTCCGTCGACGCCGGCCTGCGTCCGCTGCTGTACGCGGCGACGAGCCCGGAAGCCAAAGGCGGGCGTCTGTATGGCCCTGACGGCGTGGGCCAGTTCACGGGCAGTCCCACGGAACTGGCGCTCTACAAATCGGCCCGGAGCGAGGCCGACGCATCCCGGCTCTGGCAGCTGTCCGAGCGCCTCACCCAAGTCACCTTCGCGAGCGGTCTGAAGGCATCCGACGGACCAGGGGCAGCGTGACTGCCTGGGCGCCCACATCGACCGGCCCAGGACACGGAAGCATGCCTGACGGACCGTAAGGCAGCTCGGTCCGGGCGGAGTTCGCACCTTTCCTCACCCCGTACGTCGGGTGTCACACAAACCCGAGGAACCCGGTCTTGTAAGTGGGGACGTGGCCGTCAGGCCTGGTGCACCAAGGGAGTACGGAACATGCCGTACCCGGCACGGGTGTACGGACTTGGTGATCGGGGTGGTGCGCCGGCGCATCACTGCTGCGGGGTGGCACAGACATGAGCCTGTCCCGTGGGTGCTGGACGCGCCGGTCCTGTCCCGCACCGGCACAGGCCCCACGGGCTTCGAGAAAGGACGTTGCGATGGTGGACGAGTCAGTGACCATTCTGGATACCGGTCCCTTAGACCGCGTGGACCCGGACGAATTCGTCCGGGCGGCCATGCGGTGGCACTTCGACCCCGCGACCGGTTCCCGGTACTGGCTCGACCGGGCCGAACGGCTCGACTTCGACCCCCGGCACGACGTCAAGGGCGTGGCGGACCTGGTCCTGTTTCCCGACCTGGCGGACGAACTGCGGGGGGTGCGGGTGGCGGATCTCATCCCCAGGGGCTACGGATCCGGGGCCAGGCTGCTGAACGTGTTCGACAGCGGCGGGACGACCGGAGCGCCCAAGCGCGTCATCCAGCTGGACGACTGGATGCGGCACAGTACTGAGCAGGTGAACCGACGTCTCAGGGCCCATGGGCTGCCCGACGGCGGTCTGTGGCTGACGGTGGCGCCGACTGGGCCGCACCTCGTGGGAGACGTGCTGCAGCGGGCGGCGGCGGGTCTCGGCAGCGTCGGCCTGAGCGTCGACATGGACCCCCGCTGGGTGAGGAAGCTGGTCGCCGCGGGCCGGGCCGACGAGGTCGACGCCTACACCGACCACCTCGTCGATCAGTGTCGGCGCATCCTCCTCAGCCAGGACATCGGCGTCATCGCGGCCACCACCCCGCTGCTGGAGCGGTTCGCCCGGGAGGACGGTCTCGTCGAGATGATCAACGGCAGTGCCAAGGCCGTCATCTGGGGCGGTACGCACATGGACCCCGACACGCGGGAGCTGTTGAGCACCGAGGTCTTCCCCGATGTGCCGGTCATCGGCATGTACGGCAACACCCTGATGCTCACCGCGCTGATGGAGCGGGTCGGTCTCACCACCTCGGAGCCGTGCGTGTTCGACCCGGTGTCGCCGTACGTCTTCCTGTCAGTGGTGGATCCCGGCACCGGGGAACGGGTGGAGGTCGGCGAACGCGGTCAGGTGGTGGTCAGCCACGTCAGCAAGTCCATGCTGATCCCGAACAACATGGAGCGGGACACCGCGCTGCGGGTGCGTCCGGACGAAGGCCACGCGGGCGACGCCGTAGCGGACGTCGCGCCCGTACCCACGGTCAAGGGCCAGACGGTGATCGAAGGCGTCTACTGATGACGACCGTGAACGTGGCCGATCCCATCCACCTGGACGCCCTGGGCCCTCGGGGTGCTTATCGGACGCGTGTTCCGAGCTCGGTGACGGACGTGGCCGGCACCGAGGTCGCGCGGCTGAGCCTGGTACCGCCGCTCTTCGTGACGCGGGCGATGGCCGCCTTGCGGCAGGCCGGGCCGATGCCCCCAGCCGACCTCGACGGTCTGCTCGCGGCGGCGGCCGACGCGTTCGCCTCCGGCACGATAGGCGGTCTGAACGTGCGGGAGTACGAGCGACTCGTGAGCCGGACGTCGGGCACCCCCCTGTCGGTGGTGCACGCCGCGACCGACGGCACGGCTCGCTTCGTACGGCAGGCCCGCTCGTCCGCCTGGCGGGGCAGGCCGGTGGGCGCGGCCGACGGTCTGCGCGACTCTGCCGTCCGCGAGGGACACGCGGTCTGGGTGCGTCAGGGCGACGTGTTCGCCGTGAACGCCTCCGGTAACCATCCCGGCGTTCACCGTCTGTGGCTGGAGGCGCTGGCGCTGGGTTACCGCGTCGCCGTCCGCCCGTCGAGGCGTGAGCCGTTCACCCCGTACCGGCTGGTCGGGGCGCTGCGTCAGGCCGGGGTACGAGACGACCAGCTCGTGTTGCTGCCCACCGACCACCGGACCGCCGACACCGTGGTCCGCGACGCCGACCGGGCCCTGGTGTACGGCGGTGACGACGTGGTCGCCAAGTACGCGAACGATCCCGGCGTCCTGCCGCAGGGACCCGGCCGGTCGAAGATCCTCATCACCGCGGACACGGATTGGCGTGACCACTTGGACACGATCGTGGCGTCTGTCGCCGACGAAGGCGGAACCGCGTGTGTCAACGCCACCGCAGTCCTCCTCGAAGGCGATCCAGCACCTCTTGCCCAGGCCATCGCGGCGCGCCTGTCAGCACTGCCCAGCCTCCCTCCGCAGGACGAGAGGGCGGTTCTGCCGGTCTGTACGCGCGAGCGGGCGCACGCCCTCAGCGCATACCTGGGAACCGTGGCCGCGGGGACGCGCGCCTGGCTCGGCGGAGACGGGATCGCCGACGATCTCGGCGACGGCAGCGCCGTACTGCGCCCCGCCGTCCACCAGACCGCGAGCGCCGACGCCGTCCAGCTGCGCAGCGAACTGCCCTTCCCCTGCGTGTGGGTCGCACCCTGGAGCCGGTCGGACGGCATTGTTCCGCTGAGGGACACGCTCGTGCTGTCGGCTCTGACGCACGACGGGGAACTGCTGGACGCCCTACTGTCGGAGCCGACCATCGCCAACCTGTACGTCGGCGATCAGCCGACCTACTGGATGGCTCCGGGAGTCCCCCACGACAGCTACCTCTCGGATTTCCTGATGCGCAGCAAAGCCGTCTTCGACGCGCGGTGAGACGGGGGCGGCCGTCGTGTCCGTTCAGTGGTGCATGAGCAGCATGATGACCGTCCCCAGGGCCATCGACCCGTCCCAGAAGCGGCCGTAGGGATCCGTCTCGGTTCCGGTGTCTCTCCCGTCGGCGGTGGAGCGCAGTGCGGGCATCTCGCGGGTCAGCGACTGCAGCGCACAGCCCAGGAGGTACAGCACCAGCATCGTGACGACCACGTCACCGACGGCTGAGTCCCCTGCGGAATGGGCGAGATGCCGTGCCGGGGCAGGGCCGTCGGCCAGGTTCTCGTGCGACGGACCCGCCATGGAGCGGGATGTCCATGCCATCCAGCCCATTGCCGCCATCTCCGCCGCTTGGGGCAGCCTCCTGGCCTGCGCGGCGAGTACGGATTCCTGGCGGCGGACAGCGGTCAGCGGAAACCACAACGCGGCGGCGGCGAAGAAGCCCATCTGCGCCGCCGCCGGCACCGCTCGGGCCAAGCCCCACGGCATCGCCGCCATGACGAGGGCCATCGCGGCATGCAGCAGGTGATCGACACGGGCGCGCCATCCCGTTCTGCCGGACAGCAGGCCCCGACGCAGTCCGTGGACAGCCGCGGCCACGAAAAGGGCTGTCAGCAAGCAGCACACGGTGTCGGAGGGACTCATGCCTTGGCGCACTCTCCTAGGGAATCGACCGGTTCTTCAGGAACCGGCGTGTGCGAGCGATGGCGACTGCAGGCGGGGCATGCGCGTGATCGTCCCCACCGAGCGGATTGCGCCCACGTCAACGCGTCGTCGTGCTGGTGTCACAGAGGGGGCATTGCCCGGCTCATGAACGCTGTGCAAGTGATGACCGGGCAGGACGTGGATCTGTGACATGAGTGGCCGCCACCCGTTCTCCTTCCGCCGTGCTCCCTGCGTGCTGAGTTGTTGCCGGGGCCACCGGCCTGGCCGGTTCCGGAACTGCTGGCCGCCTCCGGGACCGCGGGGTGGACGTCGTGCCCGTGTCACGGCAGCGCCGAGATGGTCGTCGACCTCACCGATGCGTCTTTCCCATGCGGAAAAGTCACTACGTGGCGCTCTTCGTCGTGGGGGCCGGCCTTGCACGGGGGCTACTTGCGTGCGAAAGCGGTTCAGGAGGAGTTGGCACGGCGCTCCCCCATCCCCCATTCGCTCGTGCGTGCCGCGCCGTTCTTCGAGTCCGTGGACGTCGTGTCGCGCCCGACCGACCATGCGGACGGCGGACATGTCGCGCCAGTGCTGATCCATCCCGCGTCGACGCACGACGTCCATGGGATCCCATGCGCGCCCCCTGCACCGGAAACCCCAACGCGGTTCTGACCTGCTCCAGCAGAGTGTCACAGGTACGGCACACGATTGGTCTTGCTGGATATGCGCACCCTTGTACACAGTTCACGGCCGGTCCGGGTTCGCCAGGACGACTACGCGGTCAGCGCCGAGTTCTACGACGTCCTTCAGGCCGAGCACGACGCGGTACAGGTGCGTCGTCTCTACGGCCGCGCTGTGGAAAACGCCCGACTCGGTGTACTGGATGTCGGAGCCGGCACGGGACGTGTGACCTTGATGAGCCTCGTCGCCTCTCAGGTGGACGTACACGCCATCGAACCCGCACACGCCATGCGGACACCGCTGATGACGCGCGTGGCCTCGCTGCCCGCCGATCTGAGGGCTCGGGTCACCGTCCATCCCACGACTCTCGGCGAGGCGGGGCTCCGAAAAGTGGCGGACCTCGCGATCTGTCACAACATGATCGCCTGTTTGTCACCCTCCACCCGGCATGTTCTGTGGCCGGCTCTCGCCGACGCCCTGGTTCCGGGTGGCTCACTGCTCCTTCAGCTTCCGCCGTCGGGGCTGTTTCCCGACGAGGTGACTGAGCGTCACTTCCCGGAGCAACGAATCGGGCGGCACGAGTACGGAGGCCGCATGGTGCTGTCGGCGGAGGGGGACCGAATCCGCACACGCTTCGATTACTGGGTACGGGAGAGTGGGTTCCTGCTGCGCGAGCACACTGAGACCTTCTGGATGTGGCCGACATCTCGCACGGAGATGATCAAGGATCTGGAAGCTCACGGATTCGTACCCCAGCCGACGTGGGAGGATCCGGCCGTGCTGGCGATGACTCTCGGTCCCCACCCGAAATGACTCCGTCACGCTCGGTGGGACGGGAAGCGTGTGCCCGAGCCGCAGACACACTCGGCTTCCGCGACTTGTAACATGGTGGCGTTGCAGCCGAAGGGACACCTATGCACGCCGAGGCCGACGCCAACTCCCTCGAACGGGCGACACAAGACTTCCTCACGGCACGTCCGCAGCTCTTCGGTATCGCCTACCGCTTGCTCGGCAGCACAGTGGAGGCGGAGGACATTCTTCAAGAGACATGGATGCGGTGGCAGAACACGGACCGCACGAAGGTGGTGGAGCCCACGGCCTTCCTCACCACGATCACCACACGTCTGGCCATCAACCTCGCTCAGTCCGCGAGGGTTCGGCGGGAGTCATATGTCGGACCGTGGCTTCCCGAGCCGGTCGATACCGTTGAGGACCCCCAGCTGGGCGCCGAACGCGCTGAGGCGCTCGAACTGGCGGTGCTGCTACTCCTGGAGAAGCTGAACCCGGTGGAGCGGGGCGCCTACGTCCTGCGGGAGGCCTTCGGTTACCCCTATCCGCAGATCGCGGGCATCTTGGAGATCAGCGAGGCCAACGCCCGTCAGCTGGTGAGCCGTGCGCGCAAGCACCTGGCCGCCGAGCGCCGGGAACGCGTGAGCCCGAGCGAGCACCGCCGCCTGCTGCGAGTGTTCCTCACCGCTGCGCAGACAGGTGATCTCGCGGCGCTCGAGGATGTGCTCACCGCAGACGTCGTCAGCTACTCCGACGGGGGCGGCACTCGTGGCGCCTCGAAGATCCCCGTGTTCGGACGCGTGCACGTGTCCAAGTACCTCGCCGCGTTCGCGCCACGGTTCTGGCCCCGGTCGGAGATCCGGTGGGTCGAGGCCAACAGTCGACCGGCCGTTCTCATCTCCTCCGGCGGAGCAGCGGTGGCCCTGCTGTCCGTGGATGTGTCGGTGGAAGGCATCGACCGGATCATGTGGGTGATGAACCCGGCCAAACTGTCTCCCTACGTGGCGTCGCTGAACGATTGACCGCTTCCCCGTAGTCGGGCGACCGTCGCTGGGCACGTGTCACAAGCGTCGTTACTCATCGGTCTACAGGTCGTCCGGGATCCGGGATCCTACGAAGCGTGAGGAAGTGACAACGTGACGATGGTGATGAGCGGCACGGCGGCCAGTGCCTGCGGCTGGGCGCACAGCCCGGCCCGCCGCAAGTACATTCCACCGGTAGGCGCGTACCGCGACGATGCCGGAGTCCTGCTGTGACCGAGCGGATCCCATTGCCCGATCTGTCCATCGAGAAGGACTACGACGGAGCGTCCTTCTCTCCCATTTACACCACGACCGTGACTGTCCACGGCGGCGTGGTCTCACACGGTCGGGCCTCGGGCAAGGCGCGTTCGTCGGACGGAGCCTTGGACCTCGATCTGCGCATGCCGGCCGAACTCGGAGGGGACGGACAGGGCACGAACCCTGAGCAGTTGTTCGCGGCCGGCTTCGCGGCCTGTTACCACGGAGCCCTGAGTCTGGTGGCCCGGCAGGAGGAACTCGACCCCTCCACGATCTCCGTGGAAGCAACCGTCGCCTTCGGGCGGGATCCGTCAGACGGTGGCTACCTGCTCCAGGTTGATCTGGTGGTGGAGTGGCCTGGCATCGACCGCGAGATTGCGGCTCCCCTGCTCGAGACAGCCGACTCGTTGTGCCCCTACGCCAGGATGGCGTGGCAGGGAACCCCGACCACCATCACACTGGCCCCGTAGCGGACCAGCGCCGACTGTGGACCGTGCCGCGCCGGGGGTGTCCATGCCGACGCCGTAGGCCGCCGTTGGCGGCATACGGCGTCTTCGCATCGGCAGCTGGGGCTGTCGGTGGAGACGCGTTGATCGCGAGCTGACCGTGGACCCTGTGGGTGAGCCGGCACTCCATATGTCAGCTCCGGTGACCGCTGGTGATCTCCTTGTATTCCTGCACCGTGGGTTTGGGTATCTGCGCTCCGTCCCCGTAGAAGCTCCGGCTGAGCCTGACCCGCAGCCGTTGCGCCCGGGTGGGGCTGCCGTTCACGCTTCCCGCCTGGGCGGCAGTAAGAGGTTCGTCCTGCTCATGCGCCGTGAGGATGTGCAGCTGTTCCTGGCTGAGCGGTTCATGCACCTCGACGAACTCGCCGTGCGGAAGCCGTTTGATGACGCCGGTCTCGCGACCGTGCAGCACCTTCTCCCGGTCGCGCCACTGGAGGGCGAGGGCCCAGCGTTTCGTCACGGCGAAGACGACGAGGGGCACGGCGAAGAGGCCGATACGGACGGCCCACGTCACCGCGTTGACAGAGACGTGGAAGCGCGTGGCAATCAGATCGTTCGCGGCGCCGAGAAGGGCCACGGTATAAACACTCAGCCACGCGGCACCAAGTGCCGTACGCACAGGCCGGTTCCGCGGGCGGTCGAGGAGGTGATGCTCTCGATCGTCGCTGGTAACCCACGACTCGATGAAAGGATAGGCACCGAGCGCGAGGAAGAGGCCGACACCCACGCCCAGCGGGATGACGTTGTCGAGGGCCAGGGTATGGCCCCAGGCGTCGATCTCCCAGCCAGGCATGACGCGCAGCAACCCGTCGGCCACGCCCATGTACCAGTCTGGCTGCGATCCTGCCGACACCTGGTCGGCCCGGTAGGGGCCGTACTGCCAGATGGGGTTGATCTGCGCGATCGCCGCGATGACGAAGATGAACCCGCACACCATGAGGCCGAATGCCGCCGTCTTCACGGCGTGCACCTTGAACGGCAGGCCGACGACGTTCTTCTCCGTACGCCCTGGCCCGGGGTACTGGGTGTGCTTGTGGCGCAGCGTCAGGACCACGTGGGCGACGATCAGCAGCAGCATGGCGGCCGGGATCACCAGGACGTGGATCGTGTTGAAGCGAGCCACCAGGTCATCGCCGGGGAACTCACCGCCGAAGAGGAACCACGACAGGTAGGTGCCGATGATCGGTACGGAGAGGAGGGTGCCGTTCACGACTGCCAGCCCGGTGCCGGAGAGGAGGTCGTCTGGTAGGTCGTAGCCTGTCAGGCCACCGAACATGCCCAGGATCAGGAGCAGAAAGCCGAACACCCAGTTGAGCTCGCGCGGCTTGCGAAACGCCCCGGTGAAGAAGACCCGCATCATGTGCACGAACATGCTGGCGACGAACACCAGCGCCGCCCAGTGGTGGGCCTGCCGGATCAGCAGCCCGCCACGGACATCGAAGGAGATGTGCATGGTCGAGTTGAACGCTTCCGACACCAGTTGACCCTGGAGGGGGACGTAACTTCCCTGGTACTGCACCGGTGCTGATGAGGGATGGAAGTAGAAGGAAAGGTAGACGCCCGTGACGATGAGGACGAGGAAGCTGTAGAGACAGATTTCCCCCAGCATGAAGGACCAGTGGTCAGGGAAAACCCTTCGCGCGGCAGCCCTGGTCACGCCACGGGTGCCCAGCCGGCTGTCGACCCAACGGGCGATGCTCTCACCTTTTCGCCGTTGCTGTGGTGCGGCCTGCCTGCTCTCGTTGCTCATCGTTCATCACTCATTCCTGATCACCCGCAGCGACTCTCGTCCCAGGCAACGGGTCCGGGTCTCGCCCACGGCTGTCCCTGGCCGGATTTTGATGCTCTGTCCTCATTACGACCGGTTGGCCAGTGATGGTGTGACACACCTGTGCCCAAACCGACGTGGTGACCAGGAGCGACAGCCCGATCACACTGTCTGCAGGCTCGTACGGCGTCTCGGTTCGCGCGCGATTACGCTGCGGGCTTCGCCGCGGCCCGGCCGGCACGTGCCGCACTGCCCCGCCTCATGGCCCGGCGTTCCGCTTCTGTGGTGCCGCCCCAGATTCCCTCCACCGGATCGGCGTCGAGGGCCCAGCTCAGGCACTGGTCGATCACGGGGCATCGGTGGCACACTGCCTTCGCCTCAGCGATCTGGATGAGCGTGGGGCCACTGCTCGCACTGCCGACAGGGAAAAACAGATCAGGATCAGTGCCTTGGCAGATCGCCGATTCATGCCAGTCCACGAAGAACCTCCTGCGGTGCGAGATGCGTAGGGTCCAACGGCTCACTCGTCGTACGGCGGGAGCCTCTCGGACAAGGAGCCGAATGCCTCGTCCTGCGTCGGGACCGCAGTGTTCCGAAGCGCCCTGAGCACTTGGAAGACGTTTCCCGCTGCGGTGGTAGACGCCCGTCAGGTCTCTGACAGATGAGACCGAGCGGTCGGCGTATATGTGACACCGGGCGCCTGTCGACCACCGATCGCGACAGCCGCACAGGAGCGGCTCGGTGGCGCACTGTAGCCATTTTTTACCGTGAACAATGCTTCCACTGCCTGTTGTGCCGATGTCACAATGTCTGTGGCTGTCCTGTCTCTGTCGCGTACCAGGGCCTCGTCGTCTGTTTGCCGCTCAACTTCCTCTGGTGCGGACTCGTCACAGTAGGTATCCGCCGACAGGACGGCGGAGCCGCTGAAGTAGATCCGAGAGGGAGGATGCGCATGAAGTCCGTTGGTCAGGTGGTGCCGATCGCGGAGCTGACGGAGGAACGGCACCACCTGTTGGATGTCGCGCACTGGATGCTCGGCGACGGTCCAGGGCCTGAGAGCGTCGTCGATGAGGCCTATCGGCTGTGGTACGGGCTGTCCGATCATGAGCTGGCGCGGATCGTGCAGCCGCGCGCTTGGCTCGTGAAGACCGTCGGCGGTATATGCGTGGACCGGCTTGCCCAACCGGACGAGGAGCATTCACCTACGGTCGGCGAGTTGACGTCGGAGCGGTACGAGATGCTGTCACAGGAAATTCATCAGGTGATGCTGAACACGCTGGAGTCCCTGTCTCCGACCGAGCAGGCGGCGCTCGTACTGAACGACGCTTTCGGGACGGCGCGGAGTACGGTCGCCGACATCGGCGGTCAGCCACAGCCGGAATGCAGGCAGCTCACCGACCGTGCACGCCGCAGTCTGCAGGACCGGCGCGCACGGCCCACGACGGCGCAGCAGCACGACGCGGTGACCGGCGCGGTTCATGACGCCTGCGTGGCGGAGGAAGTCGGGCTGTTGGCGTCCCTGCTGGTACCGGACGTGACCGTCTACTTCGACGGCGGCGGCAAGATACGGGCCCTGGTCCGGCCCGTCCGCGGCAGACAGCAGGTCGCCCGCAGCCTGCTGACGCTGCTTGCCCGGCACCCTCGCACCACCCTGGACACCCATCCCGTCAATGGACGTACCGGTCTTGTCGTTCGTTACGACCGCCAGGTCGCCGGGGTCATCAGCCTGGACGTCGCCGGACCTCACGTCGTGCAGGTCTGGGTCACCCTGAACCCGGACAAGCTCCGTTCATGGAACCGGTCCAGTGCCGCTCGGTAGTGCCGCACGGCCCGGGAGCAGGCACGGTCTTGGGCGTCGACAGCCACCGACTGCCACTGTCTCGGACGGGCCACCCGGACTGACCGTACTGTCGGCCCCCGTTCCCGTCTTTCGTTTGAGTGACCACTGCGGACTGTCCCGTACATGATGGTGACGCTGTGTACGCGATCCGCCTATGATGTTCAGGGGCATCCATCTCATCGTATGGGGCGAGCGAGCGGCACCAGAGGTGTGCCTGACGAGCACGCAAACGTATTGAGGACAAGAGGACACATGGTCTCCGTAAGCCACACGGCGCACAATATCGAGATCACCGCCGAGAGCCTTCAAGAGGATCTGGCCCGCCTGGAGATTCAGAAGCAGGCGCTGGAGCGGGAGCTCGCTGCGGTCGTCGCACATCTCGGCTCCGTACAGCGGGCTCTCGAAGCCCTCGAAGCCCTGATGCACGGAGGTGCCCAGCCGCAGGCAGCCGACGCGGCGGCCGCGGTGTCCACGAAACGGCGTCGCCCCTCAGCACCCGTGCCCCCGCAGGAGGGAACCCCCTCCTCGGAATCTGCGGACGACGCCACCGTCACACGTGGTGTCCAGAAACAGCAGCCGGCGGTGAGTCGGCGGAGTCCGCGGGACTCCGCCTCCCCGGCCGGAGCCAAGGCGGTCAGCCGTACCCCCAGGCCTCACGCCAACGATGACGGTGACGATGACAAGAAGTACGGCAAGCTCACCGAACAGATTTTGGAGTATTTCGAGGGGGCCGGCGACACCGACGTGCGGGCCCGGGATGTCGCGGCGGCTCTCGGCCGCGACAAGGACAGCGGGAGCATCAACGCGGTCCGCAGCACCCTGGACCGGCTGGTAGGCACTTCTCGTATCCGGCGGACGGGGCGTGGCCTCTACGCCAAGCTGGCCTGAGACCCGCCGGCGACCAAGCCTTGCCGCTCACCTGGTCAGCGTGGCTCCGGGCACCGTCCACGGGGGGAGGACGGCACCCGGAGCACGGCACCAGGTCGGCTCTGAGACCTCGGTGCCAACGTGCGACATCTTCACGATGACCGTGTCGAACATGATGTCGCGAACGTTGTGATCAGTATACCCACTAACACCGTGCGATGTTGTCATACTGGTTGGCCGACAGGTTGAGGGCATCGTCGATTTACGCTGTCGGCCTCCGTTTCGGAGGAACAGACCGCGTCCCCCTCCCGTCGGTCACCGCACCAGGGAGTCCAAACGGCTGGCTCACGGGGCGGCGGCCTCGAGCTGCTCACGCCTTGTCTTACCGCGTGCTGGGCGTTCGGGACGGTGTACGCTCCCGATCGTCCTACCGCCAGGTCGGGGACAGCCGCGTCGTCGCCCGCGGCCCACACGTCTGACACTGTGTCCGCCTCTGTGCCGACGCGGAGGTCGGGACGTACGAGGAGGAGACCCTGGTCGTCGAGGGGGAGGTCCGTGTCATTGTGCACGGTCGGGTTCGACGCGTTGCTGGCCCGGCTGGCCCAGCGGCATGCGGGCCCCTACTGCGGGCTCGGAGCTCGGTACCACGGGCGCAAGAGGCTTCGGCGTCCGACCGTCCCGCCCTCTTCCGACAGTCGGATGACTGATGTCTCAGAGCTTGACCGCACCGAGACTCGCAGTACCCCGATCGACCCGGTGCAGAGGTGCGAACTCTTCGATTCATTCGACGCGCACTTCGCCGCGCTGGGCGGGTGTGCTGAGTACCCGTCGGTCCGGGAAGAACAGGAAGGGATGACACTGATGAGCGGGAACGCCTTCGACGACGACGATCGCGGGTGTGCTGATGCGGAAAGCCACCGCGACGAAGGTGTCCACACGGAGCGCACGGGCGTCGGATGCGGGACGGTGACCTGCCGCACGCTCGTACGACTAGTTCAAGATCAAGAATACCCGCAGGCGACAACAGATCTTCGGTATGACAGCGCCGAACCTTTCTCAGTGGGCCTGGAGTTCAATGTGGGCTCCGACAGGTCCGTCGAGTGGACATTCGGCCGCGAACTCCTGGTGTCCGGTCTGCGGCGGCTCAGTGGTTTCGGCGACGTGCAGATCTGGCCCTCCAGGATCCGAGGTGCCGAGCTTGTATTCATTTCTCTGCACTCGGGTGACTCGACAGACCTGGTCGCCGCACCAGCGATAGTGATCAAGGCCTTCCTTGAACGCACCTTGGCGGTTGTACCTCTGGGAGAAGAGACGCGCTATCTGGACATGCAAAGCGCCACCGCCCGACTCCTGAGCGAGACATGACCCGACTCACCGCCCACACTCATCGGTACCGACGGGTGACGACCGGCGGGCGCGGGTGTCGAGCGCTCCCGCACGTCCCGCCGGTTCTGTCTTTCACCGACAGGACGCGGCCGCTGCGAACGAGATCCCCCGTTGCCGGGGATCTGTGTCACACCCGCACGGTGAGCGTTGTCTTACTGGTAGCGCCGAGGTTCGTGCCCGTGCCAGGGGCGCGGAGGTTGCAAATTGTTTGTCGTCCCCAGAGAGGTTTACTGATGTCCACGCGCACCGTTTCTGTCAGCGAGGGCAGACGCCTTGCCCGCACCGTTGTGATCGGCACCCACCTTCTGAGATCCGATGAATCGGAGCCCGTCAGTTCCGACACAGGTCCCACCCCAGGAGAGCTGCTCCTGGCGGCGCTTGGGTCTTGTACCTCAATGGCCGTACGCGCCTATGCCGACCGGCACAGCTGGCCGTTGCATCAGGTCGACGTAGACCTCACGTTCGGTTCGGACGCAGAGATCATCAAAGAGATCCATCTCTCCGGCGAACTTGAACCTTCCCAGTCGGAACGGCTACTGGCAGTGGCCGGCCGCTGCCCCGTGCACCGACTGCTGACAAACAGTGTCTCGGTGGTGACCGTCTCCACCGTGTGGCAGGGATCAACCGGTCAGCCCGGCCTGGCGAGTAGACAAGCTGTGCCGGAAGGGTGATTCGGAACATGGTTCCCACAGCGGCCCGTACCCAGGTCCTAGATGTGAGAGGGCGAGATGTGAGCCTTTACACGGTTCGTCGTTGAGATTGGATGAGGCGCAGTGATCAGTGGTTCGGGGAGCGTCGAAGCAGTAGCCCAGCCTCGCGCTGCGGAAGTCCGGATTCCAGCTGTTCAGGGTGCACCAGCCGATGAACGCCCCGTCGGAGACCCGATTCAAGGCCAGCCGCGCCCCGGTGCTTTTCCATCTCTCGGCAATGGGTGACAGAGCCTCGTCACAGCAGTGTGACCAGGATCGATAGTTGACACAAGGCAACGTTCGTGACCTGCACTGATGCCAAGTAGCTTCAGCGGCTGCAGGCACGGAATCAGAGAGGGGGGCCTCCCCCTGAGTGGTGGACACGCTGATACTGGATCTGCTTGATCCGGAGGAAGCGAGAAGACCGCCGATGGCGATGAAGGACTACTCGGACGAGTTCAAGACCAATGCCGTGGCCCTGTACGCGTCCACGCCCGGGGCGACATACAAGAGCATCGCCGCCGACCTGGGCATCAACCGGGCGACCTTGCGTGAGTGGGTGCTGAGGGACCGCGAACGCCGCGGTGTCGCCGCCGCTGCCCCGTCTGTGGGCAGGACGCCGGCGGCCCGCGCCGAGCAGGCAGCATCGTCCGCCGATCCGGACGAGCGCATCCGGCAGCTGGAGGCTCGGGTGGCCGAGCTCGAGGCGAGCGAGCGCAAGCTCGCCACCGAGCGGGACATCCTGCGCAAGGCGGCCAAGTATTTCGCCGGAGAGACGAACTGGTGAGGAGCCGCTTCCAGTTCGTTGACGACCACCGGAACACCTACGAGGTGAAGCTGCTCTGCCAGGTTCTGGACGTGAACCGGTCCAGCTACTACAAGTGGCTCGCCGGCACTGAGGCTCGGGCCACCCGGCAGCGGGAGGACCGGGCCCTGGCCGAGGAGATCCGCGAGGTCCACGGCGAGTCCGGCGGCGCCTATGGCTCGCCGCGAATAACGGCCGAGCTTCGTGAGAAAGGGCGGCGGGTCAACGAGAAGCGGGTCACCCGGATCATGCGGACGTTCTCCATCACCGGCATCCGCCTGCGCAGGCGCGTCCGCACCACGATCCCGGACCCGGCGGCCTCACAGGTTCCCGACCTGTTCCAGCGGGACTTCACCGCCACCGAGCCGGGGCGCAAATACATGGGCGACATCACGTATCTCCCGCTCGCAGGCGGGGAGTTCCGCTATCTCGCGACTGTGCTGGACTGCATCAGCCGCAAGATCCTCGGCTGGAAGACCCCGGCCGAGGTCTTCGAGGAACAGCTACGCTCACTACAACAACCCGGTGTTGCAACGACCGGTTGAACTCGCCCAGTACGGCTCCCGGGTCTTCGCCAACCTGTGCGACCGGCTCGGCGTGACCCGATCGATGGGCGCGGTCGGCACCAGCGCGGACAACGCGGCTTGCGAGAGTTTCCACGCGTCCTTGAAACGCGAGACGCTCCGGGGCGCCCGCGACTACGGCGATGCCAGCACCTGCGGAAGGACGGTATTTGCCTGGCTGACCCGCTACAACACCCACCGCCAGCACTCCGCCAACGGCCACCTCAGCCCCAACGAATACGAACGCCGGTACCACGCGGCTAAGCTCACGCTCGCCGCGTGATCAACCAAGCGTGTCCACCAACACGGGGGAAGGCCCAGGTAGTTGGCACTTTGGTGCAGCGCAGGTCACAAGGGGTGCCGCCGCACTTGGGCATTCAATCCAACTCGGCCGTTTCATTTGGATCATCGTGCTGACCAGATGAAGATGCTGGCGAGGCAGATGGTTGCGGTCTTGTCGTATCGAGTGGCAGGTACGTGCGGAAGGTCAAGTGGGTCGCCCATCGTCCTTCGTCTGCCGGTGCGGCAAGCCAGCCCAGCAATGGGCCTACTCGCATGCCGACCTCGACGAGCAGCGCAACAAGGAGGGCCGCGAATCAGGTTGCCGTTCAGCTCGGATCCGGCCTTTACGCGTAGCTGGAACACGGCCGAGGAAGCGTCGGCCTACGCGGCAGACCTGGCGAACTCGATGGGGCTGGCTGGCCTGTTTCGTCGTGCAGCAGAACCGGGTCAGGCCCTGAACAGGGCGATCAGTCGTCGGGAGCCGATGAGGGGGAGGCGATGCCGACGAAGGCGAGAAAGTGATCGGCCTTGCGCTCGTAGCAGCGGTGGAGGCGTCGGCCGCCAGCCAGGACACCGTTCTCTCGACCACCCAGTGGTGCCGACCGGGCTGATTCAGCGCCGTCTGCGCACTCTCTTGGCTGCTCGCGTGCTTACGGCGTCGATGGCGTGTCGCGACCAGTCCAGGCCACCCTGGCTTCCAGTCGCGTCACGGAGTAGTTGACGCACTGCCGTCCACACATGGGCTTCGGACCATTCGATGAACCTCTGGAGAGCAGTTCCGCCCGAGAGCCCAAATCCGGATGGAAGGAGTGGCCACGCGCAGCCTGATGTAACTCCATCCTCGGGCCGCCCGCAGGCGCGCGAGCTCCAGGCGGAGCGCCTCGAAGTCCGGATCGGGCGGAAAGATCGTCACCCGACCATCCGACGGGGCAGACCCCTGCCCTGTCAGTGCAGAACTCTGCCCTATTTCTCCAGGTCGCAGCGCGGGCGCGAGGGCAGAGGTCTGCACTACCGTGTGCGGCCGTCGCTCTCTTGAGCAGACGACGAGCGCGGAAGCAGAATTAGGAGGAGCGCGCGCCCTATGAGGCTTTGCACAGCACGCCCGGCAGCGCGGCGTGCCTGGACTGTGGAACTGCGGCCAGGTTCTGGCGGGCCGCAGCTTGTGTGTCAGCAGTGCGACCACCGGGGCGTGCTGCTCGCCGACGTATCCGCGCGCTCCGCAGCGCTCGAGCATCTGGCCGGACAATGCCCGGCGCGACGCCCTGCCGTCATACATGCGCACCTGCGAGTGCCACGAGCCGGGTTGCCGTTGGCATCCCCGTCACCGCGGCTGTGCCGGCCCCGTCCGTCTGCTCCTCGCCCGCGAGCGGGGAGGACGGCTCTGGCGTCTTGCCGACGCCTGTACGGCCTGCGCGTCGATGACGGCGCAGGCCGCCGTGGTTCCGGAAACCTTCCTGCGTGTGGCCGTGGCATCGTCAGGCGGACCCTCGCGGCGTCGGCAACGACGATCCAGAGGGCCGGGCGACCAGATTCGCGTGCGGGAGATGCTCAGCTACTTGGCCGCAGCCCTCCCGAGCCACACGGGGGCCGCAACCCGGCTGCTGGCCGTGCAGTGTGCACTGCGCATGGACTCCAAGGGGGAGGTCCGGCTGCCGACTGGGGTCCTACGCAGTCTTCGCCTTGGCCCCAATCCGCTCCCGTGGTGTGAGCTGGAGCAGGCCCGGTGGCTCCGCAGAACGCCAGCCGCCCCGGGCTCTAACGCCAGTATGGTAGGCGCCCACATCCTCGACGGCGTGTTGTTTACTCAGAGCCCCGCACGTCCAGACCGTAGGAGCGCTGCCGACTGGGCGCTGCGTATGGGGCGAGGTGGCTGTGTGGAAGTCGACGACCCGTCTCTGCGGCTGACCGCCCTCTGCCTTGCGGCGCACACCGACTTCTCAACGGGTCGCGGGTGTGCCGACATGGACCGGATCGCGCGTGAGTGTGGACTCGTTCCTGAGGCTCTGTTCCCTGTGCTCGACCAATTGGCCAACTCCCTGGCCTCCTGGAGCATGGCCCTCGCTTCAGGAGATCTGCACTGGGAGCTATTGCCGAAGGGCAAGCAGAAGCAGCGGTCAGCCAGCCGATCTGACGCTGTCACGAATCCCGAGAGCTGAGGCCACCGGCCTGGGAATCGACCCGTTACATCTCAGCAGACCGGTCGCCGATCGCCTCGCGGAGATCGGCGCCCTCGACTACCTGTACGACAGACGCTTCACACCCTGCGACCTGCTGCGGCAGATCGCCGCACTCCACGAGGCCTCCTTCACGCGTTCCGCGGGCAAAGGCCAACTGCGACATCCCGCACCAGGCGCCCTTCACCGCGTGCGCTGCCCCTAATCTCTCAGGACATCACCTCGCCAGCCATATGACCGAATGGACGATCAGCGTCTACAGACGGGAGGAGAGGACGTTTCAACTAGCCGATCGCCCTCGACGGGCGTTCGCACCGCTCATATTCATGCGCCAGGTCAGCATGCTCCTGCTGACTCCGTATGCGAGCATCGCCGTCTCAGGACTCATCCCCTTCCTGGCGATGGACCAGGCCGCCTCGTTTGTGATGAGGAGATTTCCCGCCAGCCAATCCGCTTCCTCGCCCGGACCGTCCTCGCGGGCGGTACGGCCGCCTCAGGACTGGGGCTCGCCACCCTGCTGGGCACGTCGACCCGGCCCCGGGCCTGGGGAGACTGACCGCCATGCCCCTTTGGTACGGGGTCCGGCCGTCATGGTGGGCCCCGCTCGAACGGGACGCCCGGCAACACTTCGGCGACGCGCTCCAACACACCTACGAGCGAGAGTCGTTGACGTACGAACTCACCGGCCTCGACGTCATAGGCGAACCCGACCCCATCGACGTCCAGATCCGCTTCCACTCGAACCCGCCCTACCCCACCTACGGCCAGCGGCCCGAGGACTTCCCCCGCGTGCACGCCAAGCCCGGAGTCCCGTCAAAGCACCGATACAAGTTCGACGACGCCCTCTGCCTCTGGTACTCGCTCGACCCGGCAGAGCAACGCTGGACGAGTTCGAAAGGGCTACTGGACCTCATCGAGATAGTCCGCACACACTTGTTCCTCGAACACTACTGGCGGCTCACCGGCGGTGAGCAGGGCGGCCAGTGGCTCGTAGAGGATGCGCCTCACGGCATGCCGGAGAGTGATGCGTGGCGGTCATCGCGGCGGCACAAGCGACGGACGGCGGCTGGACCTGGGACCAGACCGCCGCACTGATTGTCCCCTTCATCGCCCTCTTCGGCGCCTTCTTGACGTACGCCCTCAACCAACGGGCCGTACGCAAAGAACGTCGGGCCAAGACCTTCGCGGAAGCCCTGACAGCGGTCGAGGAGTACCTGGAAATGCCGTACCGCATACGGCGACGCCCCAAATCCTCCTCCACCGTACGGCAACAGCTCACCGACGAGGTCAGCGGCCTACTGGCCTGGATGGCATTCCACCAGGCGTGGCTCCAGATCGAGGCATCGGCGGTCGCGGGCCCCTACGCGACGCTTGTGGCCACGGCCAGGGCGGAGGCCGGGGCACAGATGCGCCTCGCCTGGGATCAGCCGCCGATCACCACGGACAGCGGCATGAACCTCGGGGTGCCGTATCCGCGGGACCGATCAAACGCCGCTCGAGCCGAGTGCATTGAGGTGATGCGCAGTCACCTTTGAGAACGCCGTGATCTTGGTACCAACTATCCCTCTTTTGTGCCAACTATAAATCCTCGTCACACGCACGCTAACGCCGTACGCGCGGCATCCCCAGGCCGATCCACGAGATGATCTCCCGCTGGATCTCGTTGTTGCCGCCGCCGAAGGTGAAGATGACCGCCGAGCGGTAGCCGCGCTCCAGTTCGCCGTGCAGGACCGCGCCCACCGAGCCCTCCTTCAGCTCACCGGCCGCGCCGACGATCTCCATCAGCCAGGCGTAGGCGTCGCGGCGGGCCTCGGAGCCGTAGACCTTGACCGCAGAGGCGTCCTGCGGGGTGAGGGTGCCGTTCTGGACGGCGTTGACCATCTGCCAGTTGAGGAGCTTCATCGCGTCCAGCCTGGTGTGCGTCTGGGCCAGGCGGCGGCGCACCCAGGGCAGGTCGACAACACGGCGGCCGTCAGCGAGCTTGGTCTCCATGGCCCAGCGCTGCACGTCGTGCAGGGCGCGGATGGCCATGGTGCCGTGGGCGGCGAGGGTGACGCGCTCGTGGTTGAGCTGGTTGGTGATCAGCCGCCAGCCCTGGTTCTCGGCGCCGACGCGGCGGGAGACGGGCACACGGATGTTCTCGTAGTAGCTGGCGGTGGTGTCGTGCGAGGCGAGGGTGGTGATGACGGTGCAGGAGTAGCCGGGGTCGGTGGTCGGCACCAGCAGCATGGTGATGCCCTTGTGCGGCGGGGCGTCCGGGTCGGTGCGGGTGGCCAGCCACACCCAGTCCGCGGTGTCGCCGTTGGTCGTCCAGATCTTCTGTCCGTTGACCACGTACTCGTCGCCGTCACGAACGGCGCGCGTCTTCAGTGAAGCGAGGTCCGTGCCCGCGTCCGGCTCGCTGTAGCCGATGGCGAAGTCGATCTCGCCGGAGAGCACCTTGGGCAGGAAGTAGGCCTTCTGCTCGTCCGTGCCGAACTGCATGATCGTCGGACCGACCGTGTTCAGGGCCATCAGCGGCAGCGGGACGCCCGCCTGGGCGGCCTCGTCGAAGAAGATGAACTGCTCCATCGCCGTGAGCCCGCGCCCGCCGTACTCCTTGGGCCAGCCCACCCCGAGCCAGCCGTCCGAGCCGAGGCGGCGGATGGTCTCGCGGTAGAAGCGCTTCTGGGCGGCCGGGTCGCCGTGCCGGGCGTAGGCGTTGTCGGGCACCAGCTCGGCGAAGTACGAGCGCAGTTCGGTGCGCAGCCGCTGCTGCTCGGGCGTGTATTCGAGGTGCACGGCGCCTCCAGGCCTCCCAGTCCGGTCCTGACGGCGCACACCGTAGAACGTGTTCCAGAAATTGGGAATGCCGAGGACCGGGCCGGTGCCCGAACGCTTGCCGCCGACCCTGCCATGCGCTGGATCAGTTCAGCGTGGCGAGGAAGTCCGTGCACGCCTGCGCGCACTCCCGGCACGCTTTCGCGCCGTCCTCGGCGCCCGGGTATCCGTCGAAGACATGAGCGCACTCCAGGCATACCGTGCGGCACCATTCCACCTGGATGCGCATGCCGGCCTCGTCGAGCCGGTTCTGCTCCGACAGGACGCGGCAGGTCGCGTCGCACACCTCCGCGCACATGATGCCCTTGCGTCGTACGAGTTCCTGCTGTTCCGTCCCGTCGGGGTCCACCAGGCTGGCGCGCAGGGCACACGAGCGTGCGCACTCGGTGCACGCCTGCGCACAGGCGAAGCGGTCCTCCAGGAACCGGAAGAGCTCCTCTTGTGTCGTCGTCGTGGTCACACCGTGCGGGTAGCCGGTGCCCTGCGCGTCAAACACCGTGCCGGGTCCGCTTTCGCAGGTGAGTCGGTTCATGGCGGAGGTGGGGGGTACCCGCGTGCCATGACCAACGCATCGATGGACATCGCCGCGAGCAGCGCCGCCGCCATGGGGCTGATCGCGGCCGGAGTGGTGATCGTGCTGGTGCTGATCGGCGCCTTCGTCCTGGGTGCCCGCGTCCGACGCCGCGAGCCCGCGCCGCCGAAGCCGCACGAGCAGCCCCGGGTGCCGGACGGGGGTCCGGTGCGCGAGGTGCAGGAGAACCGCGAGCCCGACGAGGTGCCCCGCGGTGACCGGCGGCTGACCCCGCACGAGCTGCCGAACCACGGCAACTCCCCGTCCCGGACGGCCTCCGCGCAGGACCGGCCGCGCTGGAGCGAGGGCAGCAGCGGTTCGTTCGGCAGCGGCGGCCCGGGCGGCTGACCCCCCGGGACCCCGCGCCCGCCCGCGGGAGGACCGGCACCCCCGCACGCCCGAGGGAGCAAGCGAGAGCCATGACCGACCCCGCCCGCAACACCCTGCCCCTGCCCGACTACGACCATCTGCCGATCGGCGGTCTGGAGAGCCGCGTTCGGTCACTCTCCGCCGACGAGGTGGAGGACCTGCTGGCCTAGGGGCGCTCGCACGCCGATCGGCTGCCGGTGACCGAGCTGCTGTCGGCCCGCCTGGACCAGCTGCGCTCGGGCGCCGAGCCGACCTCGGGGAACCCGGGCGCCCTGCGCCCCGAGCAGAACGGCGGCCGCTCCGGCTCGCCGGTCTCGCCCGCGACCTCACCCCAGCCCTTCAGCCCGCCCCCGCACGGCACCCCCGACCAGCGGGGCAAGCCGAAGGCTGACCGCACCTGATCCGCGTCCGTTGACCGTTCCCGGGCGTTTCCGGCCGGGGCGCCCGGGCACTCGTGGGCCGTGCTGAGCAGGAAGAGTACGGCCCGGACCCGGCCGGCGGCGGAGCGCGCCGCCGACGCGTTGGACGCCCGCCTCCCCGTGTATGACGGCGGCAAGCTGCTGCGGAAGGCCTTCCCGGACCACTGGTCCTTCTTCCTGGGCGAGATCGCCCTCTACAGCTTTGTCGTCCTGCTGCTGACGGGCGTCTGGCTGACCCTGTACGAGAACGCCGTCGTGATGTAGAGATGACCGATCACCTTGTGGTCGGTCGTGGTCGCCCAGCGCAGCAGCGCCCGCCCCAGCGACGAGCGCGTGCGCGGCCGTACCGGCGCCTGGCGCGGCCGCGCCGTCCTCCTGTCCACCGCCATGCGCCGCCGGGTACCCGGGGGCGGCGGGCTCACTCACCGCCCCCGGGGGTCTCTCACCTGCTGTTACTCGCCCCGGTGGTCCCGCCCGGTGGAGGAAGAGGATCGAGGCGGGGTCGCCGCCGTGCTCTCCGCACACGCCCGTCTCCAAGCCGGGGGTTGACCGTGCGGCCGGCAATGGTGCGCGAGAGCTGCGCGGCCGGGTCCTGGGGGAAGTCCTCGCCGGTCTGCCGCGTCGGAGAGACCGGTCGGATCGATGCCGAGACCACGTCCCCGACACCACCGGTGTCGCCGCCAAACCGCTCGTCGGCCGCCCCCCGTCCGCCCTGACAAGTACGACGGGACAGGCGGCCCGCGCGACCACGCCCAGCGCGACGGAACCGACCGCAACGCGCGCCGCGCCAGGTGCCGTTGGCGGCCGTGGCGGGTTCGCCCTCGTCCTGACGCGGCTGCCAGTTCCAGAGGGGCACCAGACGCAACGGCCGCGATGACGGGTGGCAGCATGCTGCGGACCTCCTGCGCTCGGTCTGCTTCTCGCTGCCGGCGTCCGCCCCTGGCCTACCGGCGGGTATGGGCCGCCAGGTCTGTGCCCGGGTCCGTTCGGCCCTGCACCGCGGGCCGCCTTCCGGGCACAGTGGAGACCCCGGGCCCGGAAGGCGGCATGCCATGGAACGAGTGATCATCGCCTGTGTCGACGAGTCGCCCCAGGGCCGGGCCGCGGCCACCTGGGCCGAACGAGAGGCCGCGCTCCGCGCGCTGCCCCTGCGCGTGGAGCAGGGCCCGCCGCCCGGTGACGGCGCCTACGCCGACGCGGAGTTGGTCGTGCTCGGCCTGGTCCGGGGATTCCGGCTCCCCCCGATCCGGTCGGCTCCCGTCGTGGTCGTCGCGTGGACGCCGTACCGCCTCCCCGAGACCGTGACGGTGGGCCTCGACGCCCGCAACCCGGCGAGCGGCGTGCTCGCCTTCGCCTTCGAGGAGGCCCGTCTGCGCGGGGTGCTGCTGCACGCGGTGCACTCCTGGGCCCTGCCCGCGCAGGCGGCCGAGCGGTCGCCGCTGCCGGTGCTGGAGGAGGACCGTGCCACCTGGGAGGACCAGGAGGTGCAGATCCTGTCCGACGCCCTGCGGCCGTGGCGGGGCAAGTACTCCGACGTCGACGTCCTGGAGGATGTCGTCCTGCTCGATCCGGCCGAGGCACTGGTCCACGCGGCCGGCACCTCCGGGCTGGTGGTGGTCGGCCGCCGCACCGGCGACACCGCCCTCGACGTGCTGGCGCAGGTGCGGTGCCCGGTCGCCGTGGTGCCGGGTTAGCGGCTCGAGCCCTTGGGCCAGGCGGGGACACAGGTGGGCGGGGTGCCGTCGATCCGGCCGGCCGTGATGACGTACGCGGCGCGGTCGGGGTCGGTGCGCACCAGTGGGAAGGCGACCAGCAGGTGCTGTCCGGCGGCGATCCTGTCGGGGCGGACGGTGAGGACCGGCTTGCCGCCCTTGGCCAGTTCGATGCGCCAGGTGGCGGAGGGCGCGTCGTCGCCGGAACTGGTCGGCGCCACCGTGCACGCGGGGTCCCCGGCGTAGACGACGGCCGGGACGCCGAGGCGGTTGAGGTCGCGTTGCAGCCGGGCCGTGTCCAGCAGTCTGCCGTCCGGTCCGCCGATGGCGAGCCTGACCCGGCCGTCGGCCTCGCGCTGCAGGGTGTACGCGGCGGTGGTGATCTTCTGCGGCTGCTGTACAGGGGTGGCTCGGGCCGGGGTGGCGGGCCGGTCGACGGCCACGGTGGTGAGGGCGGCGCCGACCGCGGCGACCCCGGCGAGGGCGAGCGGCATACGGTGGCGGACCACCCAGGAGCGGCGCCGTACCTGGGCGGGAGCGACGGCTCGTTCCTCGGCGAGGGCGGTGAGCCGGTCGCCGAGGCGCTGCTGGAAGCCGACGGGAGTACGAGTGGTCATGATGCGTTCTCCAGGGTGGTGTCGGGCAGTCGGGGGCGATCGGCGTCCCGCTCGGGGGCGCCTGCTTCCGGGCGGGCGGCACGCAGTGCGCGGCGGGCCCGGTGCAGTCGGACCCGCACGGTGGCCTGGCTGAGGCCGAGGGCCTGGGCGGCCTCGCGGGGTGTCAGCCCGTCGACGGCCACGAGGTCGAGCACCGCCCGCAGCGGTTCGCTGAGGGCGCCGTGCCGTTCGGCGAGCTCCCGCACGGCCCGTTCGGCGTCGATGCGCTCCTCCAGGGCCGCGATGTCCTCGCTCTCCAGCAGCCGCCGTCCGGTCAGCCGGGCCACCGCCCTCAGTTCGCGGACCGTGCCGCGGCCGTGGGAGGACATCACGTTGCGCGCGATGCCGTACAGCCAGGCGATCGGCGCTCCCTGCCGGGCGTCGTAGCGGTCGGCGGCCTCCAGGGCGGCGACGAAAACGTCGGCCGTGAGGTCGGCCGCCAGGTGGGGGTCGGCGGTGCGGCGGGTCACGAACGTGAGCACCGCCTCGAAGTTCTCCTCGTAGAACGCCGAGAATCCGGCGGGATCGCTTCTGGGCGGTGCGGGTCGCCGTCGGCCACCGCGCTCGGGTGTGTGCACCCGTTCCTCCAAAGGGGTCGGTCGTCCTTGCACCCGTTCTTGGCCGCAGCACGGCGCGGCGTTACATCATGGCCGCCCGGTCCCTCCCCGTGATCGCCCGCCTACACCCGCGCGCCGAGGACCGGCCTGTGCGAGCGAGCTGCCCTCGCCGTGGCCGCGTGCCGCCTGGAACTGGACGCCGGCGTTCCTCGATCCGCTGATCGTGGCCAACGAGGGCTGCATAGTCGCCTTCGTGGACGCCTCCGCGGCCGAGGAGGCCCTGACCTGCCTGCGGTCACTGCCGGAAGGCGCGCAGGCGGTTCGGATCGGCGAGGTCCTGGAGCAGGGCCCGGGCGGCCGGGTCACCCTGCGCACCCTGGTGGGCGCCCGACGCATCCTGGACATGCCGCTGGGTGAGCAGCTCCCGCGCATCTGCTGACGCTGCGGGGGCTGCGTCGATTCCCTCCCCTGTGGAACTCTGGGCCACGGAAGGACGCTGAGGCCCGGCGAGGTGCGGGAGGCGGTGTGAGTCCTGAAGAGCAGGGAGCGCACGCCCCGGACGGTCCGGAGGCCTCCTTGGGGCGCAGGCGGTTCCTGCAGATGTGCGCCGGCGGCGGGGCGGGGTCGGCGGCGGCCGCCGCATGCGGTCCCGCGTCGAGGAGCGGCGGTCCCCACCGCCGTACGAACAGTGCCGCGAACCACGGCCCGTCTGCCGAGAGCGACCGGCCCGGCACCTCCGACTGGCGGATCCGCTCCCAGGGCCCCCCGGACGCCGTGACCGGATATGCCGACCGGGTGAGCGTGGCTCCCGGGGAGGAATGCGGGCTGTACGTGTCGACCACCGCGTCGGCTTTCCAGGTCTCCGCCTTCCGCGTCGGCTGGTACGGCGGCGAACAGGCCCGGCGGGTCTGGTCCTCGGGACGTGTGCCGGGCCGCGTCCAGCCGGCTCCGCGGTTCCTGCCGGACACCCGCACCGTCCGCGCCGACTGGCAGCCCACGTTGACCTTCACCACCGAGGGCTGGCCGGAGGGGGCGTACCTGCTGCGGCTGGAGGCCGACACCGGCCATCAGCGCTACATCCCGCTGATCGTGCGCTCGGTCCAGGGCCGTGGGCGTACCGTCCTCATGCACGCGCCGGCCACCTGGCAGGCGTACAACCGGTGGGGCGGCTACAGCCTCTACGGCGGGGCCGACGGCTCCTACTTCACACGCTCCCTCGCCGTCAGCTTCGACCGGCCCTACGACTCCGTCGGCGCCGAGAAGTTCCTGGTGTACGAGCGGCCGTTGGTGGTGTTGGCCGAACGGCTCGGCATACCTCTCGCCTACACCACCGGCGCGGACGTCCACCGCGATCCCAGCGTCCTGCACGGCGCCACAGCCGCCGTCTGTCTGGGCCACGACGAGTACTGGACGCCCCAGCAGCGCCTGTACGTCACCGAGGCGCGGGACGCCGGCACCAACCTCGCCTTCCTCGGCGCCAACACGTGCTTCCGCCGGGTGCGCCTGGAGGCGGGCGCCACGGCGCCGGACCGCACGGTCGTCTGCTACAAGTCGGCCTACGACAAGGACCCTTACGTCCGGTCCCGGCAGGCCCTGGTCACCACCGACTTCCGCGCCTCTCCCGCCCCCGACCCCGAGTCCTCCCTCACCGGTGTGCTCTACGAGGGCTATCCGACCGACGCCCCGTACGTCGTACGGGCCGCGGACCACTGGCTGTACGAGGGGACGGGCGTACGCCCCGGCGACGGCCTCGACCATCTGGTCGGTGTCGAGTACGACCGTGTCTCCCCCGGCCATCCCGTCCCCGAGCCCCTCGAGATCACCGCCCACTCGCCGCTGCTGTGCCAGGGCAGTGCCAGCCACAGCGACTCGGCGTACTACACCGTGGGCGGCGGCGCGGGTGTCTTCGCCACCGGCACCATGCGCTGGGTGGAGGCGCTGATGGCCGGTACCGCCGACGGCGGCCGCGACCACGGCATGGACGCCCGCACCCGCGCCTTCGTCACCCGGACCACGGAGAACCTCCTGCGCGGCTTCGCCGAGGGCCCCGCCGCCCGTCACCGCCCCGCGCCCCGCCCGAACGTGAGCGAGGTGTACGGCTGAGCGGTCCGGCCCACCGAGGTGCTCCCGGGTCCCTCACACCCCGACCGCTCCGTCGATCCGTTCGCGGATCAGGTCGGCGTGTCCGTTGTGCCGGGCGTACTCCTCGATCATGTGCAGGAGCACCCAGCGCAGGGAGACCGTGCCGCGCCAGGCGTCGTGGCCCTCGACGTCGAGATGCGGTGCCCCTGCGACGAACGCCTCCGCGAAGGCGACTTCGTCGTGCCAGGCCGCCCAGGACTCCGCGACGGCCTCGGGGTCGGCGCCGTCGAAGTCACCCTCCGGGACGGCCGCCGAGGAGAACCGCAGTTCGACGTCGTCGCCGGCGAGCACGGCCCGGAACCAACGGCGTTCCACGTCGGCGAGGTGCCGTACCAGACCGAGCAGGGAGAGCGAGGACGGTGACACGGAGCGCAGCGCCAACTCCGGCCCCAGACCTGCGCACTTGAGTTTCAGCGTGGCGCGCTGGGCGTCGAGCATCGCCACGATCATGGCCCGCTCGTCACCCGTCGCCGGGCCGCTGAACCGGTCCTCGCTGCCGGTCCCGGTGAACAGTTCGATCCGTCGGTCGGGAATCTTCATGCTCACATCATGGGCGAACAGGTCTCCGCGCCTCAGGAAATATTCGGTCCAGGGTTTTGCACCGGAATTGCTTCCTCATGACCTTTTGACTGCACAGCTGTGGTCATGATGGTCCGCGTCTAGTTAGGTATGCCTACGCTAATGAACCTGATCGGTGGCGGAGGCGGGCCAGGGAGAGCCGCATGTGGGATGACGCGTTTCCGAGCTTCCTGATCGGGTTGCGGGAAGGGCTGGAAGCCGGACTCATCGTCTCCATCCTGGTCGCGACCCTGGTCCGGGCCGACGCCCGCTCCCGGCTACCGCAGGTGTGGACGGGCGTGCTCGCGGCGATCGCGCTCGCGATGAGCTTCGGCGCGGTCCTCACCTTCACCGCCGCGTCCCTGTCGGCGACCGCTCAGGAAGCCTTCGGCGGCTCCCTCAGCGTGATCGCGGTCGCGTTCGTCACCGCGATGGTGTTCTGGATGCGCCGCTCGGCCCGCAGCCTGTCCGGCGAGATCAAGGAGAAGGTGACGGGGGCGCTCGGCATGGGCGCGGGAGTCCTCATCGTCACCTCGTTCCTCGCCGTGGGCCGGGAGGGACTGGAGACCGCCCTGTTCCTGTGGACCACCGCCCAGGCAGCCGGCGAGTCCGCCGGCCCGCTGACCGGCGCCGCGATCGGCCTCGTACTGGCCGCCGTCCTGTGCTGGGGCCTGTACCGGCGGGTGCTGAGGATCAACCTGACCAAGTTCTTCACCGCCACCGGTGCCGTGCTGATCGTCATCGCGGCCGGCGTCCTCGGCTACGGCCTGCGCGATCTGCAGGAGGGCAGCGTCCTGCCGGGGAACACCGCTTTCGCCTTCGACCTGAGCGGCAGCGTCGACGCGGGTTCCTGGTACGGCACCCTCGTGCAGGGCGTGTTCAACCTGACGCCGACCATGACCTGGCTCCAGGTGGTCGGGTACGGCGGTTACCTCGCCGTCGTCATGACGCTGTTCGTGCGCGGTGTGCGGGATACGGCACCGAAGCCGGTCCGCGAGGAGACGCCCCGGGCCCAGGACGCCCCCCGGTCCGCCCGGCACCGTCCCGGCTGGGTGGTGCCGGTAGCCGTCGTCACCGTGCCGGCCGTGATCGCGGGCCTCGCCGTCGCCCTCGGCCGGCCCAAACCCGCCGCGGCGCAGACCGTGGCCGTCTCCGAGAAGGAGTGCGGCAAGGGGTTCTCGGCGCCCAAGCCCGGGCGGCAGACCTTCCAGATGCACAACACCGGTGACAAGACCTCCGAGGTGTACCTGGTCGATCCGGCCACCAACGCGGTCTACGGCGAGATCGAGGGCCTGGCCCCGGGCACGACCCGCGCCCTGGTCGCCACGGTGGGCGGCGGCACGTACGCCTGGCGGTGCGTGCCGACCGGCGGCGCCGTGGTCACCTCCAAGGCCGTCCGCGTCGCCGGTACGGGATCGGCGAAGGCGGTCGTACCGGTCTCCGCGCAGGACCTCGCCGGCCCGCTCGCCCAGTACAAGGCGTACGTCGACCAGGGCCTCGCCACGCTCGTCACCCAGACCCGCGCGCTCGCGACCGACGTCAAGGGCGGTCGTCTCGGCAAGGCCCGCACCGACTGGCTCACCGCGCACCGCACCTACGCCTCGCTCGGCGCCGCCTACGGCACCTTCGAGGACTTCGACCAGAGGATCGACGGCCGGGCCGACGGGCTGCCGGGCGGCGTCCACGACAAGGACTTCACCGGTTTCCTCCGCGTCGAGCACGGCCTGTGGCACGGCGAGCCGGCGACGTCGCTCACCGGTCCCGCCGAGCAACTGGCCGTCGACGCGGCCGGGTTGCGCGAGGCGTTCCCGCACCAGGACTTCGACCCGGGCGACCTGCCGCTGCGCGCCCACGAGATCCTCGAGAACACCCTGCAGTTCGAGCTGACCGGCGACACCGACGAGGGCAGCGGCACCAACCTCGCCACCGCCGACGCCAACCTCGCGGGCACCCGCGAACTGCTCACCGTGCTCAGGCCGCTGCTGACCACCCGCTCCCCGCACCTGCTGCCGACGGTCGACGCGGACATCGCACGGCTTCAGGCACTTCTCGACGCCGCCCGTCACGGCGCCTCCTGGACCCCCGTCGAGCGGCTCGACCAGACCACCCGCGCCCGTCTCGACGGAGCCACCGGCCAGCTCCTGGAGGACCTCTCCCCGGTCCCCGACCTGCTGGAGATCCGGAAGTCCGCCTGATGAACCACGCACAGCACCAGCCCGAACGCAGTGAAGGGAACGCCCCCATGCCGTCCGCCGCATCCCCCGTCCCGCAGGGCGGCTGCCCCGCCGGTGCCGGCCGCCGCTCCTTCGTGAAGACGGCCCTGGGAGCCGGAGCCGCCTCGGCGGTCCTGGCGGGCGGCGGTCTCGCGCTCGCGGAGAGCGGTGGCGGCACCGCCCAGGCCGCCACGCAGACGCCCGCCGCGACCAAGGTCCCCTTCCACGGGGTCCACCAGGCCGGCATCGTCACGCCCGCCCCCGCGGCCGCCGCCTTCGTCTCCTTCGACGTCATCGCCGGCAACCGGACCGAACTGGCCGAGCTGCTCAGGACGATCACCGCCCGCGCCCGTTTCCTCACCTCCGGCGGAACCCCTGCCGACCTCGGTGTGGGCGCCCCGCCCTCCGACAACGGCATCCTCGGCCCGACCGTGCCCGCCGACGGGCTCAGCGTCACCGTCGGCGTCGGCGCCTCCCTCTTCGACGACCGTTACGGTCTCGCCAAGGCCCGGCCGAGCCGGCTGACGGCGATGCGGACCTTCCCCAACGACAACCTCAAACCGGCCGAGTGCCACGGCGACCTCTCCCTGCAGATCTGCGCCGACCGCCAGGACACCGTCCTGCACGCGTTGCGCGACATCGCCAAGCACACCCGCGGCGCCATGCAGATCAAGTGGCGCATCGACGGCTTCCAGAACACACCGCGGCCCACCGGGGCCCAGCGCAACCTGCTCGGCTTCAAGGACGGCATCGCCAACCCCGACGTCACCTCGGCCCGCGAGACCAGCCGGCTGATCTGGGTCGGGGACGGTGACGGCGAACCCGCCTGGGCGAAGGGCGGCAGCTACCAGGTGATCCGGATCATCCGCATGCTGGTGGAGTTCTGGGACCGGGTCTCCCTCACCGAGCAGGAGAAGATGTTCGGCCGCCGCAAGGACACCGGCGCCCCGCTCGACGGCGCCGTGGAGACGGACATCCCCAACTACGCCAAGGACCCGCACGGAACCGCGGTCCCCCTGGACGCGCACATCCGGCTGGCCAACCCGCGCACCGCGCAGACCGACAACACCCGTATCCTGCGCCGCGGTTACAACTACGACCGGGGGATCGACGACGTCGGCAACCTCGACATGGGCCTGGTGTTCTGCTGCTACCAGCAGGACGTGAAACGGCAGTTCGAGGCGACCCAGACCCGCCTCATCGACGAACCCCTCGTCGACTACATCACCCCCACCGGCGGCGGCTACTTCTTCGCCCTGCCCGGCGCCCGCGACTCCGCCGACTGGCTGGGCCGCGGGTTGCTCTCGGCCTGAGCGGCAGGGACCGCGGGGGGGCGTCCGGCGCCTCATTTCCGAACGCCCCCGGAGCGGCTGTGGGTCAGGGGCTGTCCTCGCCGCCCTCCGTGCCGCCGTTGGCCAGCCACTGGGCGTAGGCGATCGCGGCCAGGCGGGCCGAGAAGACGTTGTCCCGGACGGTGGCGGTCGTGACGGGGGCGGTGCCGGCGGCCGCGGTCAGACCCGACGCCGGTGCGTACATCGCCTCGTTGAAGACCGACCCGCTGGGCGCCGACGCCACGGCGAAGACGGGGTGGGCCGTTCCGCCGGAGAAGGACGTGGAGATGTAGTCGCCGACCATGGTGCCCTGTGTGGTGTTCGCCAGCCAGGAGTGGTTCATCGGGCCGGCCAGCTGGGTCGGCGCGGTCCAGGTGCTGCCGCCGTTGGTAGAGGAGACGTACCCGACGTCCAACTGGCAGGTGGAAGCGGTGCAGTTGGCCACCGGGTGGTAGTAGTACGTCAGCGCCAGGTGCGCCGTGCCGCCGGATGTGGCCGGATCGACCGCGAGCCCGGGTATGAAATGGTCGACGGTGCTGGTCGTCGCGTCGATCGGGATACGGGCCACCGAGGACCAGGTGGTGCCGTTGCTGGTGGTCGCCATCACGATGTCATTTGCGGTGCAGGAGCCCCCGCTCGCGCGGAACCGGCAGTCCTGCCAGACCACGTACACCTTGCCGGCGGCGTCGATCTCCGCGGAGGGCAGCGGGCCGCTGCGCAAACCGCCGCGCACGGTGAAGGTGCTGACGGTCGCCACGGTGGTGGCGTTGGTCCAGGAGCTGCCGCCGTTGGTGGAGGTGAAGGCGCGGATGGCCGTCTCGGAGGCGTTGGCGATCGGCACGACCACGGTGCCGTTCGGCTGGACGACGGGCTGGCCGCCGAGGCCCGTGGCGTTGTTGCCGGTGTTCTTCGACGCGCCCCAGGTGAGGCCGCCGTCGGAAGAGGTGGTCATCTTGATGCGGTCGCCGTCGCCGTTGTTGTCGTACTCGGTGTAGCAGTTGCCGTAGAAGGCGCTGGTGGCGGTGTTGTCGCAGACGATCCAGTTCTTGTCGAGGCTCGAACCGGTCGCGGTGACCACGGGGTTGCTCCAGGTCAGTCCGCCGTCGGTGGAGCGGCTGGTGAACACCTCGGGCACGGAGACGGACGAGGTGATGGGGATGCTGGAGATCAGCCAGACATTGTGCCTCGCGTCGTAGGCCACCGACGCGTCGCTGACCCGTTGGAAGGTGCCGCCTGCCTGGGTGGTGATCCCCGGCAGGAATCCCTGGGTCCAGGTGGCGCCGCCGTCCTTGGAGGTCGCAAATCCGACGTTCGAGCCACCGCCGTCGGTGAACCGGCCGACCTGGAAGGCGGAGACGATCGTGGAGCCGTAGGAGAAGGTGTCCGGCTCGACTTCGGTGGCGTGCTGGCTGGTGGAGTTGGTGTACGGGTCGGAGCTGATCCGGGTGAGGGAGGGTGCGGCGGTCGCGGTCCCCGTCGACAGGACCAGCGTGCCGACCGCCAGGGCCGCCGTCACCAGGCCGGGTCTCGCCATGCGGTGGAGCAGTGAATTCAGGGCCATGATCCGTTCCCTTTCCGAGAAGGGGCACGTCCGGCATTCGGGACGCCGACACTCTGCTGCCCTTACATGGTCATGTCAACGCACTCTGTACCAACCCGGTCCGCTCCATGGAGAATTGACGGCCCCTTGACTCTCTCAGCCAAGGGCGGTGACCCCGGAAGCCGGGATCACCGCCCTGTGCCGCTGCCCTACGACGGTCAGTCGCAGTCGCGGACCTTGATGGTGTGGATGCCGCGGCCGTGCGTGGCCGCGTACAGGGTGCGCCCGTCGGGACTCAGCTTCAGCTGGAGCACGGCGACGGCCGGGAGGGAGCCGACGCGCTGCCACTTGGTGTGGCCCGGGGCGCGGTAGACGACACCCAGGTCGGTGGCGACGGCCAGGCCTCCGTTGGGCAGGACGATCGCCGAGTTGGTAGGCACGTCGGGGAGGTTGGCGGAGACGTCCTTCCAGGTGGTGCCGCCGTCGGTGGACTCGAAGACGTGGCCGACTCCGGCGCCGGGGCCCTCGGTCCAGTGCCGGGAGAAGCCGTTGACGGCGAGGAAGACGTGGTCGGCGTTCTTCGGGTCGATCGCGAAGCCGCTGAGGTAGCGGTTGGGGACCGTCCCGGTGGCCGGCAGGGTGATGTCGTGCCAGCCGGTGCCGTCCGCGTTGCCGACGGAGATGCCGCGGGCGAAGCCCTGGTTGTTGCAGGGGCCGCACCAGGCCGCGTACACCTTGCCGCCGGAGGCGGCGACGGCGGTCGCGGTGCGTCCGGCGCCGAGGTCGTACACGCTCTTCCACTCGGAGCCGCTGCGGATGGCGTAGCCACGGGTCTGCACCCAGATGTGCCGGCCGCCCGCGATCCAGGTGTTGCTGTCCTTGGCGTCCGTGGCGAGCGGGGCGATGAAGCGGGCCTCGCTGGTGGCGTTGTCGGCCGGGGCGACGTTGTACGACGTCGCCTTGCTCGCGTCGGTGACCCAACTGCCGTCGTTCACCGCGCAGTTCTGGGTCACCTGGACGGACAGGTAGACGTACTCCTCGGCGATGTTGCACCCGTTGGCGGGATCCGTGAGCGTGTCGCCGCCGTCGCCGCCGAAGTTGGAGCCCATCACGGTGTCGTTGCTGCGCAGCACGGACTGGCCGTTGTCCTGGAGGCCGCCGGTGACGGAGACTCCGCCGTGGTCGAGGTCCTTGCCGACGCCGACCGAGTAGTACTGCAGGGTGTCGATGGTGCCGTCGTTGAGGGAGGTCCAGTCGGTGGCGTGACCGGAGGCGTCCTGCGAGCCGTTGACGGGGCGCTTGTAGACACCGCCGTCGTTGCCGACGTACACGAAGCTCTTGCCGTGGTAGCGGCCGATGGCGACGCCGTGCTGGTCGGAGTGGGTGGTCTGGTTGCACTCACCGGTCTGCTTGGCCGGGTCGATGCTCCAGCAGGAGAACCCGAAGTTCCAGTACGGGCCGACGGTCGACCAGGTGGTGCCGCCGTCCTTGGACTCGTAGACCTCCTCCAGACCCGCGTAGACGTGCTTGGGGTTCGCCGGGTCGACGGTCAGGAACTGGTTGTACCAGGCCTGCACGCCGGGCATGTAGCCGCTGGAGGTCAGCGCCGAGCCGTCGGCGGCCAGCTGCTTGTAGTCGGCGACCTTCGTCCACGGCCCGAACGGCGAGGCGGCGCTGTAGATGCCCATGAGGCCGCTGTCCGGGTTGGACGCCATCTGCTCGGGCGACTCGTCGATGGCGTAGTAGCGCGAGCCGTCGGCGGCGCGGGCGAAGGTGACCGTGCCGACGTTGTCCGCGTCGGTCGGCAGGTCGCCGAAGCCGGTGGTGATCCGCGTCCAGGCACCCTTGGCGTTCTTGGTGTAGAAGCCGTTGTAGTCGTCGCCGCTGCGCCAGCCGACGGCCAGGATCACCTTCGAGGGGTTCTTCGGGTCGAAGGCGATGTCGTTGGTGATGTTCTTGTACGCGGCCGAGTCGTCGTTCGCCTTCGAACCGCCCGGCAGATAGTCGGGGTTGGGCGCGAACTCCAGCTTCCAGGCGCCCTTCAGCGTCTTGGTGGAGTGGCTCCACACGCCCTCGCTGGTCGCCGCCCACACCTTGCCCGCCCCGAACCGGAGTTGGCGGACGGTCGTGGACTCCAGTTCGTCACCGCCGACCCGGCTGCGGGTGGAGAAGCCGCCGTGGTGCGGGTCGGACAGCACGTACACGCCGCTGCCGAGGTAGGCGTCCGCGTTGGTGTTCGCCTCGCCGGTGCCCAGCCACAGCCGGCCGGCCCCGTCCAGCGCGAGCGCGCCGGTCGACTGCGAGGGCAGCTTGTCGCTGATGGGCTTCCAGTGCCCGCCGCCCCGCTGGGAGCGCCACACACCGCCGCCGGCGCTGCCCGCGTACACGTATCCGTCGTCGTCGGCCGCGATCGCGGCCATACGGCCGGTGACATTGCCCGAGCCGCCGCTGGAGTTGGAGTCGATGTCCCGGTAGCGGGAGTCGTCGGAGTTGTAGGGCAGGTCGGTGATGTCACGCCAACTGCCGCCGGTGGCGGGCAGCTTGGTCAGGCTGCTCCAGGCCGCGCCGTACGCGCCGGGTGCGACGATACCGGGAGAGGTGCGGGCCTCGGCGTACTGGTCGGCGCCCTCGGCGATCTCGTCCGCCTCGTTGCCGCCGTCGGGGTCGCCGTCCTCCGCCTTCGGACTCATGACACCCGCCGACTGACCACGTTCGGCGGCCAGTTGCTTGAGCGCGCGGACCCCGAAGGGACTGCTCTTCCCGCCGGACGAGGCGCTCGCGGGTATCGCGACGAGGCCGGCGGATGCGGTGATGGCACAGATCGTGAGCCACCGTCTTCTACGGGTCGGTGCGGGCACCAAGTCCTCCCAAACGGGCATCGGAAAGCCGTCGGGAGAAACCCGATCATGGCCGGAAGAGAGCGTCCGGCGCTTGGGCAACCTTTGACCAGAACCTGTCAGCACATGGGCGATCTCTGAGCGAGCGTCACCGGTAGCGCAGCAAGAGCATCGCGGCGTCGTCCTGAAGCGGGCCGTTGACATGGTGGAGCAGGTCCTGGCGCAGGGTTTCCAGCGCGGCCTCGGGATCCGGTTCCTTGAGCAGGTGGGCGCGTTCGGTGAGCGGGTAGAAGCGGTGGTCGGCGTCGCGGGCCTCGATGATGCCGTCGGTGTAGAGCAGCAGTTGGTCGCCGGGGCGGAAGTCGGTGACGAACGGCTCCGGTTCGGCGCCCCCGTGTTCGCCGAGCCCGAGCGGCAGCGCGTAGGCAGAAGGCTGAGGGAGATCCATGGTGCCGTCGGCGCGGATCACCATGGGGGCCGGGTGGCCGAAGTTGAGGAAGGTGACCTGATGGTCGCTCACCTCGGCGAGGATGGCGGTCACGAACTTCTCGCCGTCCAGTTGCCGGGCCACCGACCGCTCGAGCCGGTGCCCGACCTGCTCCAGGTCCGCCTCGTCCAGCGCCGCCTCGCGGAAGGCCCCCAGGACCACGGCCGCGGTCTCCACCGCCTCCAGCCCCTTGCCCTGGACGTCCCCCACGATGACCCGGACGCCCTCCGGCGCGGCGACGACTTCGTACAGGTCGCCGCCGATGCGGGCCTCGGCCACGGCGGAGGTGTAGGAGACGGCCGCCCGCAGCCGTCCGGCCAGCCTCGGCACCGGCTTGAGCAGCACCCGCTGGGCCGCTTCGGCGATCGAGCGGACGTTGTCCAGCTCCGCCTCGCGTTTGCGGCGCATGGACACCGCCACGAGTCCCGCGACGGTGACGCCCAGGACGGAGGCAAGGGTCACGGAGGCGCGTCGCACGTCGGTCAGGTTGTCGTACCAGGCCAGGGTGAGGCACAGCAGCAGGGCGATCGCGCCGACGCAGGCGGTGCGTCTCCAGCCGCCCACCAGGGGGGCGAAGGCCGGTCCGAGCGACACCAGCGGCAGGAAGTGCATGGTCGGACCCGTGGCGACGTCGAGCAGGGCGACCGCGGCCATCATGGCGAAGGGCAGCACGGACAGGACGGTGGACCGGTGTTTGGTCGCGGACATGTCGTCCTCCGGCACCGTGCGGCCGGTCGCGGACGAGAGGGGCGAGGGCGGGCCGCCGGCACCCTTCCCCCCGCGCCGCCTGCCGAGCGCAGCGCATCCTCGCAACGTACCCGCTGTTTCTTATAAAAGGCTTCAAGGCTTCTCGTACAGAGCCCGGCGCGACAGCCGGCCCGTCCGGCCTTCCGGACGGCGGTCGGGCCCGTGCCGGGAGCCGACGCCCTCGTCCTCGCAACCGACCCACATCGACAGGTCGTACGGCGCGGAAGGAATGAACACGACCTCGGGCTGCCCGGGGGCCTCAGCCGGCACCGCGGCCGCCGCACTCCGTCCCAACAGGTCCAGATCCTCCCGGAGGTGATCGGCGTCCGCCCGCACCCGGCGGAGGTCCGGACCCTCCCCCAGGCGGCTCTGCAGCCGGCCCACCGACCGGACGAGGTCGTCGAGAGCGTGCAGCGCGTGCGCCAGCTCGTTGTGAACGGACATCTGGCCCCTCACCTCCGGGCGTGTGCGTGACAGGGTGTGTCACGGCCTTCGACGGCGCGTGAGAACGCCGTACGTCCATGGTGTCCGGACCGGCCGCCTCCGGACAGGGTCCGTCGGGCCTTCGGCGAGGGCCATGGGGCACCCGACGGGCCGCTGATCGACGTCTGCGGCGGCGGGCGCCACGGAAGTCGCCCCCGGCAGCGGGGGCGCTCATGATGGGGAATGAGACACCTGGCTCCCGGCTCTCGGAGGAAGCCATGAAGATCGGAGTGCTGACCGGCGGCGGTGACTGCCCCGGTCTGAACGCCGTGATCCGCAGTGTCGTCCGCAAGGGCGTCCAGGAGTACGGCTTCGAGTTCGTCGGCCTGCGCGACGGCTGGCTCGGCGCGCTCCGGGGCAAGGTGGTGCAGCTGGACATCGCCGCCGTGCGCGGGATCCTGCCGCGGGGCGGAACCATCCTCGGTTCCTCCCGTACCAACCCCCTCAAGCACGAGGACGGTGTGCGCCGCGTCCAGGACACCCTGGCCGCGAACGAGGTCGACGCGCTGATCGTGATCGGCGGCGAGGACACCCTCGGCGCGGCCACGGAGCTGAGCCGCCAGGGGGTCAGGCTGGTCGGGGTGCCCAAGACCATCGACAACGACGTGGCCGGCACCGACTACACCTTCGGTTTCGACACCGCCGTCGGCATCGCCACCGAGGCCATCGACCGGCTGCACACCACCGCCGAGTCGCACATGCGCACCCTGGTGGTGGAGGTGATGGGACGTCACTCCGGCTGGATCGCCCTGCACGCCGGCGTCGCGGGCGGCGCCAACGTGATCCTCGTCCCGGAGCGGCCCTTCGACGTCGACCAGGTCTGCGCGTGGGTGAAGAACCGCTTCAAGAGCCATTACGCCCCGATCGTCGTCGCCGCCGAAGGAGCCGTGCCCAAGGAGGGCCGGATGATCCTCAAGGACCGCTCGCTGGACGAGTACGGCCATGTGCGGCTGTCGGGCATCGGCGAGTGGCTGGCCCAGGAGATCGAACGGCGCACGGACACGGAGGCGCGCACCACCGTCCTCGGACACGTCCAGCGCGGCGGCACACCCAGCCCCTTCGACCGCTGGCTGGCCACGCGCTTCGGACTGCACGCCGTCGACGCGGTCAAGGACGGCGCCTTCGGCACGATGGTCGCCCTGCGCGGCACCGACATCGTGCGCATCCCCCTCGACGAAACCCGGGGCCGGATCAAGGTGGTGGATCCATCGCTGTACGACGAGTTCGAGGTGTTCTTCGGGTGATGAGGGTCAGTGCCGTACCGCGACCGGCGCGCGCTTTCAGTACCTCCGTCGGCGGGCGGCGTGAGCGTTCCTACGCAACTCGCCGCGCAGTTCGGGGTGTTCCAGGGGCTGGGTGTGGAAGCGGTGCCAGAAGTCGGCCCGGTCGGCCTGCTCCGCGCTGCGCACGAGGTCCGTCACGGTCTCCACCTTCTCGGAGCTGTCGATGACTTGGAGAAACGCGGCGACGCGCACGTTGAACAGGGCGGCCCCGCAGGTGATGACCATCTCGCGCCCGCCGGGATCCATCCGCACCATCCGCCGGCCACGGTCGGCATGCAGCTCGAAGCCGTGGTCGTGGGTGACGGACATGATCGGTACCGCCCTTCGTCGACCGTGCGCCTTCAGCCTTCTCGCCACGAGGCACCGCGGGCATGGGTCCCGCGTCCGCCCTCCGGCGCCGAACGGCCCTCGTCCGCAGGGCCGTTCGGGCCGCAACCGGGGCCGAACGGCTCTGGAGGGCGTGCGGTGCGCGCGGTGTGCTGGAAGCGTCGGAGGAGACTGCCATGAACAGCGAATCCCTGCGTCCGTCCCACGCGTCCGGACCCCGCGCTCTCGTGCTGTCGGCCGCGCTGACGGTGCCGCTCCTCGCCCTCGCCCTCGCGGGTTGCGACAGCTCTCCGTCCACGGGAACGAGCACGGGCACGCGAACCGGCACGGAGACCGGCACAGGGACGGGCACGTCCGGGGGCACCTCGGGTGCGCCCACCGCGCCCGGGGCCGCGACCCCTCGCCCTTCGGCCCGCGCCCACACCACCCCGGCGGCCACGACGGCCCGAACGGCCGTGTACTTCCTGCACGGCGCGAAGGTCTCACCGGCCCCCCGCACCGTCACGGCACCCGCGACGGCCACCGGCGCACTGCGCGCCCTGCTGGCCGGCCCGAGCAGCTCCGAGCGTCACCAGAGCCGTACCACCGCCATCCCGTCCGGGACGCGGCTGCGCTCCCTCGTCGTCCATGACCGCGTCGCCACGGTCGACCTGACCGGCCGCTACGACGACGGGGGCGGCAGCCTGTCCCTGCGGGCGCGGCTCGCACAGGTCGTGTTCACCGCGACCCGATTCTCCGGTGTCCACAAGGTCCGCTTCGAGATCGACGGCAAACCGGTGCAGCGGTTCGGCAGCGAGGGCGTCGTCCTCAACGGGCCGGTCGGACGGGCCGACTTCGAGGACCTCTCCCCGGCCGTCCTGGTGGAGTCCCCGCTGATCGGCGACACCGTGCGGACGCCCCTGCGGGTCCGGGGCACGGCCAACACCTTCGAGGCGGTGTTCCGGTTGAAGCTCACCGACGCCTCGAAGCACACCGCGGCCGACATCCAGGTCCGGGCGACGTCCGGGACCGGCACCCGCGGCAGCTTCGACGTCACCATCCCCTACAAGGCGACCCGTTCGGGCCCCGGCCTGCTCACGGCGTACTTCGTGTCGCCGCAGGACGGCCGGCCCGTGACGGTCGACACCGTGCCGTTGACCCTGAACCGCTGACCACGGCTCGCGACACGGAACGATCCCGGCGCACCGTGCGCCGGGATCGTTCCGTGTGATCGTGCCGGAAACCACATCGCGGGTCCCTGGTGTCCTCGGTGCAGGCGCCGGGCCGGCAGGACCAGTGCCACGACGACCGGGATCAGCTCTACCGGGGCGCCCCCGCCAGTTCGTCGGCGACGGACGCCGCCCAGGTCTCGATCGCGGTGAAGTCGCGGAAGTCGCCGCCCTTTCCGTTACGGACGATCATCGCCTCGCGCCGCGGCGCGCTGCACGCAGTCGGCTAGAGATCTTTAACGGCTGAGGTTACGGCGGTTGGAGATCGAGCCCGGTCTTGGCGATGAGGCCCTCGATGAGGCGGGGGCGGTACTGCAT